>NZ_JARWAK010000001.1:0-458267 GCF_031451675.1 Halomonas koreensis | reverse complement strand
TCTCGGTGCCGGTGAAGTTGCCATCCATCAACCCGCCATCGAAGGTCAGCCCGACCGGGTCGGTCCCGCTCAGCGTCACCGTCGGATCCCCCGGCCCGTCATCACCGAAGCGCACGTTGCCGCCGAGGTCGAGCGTCTCGGAGTTGACGCCGCTGGTGTCGCCCTCGCTGTCGGTGGTCTCGGCCGAGGCCACCAGCTCGACCAGCCCGTCGGCCAGCAGCTTCTCGTCGCTGATGTAGGCGCCGTCGTAGGTGTCGGTTGTGCCGTGGTCGATCACCCCGCTCTGGGTCTGCGTCAGCACGCCCGTGGTGCCGTTCAGCGCCAGGGTGAAGATCGTGTTGCCGGCCGCGACCGACCCCTCGTCCCCGGCGGTCGAGCCCGTGACCAGGGTGCCGTCGCCGTTGATGTAGAGGTTGATCGACTCCCCGCCCGAGGTCAGGCCCGAAGCGGTGCCTTCCGCCACCGCGAGCTGCAGCGCGTAGTCGATATCCGTCTGCCCGGCGCCGTCGGCCCCGAAGTCGTCCTGGTTGCCGATGGTGAAGGCCGCCGAGAAGTCGACCACCGCGACCGTCGGCGTGCTCTTGCTGGTGTCGTCGGCGCTCTCGGTGCCGGTGAAGTTGCCGCCGCTCAGCCCGCCGTCGAAGGTCAGCCCGACCGGGTCGGTCTCGCTCAGCGTCACCGTCGGATCGCCCGGGCCGTCGTCATCGAACGCCAGAGTGACGGCATCCGCATCGGTCTGCGTATTGACGTCGGCGATGGCAACGCCACCGAGGTTGAACCTGGCGTTGCCTTCTCCGGCGTTCTCCACCTTGACCCGGTTGTGGTCGCCCTCGGTCACGAAGGTGATGGTGTCATTCTCGTTGACGCCATAGACCACCACGGAGCCATCGGATTCAAGCGTGTAGTATTGAGATTTACTCGAATCCATGTCCAGCTCGGCCTCGACACCGGCGGCCGAGATGATGGAGACCGCCGAAATGGGGACCTCGATATCATCGGCGATGCCCGGGATGAAGCCTTCAGTGCCATCCGTGGAGCCGTCGCCCAATTCCTTTTCGGTGAACAGTGCAGTGAGATGCACCGTCGCGGTCGTGCTGCCGGGGCCCACCTTGACGATGGTCACCGAGGCTTCCGTTGCCGTCTGCAGCGAGGCGAACTGGATATTGGCGGGGTCGCTCGCCTCGGGTCCGGAAAGATCAGGGACGATGTAGCTGTCTTCCATGTCGTTCACATAGGTGACAACCAGTCCTTCCTCGGCGTTGATGTTGTTACTGTCGGCGGCGAGTGAGGTGGGCTCATTCCCGGATTGACTGCTGTTGACCTCCTCACCGAGGAAGCGGCCGGTCACCACGATCGCGACTCCGTCGGGATCGCCAAACGCCATGAAATCGTTGTGCCCCGAGGGAGCGCCCTCGAAGTCGAACTCTACGGTCTGACTCACGGTGGCAGTGACGAAGAGGCCGTCGAGCGAAACGCTATCGTCATGGTCCGTGTCGTCCCCATGCTCCTTCGGCAGATAGTCCAGGATATAGACGTCATGCGAGGCGCCGTCCGGTCCCTCCTCGCCTTCCACGATGACGGCGATAAAGGCGATATTCCCGGATTCCGTCGTGCCAATGAGGATATTGTCATTGTCCGGATCGGTGTTGAGCGTCACCGTTTCATAGTTCCCCGAATCAGGATCTAGCGCCTTGATCGGGTTTCCATCACCATCGAGTGCCGCCTGATCACTGACGGGACTTCCCTCCTCGTCCGAGGCCCAGCCGATGTTCGTCAGGCCCGGATCGGTGGTGATAAAGCCCGTCTTTCGCGCGAGATTGGCGGGTTTGGCGAAATCGTATTCGTCACCATCGGGAAACAGGGCTGCCAATTGCGCCGCCCAGTTATCCTCGACAGTGATTTCATCGTCCGTCACATCCGGACTTTCATCGACCGTGACCGTGCCCGGACTCGTGACTTGCAGGATATCTTCATCATGTTCTGACATGACCCACCTCCACTGGTGCCCAATCCATTGGAAGTGATCGCTCCCTGCGGGATTCGATTGATATCTCGGATTCGACCCACTCCCTGGTCCGGCGCCCCCGTAGACCCACACCCCACTCGGGATAGCCCCTCATTCCTCCCTGATGGCCCTGGCCAGCATGTCGGTGACCGGCTTGGCGATATAGCTCGCGAAGGTGCGGTCGCCGGTGCGGATCATCACCTCGGCCGGCATGCCGGAAAGCAGCTGCATCTGGTCGGTCATCTCCTGGCGGCCTTGCTCGGTCACCCTCAGGCGCACCCGGTAGAAGCGCACGCCGGTGGCCTCGTCCACCTGGCTGTCGGCGCTGACGAAGATCACCCGCGCCGCGATGACGTTGGTCGCGCGCCGGTTGAAGGCGGAGAAGCGGATCTCCGCCGGCTGGCCGATATGCAGCCGATCGATATCGTGGTCGGGCACCCTGGCCTCGACCAGGAAGTCGTCGTTGATCGGCACGATATCCAGCAGCGGATCGCCGGCGCGCACCACGTCGCCCACCGAGTTCACCCGGCGCTCCACCACGGTGCCCGCCACCGGGGCCATGACATGGGTACGGCCCAGCTGCTCGGTCAAGGCGATGATCCGCTCCTCGGCCTCGGTGACCCGGGTCTGGGTGTCACGCAGCCGCTCGCCGATCTCGCTTTGATACTGCTGCACCCGGATCTCGCGCTCGACGCGGCTCTCGCTGATACGGGAACTGATCCGGCCGATCTCGGCGCGGTGGCTGGCGACCTCGCTGGAGATCTCCAGCAGATTGCGCTCCAGCTCGCGCAGCCGCTGATTGCCGACCATCCCCTTGCGGAACAGGTTACGCAGATCGGCCACCTCGCCGCGCAGCGACGCCACACGGCGCTCGCCGAGCTGCACCATCTCTTCGAGCCCCTCGACCTGGCGCTGCAGCTGCACGGCCTGCTCGTCCAACGCTGTCAGGGTGCCTTGAAGCGAGTGCCGCCGCGCCCTGAACAACGCCTGCTGGACGGCCAGCACCTCGTCCACCCTCGGCAGACCGCTGTGGATGAGCGCATCGGGAAACGTCAGCGTTTCGTCGCCGCGCTGCTCCGCCAGCAGCCGCAGTTGGGTGGCCCGCCCGACCAGGTACTGGGTGCGCGCCACCTGGAGCCGGGTCCGCACGCGAGTGTCGTCGAGCACCACCAGCGGCTGCCCCGCCGCGACCTGGTCACCATCGGCGACCAGGATCTCGCTGACGATCCCGCCCTCGAGGTGCTGCACCGTCCGCCGGAAGCTCTCCACCGTCACATGGCCGGGCGCCACCACGGCCACCGCCAGGTTGGCGGTAAAGGCCCAGCCGCCGAAGCCGCCCAACGCCAACAGCAGCACCAGCATGCCGAGGCGCTGATAACGGCGATAGTCGACGGGAACGACGCGGTAGTCGCCTTCGAGCACCGAAGCGTCCTGGCCGCTGGGCTCAGAGTGTTGCGAGAGGGGCGCCACATTGCGCTCATTGGTCGTCTGCTGCATCGCGCTGCCCCCCCGTCGCACCCCGTCCCCTGCCAGGGTGCCCTCCCGGCACCGCCATCATCCTGCCCCTCGCCGCCTGAGCCACGGACGTCCGATGTGCCGACTTGCCGGCCAGGTGAGCCAACACCTCTTCGCGGGGGCCGAGCATCTGGACCTCCCCCGCCCTCATCACCAGCAGGGTATCCATCCCCTTGAGCACGCTGACCCGGTGGCTGATCACGAACAGGGTCACGCCCTCGCGCTTGAGGGCCACCATCGCCGCGCGCAGCGCGTGTTCGCCGCGATCGTCGAGGCTGGCGTTGGGCTCGTCGAGCACCACCAGCACGGGGGCGCCATAGAGCGCCCGGGCCAGGGCGATACGCTGACGCTGGCCACCGGACAGCCCGCCCCCTCCGGTCCCGATGACGGTGTCATACCCCTCGGGCATCGCCAGCACCATGTCATGCACGCCGGCCTTGCGTGCCGCGGCCACCACCATGTCGGAGTCCACGTCACCGAAACGGGCGATGTTCTCGGCGACAGTGCCTTCGAAGAGCTCGATATCCTGCGGCAGGTAGCCGATGAAGGGCCCCAGCTCCTCTCGATTCCAGCGGGTGATATCGGCACCATCGAGGCGCACGGTGCCGGACAATGGGGGCCAGATGCCCAGAATGACCCTGGCCAGGGTCGACTTGCCGGCCGCACTGGGGCCGACGACCCCGACATGCTCGCCGGCCTTCACCCCCAGCCGGATGGCCCGGAGGCTTGGCACCTGGCCGCCGGGAGGGGCCGCGGCGACGTCTTCGAGGCTGACGTCTCCCCGAGGGCTTGGCAGGGACATGCACGCCTCTTCCGCAGGGGTCGTCGTCAACAGCTCGTCGAGACGCCCATAGGCACCACGCGCGGACACAAACCCTTTCCAGGTACCGATCAAGCGATCGATGGGGGCCAGGGCACGTCCCATGAGAATGGCGCCGGCGATCATCATGCCCGGCGTCATCTCGGCGCTCAGCACCAACCAGGCGCCCAGGCCCAGGATCAATGACTGGGCCAGCAGGCGCAGCACCCGCGAGACACTGCTCAAGGCCTCCCCGCGGTCGTTGGCCCGGGACTGTTCGGACAGAAAGTGATGATGACGCCGTGACCAGCGCCCCAATATGCCCGGAAGCATGCCCATGGCATGCAGGACCTCGGCATTGCGCAGATTGGACGCCGCCAGTTCACGTGCCTTGATATGCTCCCGCTGAGCCGCGGACAGGAGCGAGTGCGTCACCTTTTCGCCGATCAGAGCCAGTGCCAGCAGCACGAGCCCCGCGATGGTGGCGAAGACCCCGAGCCAGACGTGAAAGAGGAACAATACGCCGAGATAGACCGGCACCCAGGGCGCATCGAAGAAGGCCAGCAGTCCATTGCCGGACAAGAACTGACGTAGAGTGGAGAGATCATCAAGCGGCTGGGACGACTGACGCCCCTCGACGAGTAAACTGCGGCGAAACATCGCCCGATAGAGTCGTTCGCTCAGCAGGGTGTCGAGCAGATTACCGATGCGCACCAGCACCCTCGAACGCACCAGTTCCAGCATTCCCATGACCGCGAAGAGGAAGATCACCAACAGGGTAAGCATTAATAGCGTCTCGCCACTCTGGGTCGAAAGCACCCTGTCGTAGACCTGCAGCATGTATATTGCCGGCACCAGCATCAGCAGGTTGATGAACAGGCTGAAGACGCCCACCGACACAAAACCACCCCGACATACGCGGAGCGCCCGCCCAAGGTCTTTCCATTCCTCCCGACTGGCCATCTTGATTCATCCGTTTGAGCCAGCGGCTCATATATGGAGCGAATGCAAAACACCATGATCAACCTTCTTCCCACGGTAGCCCGATAGTTGATCCTTAACCAGCCGGCCCGCAAAGCCAGAGCTTTATTAATGTTTAACCCTCTAAACTATAATTACAGAATAAAAAGACCTTCTCCCAAGGCATCAAACTTTCTTCTTATTCAGAAAAAACCTTACCCCAAGCCACTTGACCGCAATCCTGATTCCTCATGGCATGAGCCGCCCTCTAATAAGAATGCATGATTTACGTAGCCCCAAGACAACACACGCCATGCCAAAAAAATAATCAGCCAATACCACCTTAAACCTCAGACAGAGAGAGCCGTTAAAACTTAATCACAAGATGGTATAAGAATGGCGACGCCATCGTTCCCTTGAAAGCCGGGCGCATCGAATGACCACAGCATTTTGGGCACTGGGCATGCCATGACGCACCGTATCGGACCAGACGCATACTGGGCGGCTGGTAGCCGCCTCAGCGCGCCTGGATGACCACCTCGACGCGCCGGTTGCGGGCGCGCCCCTCGGCGGTGTCGTTTTCGGCCAGCGGCCGGGTGTCGGCCAGCCCCACGGCGCGCAGCCGCTGCGGCGCCACGCCGGCCTCGACCAGGGCCTCGACGATGGCGATGGCGCGGGCGCTGGACAGCGCCCAGTTGGAGGGAAAGCGCGGGGTCTGGATGGGCCGGTCGTCGGTGTGCCCCTGCACGGCGACCTCGCCGACGTGGCGGGCCACCACCTCGCGCAGGCGCTCCGCCACCAGGGCCCGGCCCTCGTCGGTGAGCTCGGCCTGGGCGGAGGGGAACAGCAGCCGATCCTCGACGCGCAGCCGTACGCCCTCCGGCACCCGCGAGACCTCGACGCCCTCCAGGTCCGGCAGGTAGGGCGCGGACGCCACTTCCTCGGCCACCTCTCGGGCCGCCAGGGTCAGGGTCGGCGCGGCGCCTTCGGGCACAGGCGCCATGCCCTCGGGCAGCCGGTCGGTGAGGATCACCATGTAGTCGGCGACGGGCCCCTCGGGCAGGCCGCCCTCAGGCAGCGCCAGCCGCGGCAGGGACGCGGCCGGCGCCGGGGACGGGGTGGCCCGGGCCAGCAATGCGGGCGGGGCGGGAACGGTATCCCGGGCCGGCAGCCCGGCCACGCCCAGGGCAGCCGAGACCGCCCCCGGGGCGAGCCCCGCCGCGGCCAGGCCCCGCGGCACGACCCGCTCGCCGCGACGCAGGGCCTCCGGCAGCGGCACGCCGAGCCTCGGCGGCCCCTCGACGGCCAAGGCGCCGGCGATGGCCTCGGGCTCGGGGGCGGCATCGAAGCGATCGGACAGCGCGATCATCAGCACGAACAGCGCCACCAGCAGGGTCATCACGTCGATGTAGCTGACCATCCAGGCCTGGCCGCTCTCGTCGTGATCGGCACTCGGCAACAGGGACTCGTGTCGCGACTTCCTTCGGTGTTCCAGCATCGGTCATCGGTCCTTCCGGCGAGGCGCCAAGCCTAGCCCGGGCGAGGGGTGCCCAAAGCGCCGAACAGGCCATGCTTCCGGGCGCTGAATGCAGGACGCCCCGCTCCGGGCCAGGCCGGAGCGGGGCGTCGCGAAGCGCCGCCGGGGATCAGCGATACACGGGGAAGCGGGCGCAGACGGCCTCGACCTGCGCCTTGACCTCGGCCTCGATGGCGGCGGTGTCCTCGCCCTTGGCCATGACGTCGAGGATGTCGCAG
This sequence comes from Halomonas koreensis, assembly GCF_031451675.1. NCBI lineage: Bacteria > Pseudomonadati > Pseudomonadota > Gammaproteobacteria > Oceanospirillales > Halomonadaceae > Halomonas > Halomonas koreensis. The sequence continues at coordinate 451,233 of NZ_JARWAK010000001.1, read as the reverse complement.
ATCCAGCCGGCCAGGTCCCGGCACTCGGCCTCGCCGAAGCCGCGGGTGGTCACCGCCGGGGTGCCGATGCGCAGCCCGGAGGTCACGAAGGGGCTCTGCGGGTCGCCCGGCACGGCGTTCTTGTTGACGGTGATGTGGGCGCGGCCCAGGGCGGCGTCCGCGTCCTTGCCGGTCAGGCCCTGCTTGACCAGCGACAGCAGGAAGAGGTGATCCTCGGTGCCGCCGGAGACGATGTCGAAGCCGCGCTCGAGGAACACGCCGGCCATGACCTGGGCGTTCTTGACCACCTGCTGCTGGTAGGTCTTGAACTCGGGGTCCATGGCCTCCTTGAAGCACACCGCCTTGGCGGCGATGACGTGCTCCAGGGGGCCGCCCTGGCTGCCCGGGAAGACCGCGGACTGCAGCTTCTTCTCGATGTCGGCGTCGCCCTCGCTGGAGAGGATCAGGCCGCCACGGGGGCCGCGCAGGGTCTTGTGGGTGGTGGTGGTGACCACGTGGGCGTGGGGCAGCGGCGTCGGGTAGACCCCGGCGGCCACCAGGCCGGCGATGTGGGCCATGTCGACCAGCAGGTAGGCGCCGACCTCGTCGGCGATCTCGCGGAACCTGGCCCAGTCGATGATCTGGGAGTAGGCGGAGAAGCCGGCGATGATCATCTTCGGCCGGTGCTCGCGGGCCAGCTCGGCGACCTGGTCATAGTCGATGCGGCCGCTCTCGTCGATGCCGTACTGCACGGCATTGTAGTGCTTGCCGGAGAAGTTCGGGCGGGCGCCGTGGGTGAGGTGGCCGCCGGCGTCGAGGCTCATGCCCAGCACGGTGTCGCCCGGCTTGACCAGGGCCTGGAAGACGGCGCCGTTGGCCTGGGAGCCGGAGTGCGGCTGGACGTTGGCATAGGAGGCGCCGAACAGCTCCTTGGCGTAGTCGATGGCCAGCTGCTCGACCACGTCGACGTACTCGCAGCCGCCGTAGTAGCGCTTGCCGGGATAGCCTTCCGCGTACTTGTTGGTCAGCTGGCTGCCCTGGGCCTCCATGACCCGGGGGCTGGCGTAGTTCTCGGAGGCGATCAGCTCGATGTGCGCCTCCTGACGCGCGCTTTCCTTCTGCATCGCGTCGAGCAGGGCATCATCGAAACCGGCAATCTGCATATCACGGCTGAACATCGGCGGAGAACCTCGCGTCACGGGAGAATCGAAGGCCGTCATGATACCCCAGCCCATGGCGGCTTTCACATGAAAGCCCGTCATGAAATGGGCCATCATTTCTCATCCGCGCTTCAGAAATCCTGAAGGCGAGGCCGGCCCGCCGGGCCGGCTCAGCGGGTCTCCACGCGCATCGACAGCTTGCCCGGCAGGGCCAGCGGGTCGGCGGCCAGCCCCGCCACCCCGCTCTCGGCGGGCAGGGTCAGGTTCACCTGCAGGGTCTCGGCCTGGCCGGCCATCAGGTCCACCAGGCCGTCGAGGATGGCGCCGATCTCCGGCCCCAGCATGGTCCCCATGCCCTTGGCCTGGGTGCGCGCCTGCTCGAGGAACTCGGCCTCGCCCACCCCGCGGCTGGCCGCCATCACTGCCGGCATGCGCGCGAACAGGCCGAGCTCGGCGAGGGTGGTCTCGATCTCGCCGCCGAGCAGGGTCACGCCCCGGAGGTCGTCCAGCTCGGCGAGGTAGGCGGCCGGATCGACGCCTTCCGGCAGACGCACCGGCAACTCCACGTCGAGGTCCCAGCGGAAGGCATCCTCGGCGCTGATGCGGCTGTCGCCGGTGAGCAGGGCCTTGCGGCCCAGGGCCTCCCAGCGGCCGTCGAAGGCGGCATCCAGGGTCAACCGGCCGCGGCCGTCGGTCAGCACGTTGCTGGCCAGGCGCAGCGGCGTGCGCTCCTCCGCCGGCGCCAGCTCGATCATCCGCGCCAGGTCGAGCTCCAGGGCCTCCAGGCGGACCCCGCCCTCGCCATCGCGCATGTCGCCGTCGACGGTCATGCGAGCGAGGTCGGCGACCAGCCGGTCGGCCTCGATGGCCAGGTCCTGGAGCTCCAGGCGCTCCAGGGTCGTCCGGTCGGGGGGGCCGTCGAGCTCGTCGAGCCCCTCGAGGCTCAGCGAGGCCAGCGAGAAGCTGCCCTCCCCGACCTCGTCCGGCCCCTCGCCTCGGCCCTCGATGCCCTGCATGGAGAGTCGACCGATGGCCTGGGGAGACAGGTCGCCGGCCGTCAGGTGCTCGACCGCGACGCGCCCACGCCCCGCCGGGCCGCCCGGCAGGCGCTTCTTGCCGTCGGCGGAGACCACGGCGGTGCCTTCCCCTCGGCCCTCCACGACCAGGCCGTCGACGGTCAGGTCGGCGGCCGTGAAACCCATCGCCAGGGGACGGCCCTCGGGCCACAGCAGGGCGGCCTCCGGGTCGCCGACGCGAACCCGCTCGGCCGTCAGCCGAAGGTCCTGCGGGTCGTCGTCCTCCAGGCTCAGGCCCTCGAGAATGACGGCATCGGGCGTCTCGTAGTCCCCCTCGACGACATAGCGCGCCACGCTCAGCCGCTCGCCGTCGGCGGCGACGAAGTGCAGGTCCTCGGCGGTGGCGCGATCGCCGAGCAGGCCGTCGGACACCTCGCCGAGGCTGAACTCACCTGGCATCCCGCCGAAGCGTTCGCGCAAGTCGGCCTCGAGGCGCTCGGCGTCGGCCTGGGCGGCGCCGGCGGCGAGCCCGAGGCAGGTGGCGAGCAGGGCGGCCCGGGTAGGGGTCATGGACATTGGGATCTCCTTGAAGGTCTGCGGGGACGGCCTGCCGGCGGCCGGGGCCGTCCGGTCAACGCGCCAGCCGGGCCTCCAGCAGCCGGTTGACGCGCTCCAGCACCGCCAGGCGGGCGCGGCGCTTGTCGTTGGCATCGATCAGCGCCCAGCCGCCGTCGACGCCATGAGTATGGACGAACATCTCGTCGATGGCCCGGCAGTAGTCGTCCCAGCGCTCGCGGTTGCGCCAGTCCTCCTCGGTGAGCTTGTGGCGCTTATGGGGCGTCTCGGCCCGGGCGTGGAAGCGACGCAGCTGCTCGTCCTTGTCGACGGCCAGGAACAGCTTGCCCAGCACCGCCCCGTGAGCCAGCAGCCGGGCCTCGAAGCGGCGGATCTCGTCGTAGGCGCGCCGCCAGTCCGCCGGCGCGGCCAGCCCCTCGACCCGCTCCACCAGCACGCGGCCGTACCAGGAGCGGTCGAAGATCGCCACGCGCCCGTCCAGCGGCAGCCGCCGCCAGAAGCGCCAGGCCCAGGGATGGGCCCGCTCCTCGTCGCTGGGCGCGCCGATGCGATGCACCCGATACTGGCGGGCATCCAGGGCCGAGGTCAGGCGATGGATGCAGCCGCCCTTGCCGGCGGCATCCTGGCCCTCGAAGGCCAGCACCACCGGGATGTCGCGGCGCTGGGCCTCACGGGCATTACCCGCCAGCCGCGCCTGTGCCTCGGCCAGGCGACGCCGGTAATCGGCCTTGTCCAGGGGCGGCGGCGCCGGGGCGGCCCGCGTCGCCAGGCGCGGCGGTTGCGAGCCGCCGGGCAGCGTCAGCGGCGGCGGCGCCTCGATCCGCGGCCGCGCCCCGACCATGGCCTCCACCAGGCGCTGCGCCACCGCCTTGGCCGGCGCCTGCCCGGGCCCGCCGGCCAGGCGCTGCCAGGGGGCGTGCTCGGCCTCGGTGGCCCCGCGCATCGCCTCGCCCAGCCGCGCCAGCTCGGCGTGCTGGAGGTGGCGCTGCCAGTCGTGCTCCTTGACCTGCCAGGCCCTCTCGGGGTCGCGCTGCAGCGCTTCCAGGTGGCGCCCCTGCTCGTCGCGGTCGATGTCCAGCCACAGCTTGACCAGGGCCACCCCCTCGGCGGCGAGCTCGGCCTCGAAGGCGCGGATCTCGGCCAGCCGGTCGCGAAAGGCCCCCTCGCCCATTCGCCGCTCGGCCCGGGCGAAGAGCGCATCGCCGTACCAGCCGTGGATGAAGACCCCGACCCGGCCCCTCGCCGGCAGGCGGCGCCAGTAGCGCCACCAGTAGGGACGAGCGCGCTCCTCGCTGCTCGGCGCCAGGGCATGGACCTCGGTGAGGCGGTTCTCGAGGCGATGGTTGAGCTCGTTGACCAGCGCCGACTTGCCGGTGGCGGCCTGGCCGGTGACCACCAGTACCACCGAGCGCGAGGCCTCCCGGGCCAGGGCCAGTTGGGCCTCGAGCAGGCGAAAGCGCAGCGATTCCTTCATGCGTCCTCTCCGATGCGGGTCCGTGATCGTGTTCGCGGGCTCAGGTCTCGCCCAGCAGCGCCAGGCTCTCCGCCGGCGCCCGGCGCCGCAGCCCCCGGGACAGCCACAGGCCGATGCCGCCCACCAGCACGGCCCCGGCCGCCGGCAGGCCCAGCCACAGCTCGGGGTGCCAGCGCGGCGTCAGCTCCAGCCAGCCGCCATAGAGGCCGGCCGCGGCGAGCTCCGCCAGCCCCGCGGCGAGCAGGCCGCTGGCCAGGCCCAGGAGGGCGTACTCGGCGCCCTGCACCCGGGCCAGCAGCCGGTTGCCGGCGCCGAAGACCCGCAGCAGCCCGGCCTCGTGGGCACGCACCGGCAGACTGGCGGTCAGCGCCGCGTGCAGCACGCTGACCCCGGCCAGCAGCACGAAGGCCAGCACCAGCTCCACGGCCCGGGTGACCCGGGCGAGCACCTCGCGGACCCGCTCGAGGATCGCCTCGACGTCGAGCAGGGTCACCCCCGGGAAGTCGCGCACCAGCCCCCGCAGGGCCTCGCGGTCGGCGCCGTCGAGGTGGAAGGCGGTGATATAGCTATGGCCGAAGCGCTCCAGCACCCCGGGCGGGAAGATCACGTAGAAGTTGGGCCGGAAGCTGTCCCAGTCCAGCTCGCGCAGGCTTTCGATCTCGCCGGTGATGGCGGCGCTGCCGATGGTGAAGGTCAGGGTGTCGCCGAGGGCCAGCCCCAGCCGCTCGGCCAGGCCGCTCTCCACCGAGATCGGCACCCGGGCGGCGCCCGGTCCGGCCTCGGCGGCCTCGACCCAGCCGCCGGCCGCGCCGCCCGCGCGGGGGGCGAACCACTCGCCGGCCACCAGGCGGTTGCCCTCGGGCAGGCTCGCCCGCCAGGTCAGGTTGAGCTCGCGGCGCAGGGCGTTGTCGCCGCGGGCCTCCTCGGGCACCGCCTGGCGGGGCGGCCGGCCGTCGATGGCGGTCAGCCGCCCGCGGACCATGGGATAGAGGGCGCTGCGCGAGGCGGCGGCCTCGCCCAGGGCCGCCTCGAAGGCGTCGCGCTCGCCGGGCTGGATGTTGATGGCGAAGTGGTTGGGGGTGTCCGCGGGCAACTGATCCCGCCAGGCGTCGACCAGGTCGCCGCGCACCAGGGCGATCATCGCCATGGCGAACAGCGCCACCGAGAAGGCCAGCAGCTGGCCCAGGCTGGTGGCGCGGCGCCGGGCCAGCTGGCGGCCGCCCAGGCGCAGGGCCTGCAGCGGGCCGGCGTCGTCGCGACGGGGCAGCCGCGCGCAGAGCGCCAGCAGGCCGGCGAGCAGTACTCCGCCCAGCCCCCACAGCAGCCCTCCCGCCAGGGCGCCACCGACCAGCAATACCAGCGACAGGCCGGGATCCCCGGAGTACAGCCACAGCAGGGCGCCGAACACCAGGCCGGCCACGCCCACCACCAGCCAGGCGGAGGCCGGCAGCGGGTCCAGCTCCCGGCGCAGCACCTTCAGGGCGCTGACCCGCCGCAGGCGCAGCAGGGTCGGGCCCGCGAAGCCGGCCAGCACGGCCAGGGCGGTGAGCACGCCCAGCACCAGCGGCGCCGGCCCCGGCGGCGGCAGCTCCACCGCCACCAGGGCGCCGAGCAGCGCCAGCAGCGCGGCCTGGCCGGCCAGCCCCAGCAGCGCGCCCAGCGCCGAGGCCGCCAGCGCCAGCCACAGCAGCTGCAGGGCGAACAGCCGCACCAGCTCCGCCTGGCGGGCGCCGAAGCAGCGCAGCAGGGCCGCGGTGTCCAGGTGGCGCTCCACGTAGCGCCGGGTGGCCATGGCCACCGCCACCCCGGCCAGCAGCACCGCGGCCAGCCCCGCCAGGCTCAGGTAGCGGTCGGCGCGCGCCAGGGCGCTGCCCAGTCGGGGGCGGTCGCGGCGCACGTCGCGGACCTCCACGCCCGCCGCGCGCAGCCGTTCGAGCCGGGGCATGACGCGCTCCACGGCCGCGGCGGGCCCGGCGGCGAGCAGCTCGTACTCGATGCGCGAGCCGGGCTGCACCAGGCCGGTGGCGGCGAGGTCGTCGAGGTGTATCATCAGCCGCGGATTGAAGCTGCCGAAGCCCGCCGAGGGGTCGGCCTCGCGCTCGATCACCCCGCCCACCTCGAGCTCCGCCCGGCCCAGGCGCAGGGTGTCGCCGGTCTCCAGGTTGAGCAGCAGCGCCAGCCGCGGGGCGATCCATGCCGTGCCCCGGGCGGGGCCGCTGGCCAGGGCCTCGCGGCCCGCGCCGCGATCGACCAGCGACTCGCCGTAGTGGGGATAGGCGTCGTCCACCGCCTTGACGCTGACCGGCTGGAAGGCCTCGCCGTGGCGGACCATGGAGACCATGTCCACCTGGTCGGAGAGCGCCAGCCCGGCCTCCTCCAGCGCGGCGCGCAGCTCGGCCTCGAAGGGCCGCGACTGCTCCAGGACGACGTCGCCGCCCAGCAGCTGCCCGGCCTGGCGAGTCAGGCCGCGCTCCAGGCGATCGAGGAAGAAGCCGATCATGGTGGCGGCGGCCACCGCCAGGGTCAGCGCCAGGAAGAGCGCGCGCACGTCCCCGGCCCTCAGGTCGCGCCGCAGGCCCCGCCAGGACAGCCGCAGCGCGTGCAGATGGCGGCCCCTCATGCCCCGAGCTCCTCGGGCTCGGCCTCCCGCATCCTCCCCTCGACGAGTTCCAGGCAGCGGTCGCAGCGGCGGGCCAGGGCCCGGTCGTGGGTGACCAGCACCAGGGTGGTGCCGGCCTCGCGGTTCAGCGCGAAGAGGGTATCGATGACCCGCTCGCCGGTGGCCGGATCCAGGTTGCCGGTGGGCTCGTCGGCGAACACCAGCTCGGCGCCGGTGACGAAGGCTCGGGCCAGGGCGACGCGCTGCTGCTCGCCGCCGGAGAGCTGCTTGGGCAGGTGGTCGAGGCGTTCGCCGAGCCCCACCCGGGCCAGCCAGTCGCGGGCCCGGGCCTCGGCATCGGCCCCCGGGGCGAGCTCGAGGGGCAGCAGGACGTTCTCCAGGGCGGTCAGGGTGGGCAGCAGCTGGAAGTTCTGGAACACGAAGCCGACGCGGCCGGCGCGCAGGGCGGCGCGGCCGTCCTCGTCCAGCGCGCCCAGCGGCTCGCCGAACAGCGCCAGCTCGCCGGAGGTCGGGGCGTCCAGGCCGGCCAGCAGGCCCAGCAGGGTCGACTTGCCCGCCCCGCTCTGGCCGAGGATGGCCAGGGATTCGCCGGGGAACACCTCGAGGTCGAGTGCGTTCAGAATGGTCAGCGAGCGGTCGCCGCTCTCCACCCGCTTGGTCAGGTGGGCGGCGCGCAGCAACGGTCTACGAGAGCTTGGCAAGGAGTCGGACATGAGAAAGCGCATCCCTGTTGGTCGCGGCGGCGTCGCCGTCATCCTCTGCTGGGCGCTGCTGTGGCTGCTGGCGGCGGCCCCGGCGGGGGCGGCCGAACGCCCGGTGGTGCTGGTGATGGGAGACAGCCTGAGCGCCGCCTACGGCATCGAGCGCGAGGCCGGCTGGGTGCACCTGCTGGCCGAGCGCCTGGACGGCGCGGCTCGGGTGGTCAATGCCAGCATCAGCGGCGAGACCAGCGGCGGCGGCGCGGCGCGACTCCCCGCGCTGCTCCGACAGCATGCCCCGGATATCGTTCTGTTGGAACTGGGCGGCAACGATGGCCTGCGCGGCCTGCCGCCGGGGCAGCTGCACGCCAACCTGGCGGCGATGATCGAGGCCAGCCGGGGCGCCGGTGCCGAGGTGCTGCTGCTGGGTATCGACATCCCCCCCAACTACGGCCCGGCCTATCGCGACGCCTTCACCGGCGTGTTCCGCGAGCTCGCCGAGCGCCATGCGGTGCCGCTGGTGCCCTTCCTGCTGGAGGGGGTGGCCCTGAACGACGCCCTGATGCAGGCCGACGGCATCCACCCCAAGGCCGCGGCCCAGCCGGCCCTGCTCGACAACGTCTGGCCGGCGCTGGCGCCCCTGCTGGAGGCGGAAGGCGTGGCGCTCGCCGCCCGTGGGGAATGACGCCAGCCCCGGGGAAACGCGCGCTCAGGCGTCGGCGGGGGCCGCCGGGGCCTTCTGCCACTGCTGCAGGCCCAGCCCGCCGAGGATCAGCACCAGCCCCACCAGGGTCGAGGGCAGGATCGGCTCGCCGACGACGAAGTGGAGCAGCAGCAGCGAGACCGGCGGCGACAGGAAGATCAGGTTGGAGACCTTGGCGGTGCGCGACACCGAGCTCACCGCCAGCTGCCAGAGCACGAAGGCGATGCCCATCTCGAACAGGCCCACGTAGACGCCCGCGGCCAGCCCGGTGGCGCCGTGCCACTGCAGGCCCGGGCCGGCCAGCAGCAGGACCGTGAGCACCGGGACCCCGACCGAGAAGTTCTGCCACTGGGCGACCAGCGGCGAGCGGCGATCGCGCACGTTGAGCAGCCAGTACAGCGCCCAGATCAGCGTCGAGACCAGCGCCAGGCCCACGCCCAGCGGATCGGCGAAGGCCACGTCGAACACCGCGCCGCGGGTGGCGATCACCCAGACGCCGGCATAGGCGACCAGGCCGGCCACCACGTCCATCGGCGTGAGCCGCTGACCGAGGATCGGCACCGCCAGGAAGGCCATGGCCAGCGCCCAGGTGTAGTTGAGCGCCATGGCCTCCTGGCCGGGCAGGCGGTCGTAGGCGGCGAACAGCACCAGGTAGTAGGCCACCGGGTTCATCAGCCCGGCCCAGGCGGCGGTGCGCCAGCCCCGGCCCAGCGCCTCCGCGACCTGCCCGCGCCGGACCACCAGCACACCGATCACCGCCCAGGACACCAGCGAGGCGATCCACATCAGCTCCAGCGGGGTCATATGGGCGAGCGCCACCTTGAAGGCGGTGGCTACCGTGGACCAGAGCCCGACGGCGCCCAGGCCGTAGAGCATGGCGCGACGATCCGCTGTCATGACAACTCCCTGTAGATTGTTGGCTTCGGGCTTCGGGCTTCGGGCTTCGGGCTTCGGGCTTCGGGCTTCGGCTTCGGGCTTCGGGCTGCGGGCTGCGGGCTGCGGGCCGCGAGCCTCACACCTCACACCTCACACCTCACACCTCACACCTCACACCTCACACCTCACACCTCGCCCCTCGCCCCTCGCCCCTCGAGCCTCGACCCTCGACCCTCGACCCTCGAGTCCGAATTATCGATCGATATGGCCGAGATCGCGGCCGGGATCCAGCCGGTCGCGCACCCGCTGCTTGAGCGCCTTGACGTCGGGGAAGCCGCCGTCGCGCTTGCGCTCCCAGAGGCTCTCGTCGTCGCAGAAGATCTCGAAGTAACCGCCGTGGGAGGGCACCAGGGCGACCTCCTCCAGGTCCTCGCCGAAGGTGGAGAGCAGCTCCTGGGCGTACCAGGCGCTGCGCAGCAGCCAGTGGCACTGGGTACAGTAGTGGATGCGAATACGTGACACGGCGTCCTTCCTGTCGCAACAATTAGGCCCTCATCCTACCAGCGAGGAGCGACCATGGCCGCCCCCGAGATCAGCCAGACCCGCCTCTACGAGTGGCTGACCGGCGACGAGGACAGCCGGATGTGCCGCGACATCCCCGACGCGGCCTGCCGGGAGCAGCCGCGCAACTTCTTCCTGCACCTGGCGGCGTCGCTGGGCAACAAGCTCGCCGACGAGCTGGCAAGCGCCCGCCTGGTGCTGCCCTGGCTGCTGGGGGCGATCGGCGCCCCGGTATGGATGGTCGGCCTGCTGGTGCCGATCCGCGAGGCCGGCGCCCTGCTGCCCCAGCTGTTCGTCGCCGGGCTGATCCGCCGGCGCCCCGAGCGCAAGGGCGTATGGGTGGTGGGCGGCGCGATCCAGGCCCTGGCCGCGGCGGCCCTGGCCCTGCTGGCGCTGTTCGGCGCCGGCGGGGTCGGCGGTGGCCTGGTGCTCGCCGCGCTGGTGGCGCTGTCGCTGGCCCGGGGGCTGTCGTCGATCGCCACCAAGGACGTGCTGGGCAAGACCATCGCCAAGCGGCGCCGCGGCACCCTGATGGGCTGGAGCGGCAGCCTGGCCGGCGCCGCGACCCTGGCCGCCGGGGTGGTGCTGGTGCTCGTCGACGACCGCCCGGGCGAGCTCGCCCTGGCCGCCCTGCTGGGGATCGCCGCCCTGGGCTGGGCGCTCAACGCCGCCTGCGCCGCACGCCTCGCCGAGGCGCCCGGCGCCGTGGAGGGCGGCGACAGCGTCCTGTCGGCCCTGCGCACCGGCCTGCGCCTGCTGCGCGACGACCGCGCCTTCCGCGACTTCAGCCTGACGCGGGCCCTGCTGCTGTCCAGCGCCCTGGCCCTGCCCTACCTGGCCCTGCTCGGCCAGCGCCAGGCCGGCGACCAGCTGGGCGGCCTGGGCGTGCTGGTGATCGTCTCCGGCGTCGCCGGCATGCTGGCCAGCCCCGCCTGGGGCAAGCGCGCCGATGCCTCCAGCCGCCGCGTGATGGGCCATGCCGCCCTGGGCACCGCGGCCTGCTGCCTGCTGGGCGCGCTGGTCGCCTGGTGGCCGGGGGACGCCGCGATGGGCGTCTGGCCCCATGCCCTGCTCTACGGCCTGCTGGTGATCGTGCATGCCGGGGCCCGCCTGGGCCGCAAGACCTATGTCGTCGACCTCGCCGGCGCCGAGGACCGGGCCCTCTACGTGGCCCTCTCCAACACCCTGACCGGGGTGCTGATGCTGCTGGTCGGGGGCCTGGCCGGCGCCCTGGCCCAGTGGTTCGGGCCCGGGGCGCTGCTGCTGGCGCTGGCCGGCACGGCGCTCGCCGCGGCGGCCAGCGCCCGACGCCTGCCCGAGGTCGAGTGAGACACCGGGCGTTGAAATCCTGCGCCCGGCTGGCCATGATATTTCGCAATGGGTACCGACGAGGGAGCGGCACCCGCAAAGCCTTCGCGACAGGAACGCCTCGATGAAACGTCCCCCCCTGATCAGTCCCGACCTCCTCGAACGCATGGTCGATGCCTCCGAGGACGGCATCGTCGTCGCCGAGCAGGAGGGCGACGAGAACATCCTGATCTACGTCAACCAGGGTTTCGAGCGCCTGACCGGCTACAGCGCCGACGAGATCCTGTATCGCGACTGTCGCTTCCTGCAGAACGAGGACCGCGACCAGCCGGGCCTGGCGACGATCCGCAAGGCGCTCGCCGAGGGCCGCCCCTGCCGCGAGGTGCTGCGCAACTACAAGAAGGACGGCACCCTCTTCTACAACGAGCTGTCGATCACCCCGGTCTACGACGAGCACGACAACCTCACCTACTACATCGGCGTGCAGAAGGATGTCACCGAGCGGGTCGAGGCCCAGCAGGAGCTGGCCCGCCTGAAGGCCGAGCACGGCCTGTCCTGAGCCTGGGCCGACGCTCCCGCGCCCTCGCCGCCCGGCACGGGCGGCGCCCGGTCGGACGGGGGCCGGCCCGCCCCTGGATGCCGCCCGGCCCTGGCCTTTCCCCCTCCCGGCCTCTATCATCGTGGCCCATCGATTCCTCCGATTCCGAACCTCCAACCTCTGGTGAGATTCCATGGCGCAATACGTCTACACCATGAATCGGGTGGGCAAGGTCGTGCCCCCCAAGAAACAGATTCTCAATGACATCTCGCTGTCGTTCTTCCCCGGCGCCAAGATCGGCGTGCTGGGCCTGAACGGCGCGGGCAAGTCGACGCTGCTGCGCATCATGGCCGGCGTCGACACCGAGTTCGAGGGCGAGGCCCGCCCGATGCCGGGCATCAACGTCGGCTACCTGCCCCAGGAGCCCGAGCTCGACGACGACAAGAACGTCCGCGAGACCGTCGAGGAGGCGCTGGGCGCCATCAAGGAGGCCCAGGAGAAGCTCGACGGCGTCTACGCCGCCTATGCCGAGCCGGACGCCGACTTCGACGCCCTGGCCGCCGAGCAGGCGCGGCTGGAGAACATCATCGAGGCCGCCGACGCCCACAACCTGGAGCGCAAGCTCGAGGTGGCCGCCGAGGCCCTGCGCCTGCCGCCCTGGGAGGCCCAGGTGGGCAACCTCTCCGGGGGCGAGCGCCGGCGCGTGGCGCTGTGCCGCCTGCTACTCTCCAGCCCCGACATGCTGCTGCTGGACGAGCCCACCAACCACCTGGACGCCGAGTCCGTGGCCTGGCTGGAGCGCTTCCTGCACGACTACAGCGGCACCGTGGTGGCGATCACCCACGACCGCTACTTCCTCGACAACGTGGCCGGCTGGATCCTCGAGCTGGACCGCGGCGAGGGCATCCCCTTCGAGGGCAACTACTCCCAGTGGCTCGAGGCCAAGGAGAAGCGCCTGGAGCAGGAGGCCAAGCAGGAGGCCTCGCGCCAGAAGGCCATCAAGCACGAGCTCGAGTGGGTGCGCTCCAACGCCAAGGGCCGCCAGGCCAAGAGCAAGGCGCGCCTCAACCGCTTCGAGGAGATGCAGTCCGGCGACTTCCAGAAGCGCAACGAGACCAACGAGATCTACATTCCGCCCGGCCCGCGCCTAGGCGACAAGGTCATCGAATTCCACGGCGTGTCCAAGGCCTTCGAGGGCAATCTGCTCTACGAGAACCTGGACTTCGCGATCCCGCCCGGGGCCATCGTCGGCATCGTCGGCGGCAACGGCGCCGGCAAGTCGACCCTGTTCAAGCTGATCGCCGGCCGCGAGCAGCCGGACAGCGGCGAGGTGGTGGTCGGCGAGACCGTGGACATCGCCTACGTCGAGCAGCTGCGCGACGCCCTGGACAACAAGCAGACGGTCTGGGAGGCGGTCTCCGACGGCCAGGACATCCTCAACATCAACGGCTACGAGGTGTCTTCGCGGGCCTATGTGGGCCGCTTCAACTTCAAGGGCAACGACCAGCAGAAGCGCCTGTCGGACCTGTCCGGCGGCGAGCGGGGCCGCCTGCAGCTGGCCCAGACCCTCAAGCAGGGCGCCAACGTGCTGCTGCTCGACGAGCCTTCCAACGACCTGGACATCGAGACCCTGCGCGCCCTGGAGGAAGCCCTGCTGGCCTTCCCCGGCTGCGCCCTGGTGATCTCCCACGACCGCTGGTTCCTGGACCGCATCGCCACGCACATCCTGGCCTTCGAGGGGGATTCCCACGTGGAGTTCTTCGAGGGCAACTACACCGAGTACGAGGCGGACCACAAGAAGCGCGTGGGCGACGATACCCCGCACCGCATGAAGTACAAGCGCATCGATGCCTGAGGCGCTGCGCACCAGCTGTAAGCCATAAGCTTTAAGCGGTAAGTGAAAACCCCACGAACCTCGCGGTCGTGGGGTTTTCTTATGGCTTACGGCTGACAGCTCCCGGCAACGCCGGGGTCTTCCAGGCGCGGAGCGCCGCTCTTCCAGCTTCGCACTCCCAAGCTCTACTTGACGCTTTGCTTCAGTAGAGCTTGGGCTCGCCCTCGGGCCGGGTCTTGAAGCGCCGGTGCAACCACAGGTACTGCTCCGGGTGGCGGCGGATGGCGGCCTCGATGACGGCGTTGACCCGGGTGGCGTCGGCCACCTCGTCGTCGGAGGGGAAATCCTCCAGGGGCGGCAGGTACTCCAGGGTGTAGGTGCGGTCGTCGGGGTTGCGATGGAAGATCAGCGGCACCACCGGCGCCCCTGTCATGCGCGCGATGCGTGCGGTCATGCGCACCGTCGCCGCCTCGACGCCGAAGAAGGGGGCGAAGACGCTGGCATCGCGACCGAAATCCTGGTCCGGCGAGTACCAGACCGCATGGCCGGCCTTGATCCGGCGCACCACGCCGCGCAGGTCGTGGCGGTCTAGGATCGCATCGAAATAGGGGGCCCGGGAGCGTGCCATGAAGCGGTCGAAGAGCGGGTTGTCGTGGGGGCGTTGCACGGCATCGGCGCGAAAGTAGAGCGCATGCAGGGCGGCGCCCAGGTCGAGGGTCGAGAAGTGCACCCCCAGGATCAGGGCGCCCCGGCCCTGCGCCTGCAGCCGCGCCATGTGCTGCTGCCCGCGGAAGACCACTCGGTGGCGCAGGTGCTCGTGATCCCGGCACCAGCCGGTGGCCGTCTCGACCAGGCCGATGCCGTTGGCGATGAAACTCTCCCGAACGAGGGCGGCCTGTTGCTCGGCATCGCGCTCCGGAAAGCACAGCCGGATATTGGTCTCGGTGATGTGCCGCCGGCGCCTGGCCAGGCGCCAGGCGGCGAGGCCGATGGCCTTGCCCACCCACAGTTTCGGTCGCCAGGGCAACCAGGCCACGGCGTACATGGCCCCGATACCCAGCCAGGTGGGCCAGTAGCGCGGATGAGCGAAGGAGGTCTTGGTTGTGTCGTCCGTGGACATGCGGCTTCCCGTGGTGCGGCGATCAGTCGGCCCCATGATACCGCCTGGGCACCCGGGGCAGCACCCCGGTCAGCAGGGTATAGCTGATGGTGTCGCAGTGGCGGGCCACCTCGTCCACCGAGAGCGCCTCGCCGTTGGCCGCCCGGCCCCACAGCACCACCTCGCTGCCGATGTCCGCGTCCGGGAGATCGGTGAGATCCACGGTGAGCATGTCCATGGAGACCTTGCCGGCGAGGCAGGCGCGCCGCCCCTCGACCAGCACCGGGGTGCCGTCCGCGGCGTGCCGGTCATAGCCGTCGCCATAGCCGCAGGCCACCACGCCGATGCGCGAGGGGCGCGCCGCGGTCCAGCGACCGCCGTAGCCCACCGGCTCGCCGACGGCCAGCTCGCGCACGGCGATGACCTCGGAGCGCAGGGTCATCACCGGGGCCAGCCGGCGGCTGACCGGGTTGGCCGCCTCCAGGGGGTCGCTGCCGTAGAGCATGACCCCGGGGCGGTTCCAGGCGCCGTGACTCTCCGGCCGGGCCAGGGTGGCCGGGGAGTTGGCCAGGCACAGCGGGGCGCCGAGGCGCTCGGCCAGCGCCTTCATGCGGGCCGTCTGGCGTGCGAAGTAGGCGTCGTCCTCGGCATCGGCGGTGGCGAAGTGGCTCATCAGGTGGAGGTCGCAGGCCTGGGCGGGCGCGGCGGCCAGGCGATGCCAGACCGCCTCGGCCCGCTCCGGCGCGAAGCCCAGGCGGTGCATCCCGGAGTCGACCTTGATCCACACCGGCACCGGGCGTGCCGGGCGGTAGGTCAGCAGGGCCTCGAGCTGCCAGTCGCTGTGCACCGCCATCCACAGCCCCAGGGCCTCCACCCGCTCGAGCTCGGCGGCCTCGAAGATGCCTTCCAGCAGCATGATGGGCGCGGCGATTCCCCCTTCGCGAAGGGTCTCGGCCTCTTCCAGGCAGGCCACGGCGAAGGCCGGTGCCAGGTCTTCCAGGGCCCGGGCGCAGGCCACCAGGCCATGACCGTAGGCATCGGCCTTGAGCACCGCCACCGCCCGGCTCTCCGGGGCTTGGTCGCGGGCGAGACAATAGTTGTGGCGCAGGGCGTCCAGGTCGATGTCGGCACGCAGGGGTCGGGCCATGGGTCGGATCTCCGCGAAAAAGCCCTATTATTTTTCAGGATGCCGGCTTTTTCATGGATTCAAAAACCAAATTCATGAAGAAATCCAGCAGCAAAAACTCAAAAACAAGATTCGGCCAGCATTTTCATCGACACATAACGCGAAGAGCCAGGACGGGCGTCCTGGCTCTTCGGCACGGCGGAGAGGCTCACTCGAAGATGGCGTCCAGGTCGAGTCCCTGCTTGTCGAGCATCCGCCTGAGCTTCTTGAGCGCCTCCACCTGGATCTGGCGGACCCGCTCCCGGGTCAGCCCGATCTCCTCGCCGACCTGCTCCAGGGTGGAGGCCTCGTGGCCGCGCAGCCCGAAGCGGCGCACCACCACCTCGCACTGCTTCTCGGTGAGCTCGGCCAGCCAGTCGTCGACGTGCTGCTTGACGTCGCCGTCCACCAGGGTCGACTCCGGCCCCAGGTCGTTGTCGTCGGCCAGCGTCTCGATCAGCGGCTTGTCGCTCTCGGTGCCCACCGGATAGTCCACCGAGGAGACCCGCTCGTTGAGCCCCATCATCTTCTTGACGGTCTCCACCGGCTTGTCGAGGTAGTCGGCGATCTCCTCGGCGGTGGCCTCGTGGTCGAGCTTCTGGGTCAGCTCGCGGGCCGCCCGAAGGTAGATGTTGAGCTCCTTGACCACGTGGATGGGCAGGCGGATGGTGCGGGTCTGGTTCATCAGCGCCCGCTCGATGGTCTGGCGGATCCACCAGGTGGCGTAGGTGGAGAAGCGGAAGCCGCGCTCGGGGTCGAACTTCTCCACGGCGCGGATCAGGCCCAGGTTGCCTTCCTCGATCAGGTCGAGCAGGGTCAGGCCGCGGTTGAGGTAACGCCGGGCGATCTTGACCACCAGGCGCAGGTTGGACTCGATCATCCGGGCCCGGCCGGCCGGGTCCCCCTGCCGCGCCAGGCGGCCGTAGTGGACCTCCTCCTCCGGCGTCAGCAGCGGCGAGAAGCCGATCTCGTTGAGGTAGATCTGGGTCGCGTCCAGGCTGTGATGGTAGTGACGATCCTCCCGGCTCAGGGCCTTCTCGAAGGCCTCGTCGCTGGACTCGGCGGCCTCGCCGCTGTCGAGCTCGACCTCGCGCTCGGCGTTGTCGGCCGTTTCCAGGTCCACATCCTGAAGATCCCGTTCAAGCATGCTCATCGATTGCTACCCCATGGTTGCGACTGGGCATCGTGTCATGCCCGGAACGATCGATGTCAGACGTTGTAATTGTATGACGTTGCCTGGCCGAAACGAGCGGCGCAGGGTCCCGATCCTTCAACGCTCGGGCAGGTAGGTCAGCGGATCCTGGGGCTGCCCGTCCTTGCGCACCTCGAAGTGCAGTCGCACGTCCTGGGCATCGCTGTCGCCCATGGTGGCGATCACCTCGCCGGCCTCGACCACGTCGTTCTCCTCCACGCTCAGGGCCTCGTTGTGGGCGTAGGCGCTCAGGAACTGGTCGTTGTGCTTGATCAGGATCAGGTTGCCGTAGCCGCGGACGCCGCTGCCCGCATACACCACGATGCCCGGGCCGGCCGCCTTGACAGATTGCCCCTTTCGACCGCCGATATCAATGCCGGCGGTGATGCTGCCGCCCTCGCCGAAGGCCCCGATGACCTCGCCGTCGACGGGCCACTGCCAGGGCACCTCATCCACCGGGGTGTAGCGGCGCGGCTCGTCCGCCTCGGCCTCGGGCTCGCCGGCGACCCGGGTGCCGGCATCGGCCTCGGGGGCGGCCCGGGACCCGGCCGGCTCGTCGTCGGCCGCATCGGTCTTCTGCGCCGTCGCCGCCGGCTCGGCGGCATCGTCCGCCTCACCATCGCCCTCGGCCGCCTCGCGCTGGCGACGCTCGGCCAGGTCGCGTTCGCCCAGCTCGCCGTCGGCACCGGGGCTGTCGTAGTCGTAGACCGGCCCCGGCGCCTCGTCCCCGTTCGTCGCCGCCCCCTCGTCGGCGGCCGTCCGCGACTCGGTGCTGCCGTCGGGCAGCAGCCAGTCCAGGGAGCCGTCATCCGTATCCGCGCTCCCCAGGCCCGTGGCCACCACGCCACCGCCGTCCGCAGTCCCCGCGGCGCCGGCGGCCGCGCGTCCGGCGTCGCCGCCGAGCGTCAGCTGCTGGCCCGGCTGGATGCGATAGGGGGGAGCGATGTCGTTGAGGCGCGCCAGGTCCCGGTAGTCCATGTCGTGTCGCCAGGCGATGCCGTAGAGGGTATCGCCCCCCTTGACGGTATAGCGGGCCGGCGTGTCCGCGGCCCGGCTGGCCGACAGGTCCTGGACCCGGATCGGCTGCGACGCCTCCTGGGTGGCGGCGCAGCCGGCCAGGGTCAGGGCCAGCCCCGAGATCAGCAATACCTTGTGCATCCTAACCTTCCTCCTTGTGTTCCTGTCGCGTCTCGCGCCGGTCCTCGACCGGGCCGCGATGGGCGCGCCCGACGCCCCAGACCAGGGCGGCGCCGATCAGCATCAGCGCCACCACGGAGGCCAGCTGGGCGGGCTCGCCGGTCACCTGGGTAAACGCCGATGGCGTCAAATAGCGGAAATCGAGCGGGATCATCTGCCCGTCCGGGCCGAGCTGGTAGCGAACCAGCTCGCGCCAGGGCCAGAGCACCGGCAGGGAGCCGAGGATGAAGCCCACCAGCAATTGCAGGGTGGCGGTGTGGAAGCGGTCCAGCAACCAGCACAGCAACCGTGAGAAGACGAAGAGCCCGACCAGGCAGCCGCCGCCGAACAGCGCCAGCACGTCCAGATCGAAGCCGCGAATGGCCTCCATGACGCGGCTGTAGAGCCCCATGGTCAGCAGCAGGAAGCTGCCCGAGACCCCCGGCAGCAGCAGGGCGCTGATGGCGATGGCGCCGCCCACGACCAGCACCAGCTCCGGGCTGCCCAGGGCCGTGACCCAGGGCATCAGCGCCGGCAGCGCCTGGGCCATCAGCAACCCGGCGGCCAGCGGCAGCAGGTGCCAGGCCCGCCAGTCGGCCGGATGCCGGCCGACCACCAGCGCCGAGGCGGCCACCAGGCCGAAGAAGAAGCCGTCGAGGCGCAGCGGGTGCGCCTCCATCAGCCACACCACCAGGTGCGCCACGCTGATCAGGCTGACGGCGATGCCGGCCAGCAGCGGCAGCAGGAAGGCGAGGTTCAGGTGGCCGGCCAGCCCCGCCAGGCCACCCCGTCGCCAGGCCCCCAGGGCCTCGGGGCCGAATCGCCGGATGCTGTGCAGCAGCTCCTCGTAGATGCCGGTGACGAAGGCGATGGTGCCGCCGGACACCCCGGGCACCGCATCGGCGGCGCCCATGCCGGCACCCCGCAGCACGAGGCCGATTTCACGTTTCAAGCACGACTCCTTTCAACGAATGACGCCTTCCAGCAGCGGCACGAAGCGCACCGGCTCGAGCCGCTGGATATCGAACGAGCCCCCCTCGCGGCGCACCCGCGTCAGCCATTGGGTGCCGTCGGACTGCGCCACCGGGGCGATCATCACGCCGCCGTCGGCGAGCTGGGCGAGCAGCGGCTCGGGCAGGGCCCCGGCGCAGGCGGTGAGCAGGATGACCTCGAAGGGGGCCGCCTCGGACCAGCCGTGGCCGCCGTCGGCCAGGCGCAGGCGCGCGTTGCGGGCCGCCAGCCGGCGCAGCCGCTCGCCGGCGCGGCGATGCAGGGCATTGATCCGCTCCACCGACCAGAGTTCCGTCACCAGCCGCGCCAGGATCAGGGTCTGGTAGCCGGAGCCGGTGCCCACCTCCAGCACGCGGCCGGGCGTCTCCTCCAGCACCAGCTCGGTCATGCGCGCCACGATCCAGGGCTGGGACAGCGTCTGGCCGTGGCCGATGGGCAGGGAGGTGTCCTCGTAGGCGCGATGGGCCAGGGCCTCGTCGAGGAAGAGATGACGCGGCTCGGCGGCCATCACCTCGAGCACGCGCCGGTCGCGGATCCCCTGGCGCGCCAGGCGATCCACCATGCGGTCGCGGGTCCGCTGGGAGGTCATGCCGACCCCGAGAAGGTCAGGTGAGCGCATCCAGCCAGTCCTGCACGTCGTCGCGGGCCGCATGCCGGGTCAGGTCGGTCTGCAGCGGCGTGATGGAGACGAAGCCGGCCTCCACGGCGGCGAAGTCGGTATCCGGGCCGTCGTCGGCGTTCTCGCCCACCGGGGCGATCCAGTAGCGCTTGCGGCCCCGGGGGTCGCGGACCTCCAGCGGCTCGGCCGCCGGCCCCCGGTAGCCCAGGCGGGTGACCCGGAAGCCCTGCAGCGCCTCCCAGGGCAGGTCCGGGACATTGACGTTGAGCAGGCTGCGCGGCGGCAGCGACAACCGATCGGCGGCGCCGACCAGGGTCGCCGCCACGCGGCCCGCGGTCTCGAAATGGTGGCGGCCCACCAGCGACATGGCGATGGCGGTCATGCCCAGGTTGCGCCCCTCCATGGCGGCGGCCACGGTGCCCGAATAGAGGACGTCGTCGCCCAGGTTGCCGCCGTGGTTGATCCCCGAGATCACCAGGTCCGGGCGCTCCTCCCAGACCCCGTTGACCCCCAGGTAGACGCAGTCCGCCGGCGTGCCGTCGACGCTGTAGAAGCCGTTGTCCAGGGTCGACAGCGCCAGCGGCCGGGTCAGGGTCAGGGAGTTGCTGGCCCCGCTCTTGTCGCGATCGGGAGCCACCACGCGCAGCCGCGCATGGGAAACCAGGGCGTCGTGCAGGGCGCGCAGGCCCGGGGCATGGACGCCATCGTCATTGGACAGCAGTAGTCGACGCATCCGCGCCTCCTCGCTCGGGCCCCGCCGGGGGCGTTTGGAAACTCAGGGTCGGATGATCCATCAGCTCGCGCAGCACCGCCGTGGCGAAGGCGCCCCGGGGCAGGGTGAAGGCCAGCCAGGCCTCCTGCTCGCCGCGCTCCAGGCGGGCGGCACCCAGCCGTACCCGCAGCGGACGACGCGCCGTGCGCACCCCGGCGCGCTCCAGGCCGGCGCACAGGGCCGGGTAGCGCTCGGCCAGCCGCGCCTCGTGCGCCCCGGCCTCGCCCCCGGCCAGCGAGGCGCCCTGCCCCCAGAGCACCCCGCTGGGGTGCAGGTCCAGGCGCTCGGCACGCTCGCGCAGGGAGGCGTCCACGCTCTCGGCCACGAACTGGCTCGCCGAGCCGTCGAGGATCACCGCCTCGCCCGGCAGCGGCGCCGCCCAGCAGCCCTCGGCGATGCGCGCGGCCAGCAGCTCGTTGAACAGGAAGCTGCGCGCCGCCGAGAGCAGCATGCCATCCCGGTCGTCCCGCTTGCGCCAGCCCCGGGCCAGCAGCGCGGCGGCGCGCTGCAGGTTGCGCCCCTCGGGGCCGAAGCGCTGGGGGCCGAAGAGGTTGGGCACCCCATGGTCGCAGAGCCAGGCCCAGCGCGCCTCGAGTTCCGGGTCGGCGGCGGCCTCGCCGGTGATCCGCAGGCGGAAGCGGTTGGCGGCATGCACGCCGCGCTTGAGCTTGCGCGGGTGGCGGGTGATCTCGAGGGGCGTCAGGGCGTCGTCGGCCAGGCGCGCGTCCAGGTCGTCCGGGGCCTCGCGCCCGGGCAGGTGCACCGAGAACCACTGGCGGGTCACCGCCAGGCGGTCCTTCATGCCCGCATAGCCCACGGCGCGGGGCGCCACCTCGCAGGCCCGGGCCAGGCGACGCGCCACCTGGGCGGTGGTCAGGGCGCGCTTCTCCAGCCACAGCCAGAGGTGCTCGCCCTGCCCTTCCGGCGCGAAGCCCAGGCACTCCTCGACCCGAAAGTCCTCGGGGGCGGCACGGTAGCCGCCGGGCTGGGGGGCGCCGAAGCGGGCATCGAGCACCCGCGGCCAGGTCGGTGGCCAGTCGATGGCGTCAAGCATCGGCGGCCTCCCGGACCAGCAGCGCCACCGCCTCGGCGGCGATACCCTCGCCGCGGCCGGTGAAGCCCAGCCGTTCGGTGGTGGTGGCCTTGACGTTGACCGCATCCCGGGCCACGCCGAGGTCGGCGGCGAGGTGCCCGGCCATCGCTTCCACATGGGGCGCGAGCTTCGGCGCCTGGGCCATCACCGTGGCGTCCAGGTTGCCGACCCGGTAGCCGGCCTCCCGCACCCGCTCCATCACCCCGCGCAGCAGCACGCGGCTGTCGGCGCCGGCCCAGGCCGGGTCGGTATCGGGGAAGTGGCGGCCGATATCGCCCAGGGCGCAGGCGCCAAGCAGGGCGTCACAGACGGCATGCAGCAGCACGTCGCCGTCGGAGTGGGCGACGAAGCCGTGGTCGAAGGGGATGGCGACGCCACCGATCATCAGGTGGTCGCCCTCGCCGAAGCGGTGGACATCGAAGCCGTGGCCGATTCGCATCATGCGCGATCCTTGCTGTGGGGCGGCACCCGCAGGCCCTGAGCGGCGAGGATCGCCTCGGCCAGCGCCAGGTCCTCCGGATGGGTGATCTTGAGATTGTCGCGGCGGCCCTCGACCAGGCGCGGCGCCAGGCCCAGCGCCTCGACCGCCGAGGCCTCGTCGGTGACGGCGGCGCCGCCGGCCTCCAGGGCCCGGCGCAGCAGGCCGAAGGCGAACCCCTGGGGCGTCAGCGCATGCCAGAGGCCCGCCCGGGGCTCGGTGCCGCGGACCCCGCCGGCGCCGTCGTCGCGCTTCATGGTGTCGGCCACCGGCGCCGCCAGCAGCCCACCCGCCGGGGCCTCGGCCACCGCGGCGGCCAGCCGGCGCAGGTCGTCGACGGTCACGCAGGGCCGCGCCACATCATGCACCAGCACCGGGTCGGCCGCCTCGGCCTCGTCGGCGATGGCCGCCAGGGCGTGGCGCACCGAGTCGGCGCGCTCGGCGCCGCCGGGCACCCGGCGCCAGTCGGCGAAGGGCACCTCGGCGGGATCGAAGCGGGCGTCCTCCGGGTCCAGGCACAGGCACAGCCGCGCCCCGGGGAAGGCCGCATGCAGCCGCGCCAGGGTCAGCGCCAGCACGGTGCGGCCCGCCAGGGGCAGGTACTGCTTGGGCCGGTCGGCGCCCATGCGCCGGCCGCGTCCCGCGGCGGGCACCACCAGCCAGAGTCGATCACTCACGGGGCCTTCCCTCCCGCGACCGGGCCGGCATCGGGAATCCAGTAGAACTGCTCGTCGCGGCGCACCATGCCGATGTCGCTGCGCGCCCGCTCCTCGATGGCATCCAGGCCGTTCTTGAGGTCGACCACCTCGGCGGCGAGCCGCGCGTTGCGGGCGCGCAGCGGCGCGTTCTCGGCCTCCAGCCGCGCCACCCGCTGGCGCACCTCGGCGAGTTCGCGCACGCCGCCCTCGCCGAACCACAGGCGATACTGCAGCAGCGCCTGGAGGGCGATGAGCACGATGGCCAGCCACTTGAGCATGGAGGGAGTTCCGTCACCAGAGCATTGGGGGCGTAGTATGCCATCTTCCCCGGAACGCCTCATCCATCGAAGGTCATGGCGTCCCGTCCGGCCGGCGAAACGGCAGGGCCTGCTCGGCGGCCTCGATATAGGCCTCGACGTGGGCCGCCTCCTCGGCGCAGAAGCGCGCCACCCCGGCGCGCAGGCGCGGATCGGCGATATGGTGCAGCGAGGTCAGCCGCCGCGGCGCGAAGCCGCGGGTGACCTTGTGCTCGCCCTGAGTGCCGGGATCGAAGCGGCTCAGGCCGCGAGCCAGGCAATGCTCGATGCCCTGGTAGTAGCAGGTCTCGAAGTGCAGGGCGTCGGCCTCGATCTCGCTGCCCCAGTAGCGCCCATAGAGGGTACGCCGCCCCTGCAGGCACAGCGCCGCCGCCACCGGGGTGCCCTCCAGGCGGGCCTGGACCAGCACCAGTGACTCCGGCAGGGCCCGGCGCAGCCGGGCGAAGAAGGCCTCGTCGAGATAGCCCTGGCGACCGCGCTCCAGGTAGGTGATCTGGTAGCAGCGATGGAAATGCGCCAGATCGGCCTCGCCGATCGCCGCGCCTTCCAGGCGATGCAGGGTCAGGCCCTGCTCGGCGACCCGGCGCCGCTCCCGGCGGATGGCCTTGCGCCGCTTGGAAGTCAGCGCGGCGAGGAAGCCGGCGAAGTCGCCGTAGCCGGCGTCGCGCCACTGGAATTGCACGCCCCGGCGCGGGATCAACTCGGGACAGGCCGCCCGCCAGGCCTCGACCTCGGCGTCCTCGGCGAACAGCAGGTGCCAGCTCGACAGCTCGCTCCCCTCCCAGGCCTCGGCCAGCCGGCGGCGGGCCGCGAGCGGGTCGACGTCGTCCGCCAGGGCCAGCCGCGGCCCCGGCGCCGGGGTGAAGGGGATGGCGCTGAGCCCCTTGGGGTAGTAGCGCCCGCCGGCCCGCTCCCAGGCCTCGGCCCAGGCCCAGTCGAAGACGTATTCGCCGAAGGAGTGTCGCTTGTGATAGAGCGGCAGCACGCCCACCAGGGCGTCGCCGCGCCAAAGCGTCTGGTGACGCGGCGTCCAGCCGCTGGCGTCGCTCACGGCGCCGCTGGCCTCCAGGGCGTTGAGGAACTCGTGGCGCAAAAAGGGATGATCGTCGCCCACCAGGGCGTTCCAGGCCGCGGCGGGAACCGCCGCCACGGCGGACTGCTCGGCGAGATGCAGGCGGCTCATGGCTTCTCCGGGGCGCCGGCTGACAGGGGGCCGGCAGGATGCCTACAGTGTGCAGGTCCCCCGACGTCCCGCCAAGCCGCTGGCTCGCCCGCAACCATGGTAAAATAATTACAACTATAGCCGCATGAGCCGACAAAACCCGAGCATCCGGATATTTTTTTGTTAAACTTACTAGATATACCATTTCTCCCTGTCGAGGTGTTCCATGGCTCAAGCTAGCACGCCCCTCAACGCCACCGTCCAGCAGGTCACCCAGCGCATCCGTGAGCGCAGCGCCGAACGCCGCGCGCTCTACGAGGCGCGCATGGCCGACCAGCACCGCCGCGGCGTGCACCGCGCCGAGCTGTCCTGCGGCAACCTGGCCCACGGCTTCGCCGCCTGCGGCGCCGGGGACAAGGACTCGCTGAAGCTGATGAACGCCGCCAACCTGGGGATCATCTCGGCCTACAACGACATGCTTTCGGCCCACCAGCCGCTGGAGACCTTCCCCGCCGTCATCAAGGAGGCGGCCCGCGCCATGGGCTCCACCGCCCAGTTCGCCGGCGGCGTTCCCGCCATGTGCGACGGCGTGACCCAGGGCCAACCGGGCATGGAGCTGTCGCTGTTCTCCCGGGACGTGATCGCCATGGCCACCGCCGTGGGCCTGTCCCACAACATGTTCGATGCCGCCCTCTATCTGGGCGTGTGCGACAAGATCGTGCCGGGGCTGTTCATCGCCGCGGCACGCTTCGGCCACCTGCCGGCGATGTTCGTGCCCGCCGGCCCCATGCCCAGCGGCCTGCCCAACAAGGAGAAGGCCCGCATCCGCCAGCTGTTCGCCGAGGGCAAGGCCAGCCGCGAGGACCTGCTGGAGGCGGAGTCCGAGTCCTACCACAGCCCGGGCACCTGCACCTTCTATGGCACCGCCAACTCCAACCAGCTGATGATGGAGATGATGGGCCTGCACCTGCCGGGCACCTCCTTCGTCAATCCGGGCACCGAGATGCGCGAGGCCCTGACCCGCTTCGCCACCGAGCAGGCGGTCCGCAACACCGAGCCCGGCGGCGACTACCGCCCCTTCTACCGGCAGATCGACGAGCGCGCCATCGTCAACGCCGTGGTCGGCCTGCTGGCCTCCGGCGGCTCCACCAACCACACCATGCATCTGGTGGCCATGGCCGCGGCGGCGGGGCTCACCCTGACCTGGGAGGACTTCACCGAGCTCTCCGCGGTGACGCCCAGCCTGATGAAGGTCTATCCCAACGGCCAGGCGGACATCAATCACTTTCAGGCCGCCGGCGGCATGGCCTACCTGTTCCGCGAGCTGCTCGGCGCCGGCCTGATCCACGGCGACATCCCCACGGTGTTCGGCACCGACATGAGCGCCTATACCCGGGAGCCCTTCCTCGAGGACGGCAAGCTGGTGTGGCGCGAGGGCCCCGAGGCCAGCCTCGACCCCGAGGTGCTGCGCGGCGTGGCGGATCCCTTCGCTCCCACCGGCGGGCTCAGCGTGCTCGACGGCAACCTGGGCCGCGGGGTGATCAAGGTCTCGGCGGTGGAGGAGGAGCACCGCGTGGTGGAGGCCCCGGCGCGGATCTTCGAGGACCAGAACGAGATGAAGGCGGCCTTCGACGCCGGCGAGCTGGACCGCGACGTGATCGCCGTGGTGCGCTTCCAGGGGCCCAAGGCCAACGGCATGCCCGAGCTGCACAAGCTGACCCCCTACCTGGGCGTGCTCCAGGACCGCGGCTACCAGGTGGCGCTGGTCACCGACGGGCGCATGTCCGGCGCCTCCGGCAAGGTCCCGGCGGCCATCCATATGAGCCCCGAGGCGCTGGACGGCGGGCCGCTGGCGAAGCTCCGCGACGGCGACGTCGTGCGCCTGGACGCCGACGCCGGCACCCTGGAGGCCAGGGTGGACGCCCGCGTCTGGGCCGACCGCGAGCAGCACGTGGCCGAGCTGGACCATTACCACGTCGGCCTGGGCCGCGAGCTGTTCGGCGGCTTCCGCCACCTGGCCATGCGCGGCGAGGAGGGCGCGGGCGTGTTCGGCGGCTTCGAGGCCGACGACCTGGCCCGCCAGGCCGGCCAGATCCATGACGAGGACGCCTGAGGCCACGCCGCCGTGACAGGTCCCGCCCTGATCGGTGGGAACATCGAGAGGGGTGGCACCATGGTGGTCATTCCGGCGCCCCTCAAGGGTAGCTCCCCTGAACCAACACTCGAGACGAAGCCATGACACGACCCGCCCTGATCGGTGGGAACATCGAGAGGGGTGGCACCATGGCGGTCATTCCGGCGCCCCTCAAGGGTAGCTCCCCTGAACCAACACTCGAGACGAAGCCATGACACAACCTGCCCTGATCGGTGGGAACATCGAGAGGGGTGGCACCATGGCGGTCATTCCGACGACCCTCAAGAGCCCCCTGGACGAACACTCGAGACGAAGCCATGACACGACCCGCCCTGATCGGTGATATCGGTGGCACCAATGCCCGCTTCGCGCTGGTGGCCCCCGGCGCCGTCGCGCCCCACGACATCCAGAGCCTGCCCTGCGCCGACTACGCCGGCCCGGTCGCCGCCGCCCGGGACTACCTGGCCCGGGTCGGTGCCGTGGGCGATGCCGCCCCGCGCGAGGCCTGCCTGGCCTTCGCCTGCCCGGTGCACGGCGAGCGGGTGACCATGACCAACAACCACTGGGACTTCACCAAGACCGAGGTGCACGAGGCGCTGGACCTCTCGCTGTTCAAGGTGATCAACGACTTCATGGCCCAGGCGCTGGGCGTGCCCCATGTCGCCGAGCAGGAACTGGTGACCCTGCAGGCCGGCGAGGCCGCGCCCCATACCGCCCGGCTGGTGATCGGCCCCGGCACCGGGCTCGGCATGGCCGGCGTCTTCCCCGGCCGCCATGCCTGGATCCCCCTGCCCACCGAGGGCGGCCACGTGACCTTCGCCCCCACCGACGAGCGCGAGCAGAACCTGCTGCGCCACTTCCGCAACCGCTACGGCCGCATCTCGGTGGAGCGGCTGCTGTGCGGCCAGGGGCTGCTCGACCTCTACGTCGCCCACTGCTCGCTGAAGGGCGCGCCGCCACGCTACGCGACCCCCGCCGAGGTGACCGCGGCGGCCGACAGCGGCGACGGGGTGGCTCGTGATACCCTGCTGCGTTTCCTGAAGATCCTCGGCGACGTCAGCGGCGATGCCGCGCTTACCCTGGGCGCCCGCGGCGGGGTCTACCTGTGCGGCGGCATCCTGCCGCGGCTGCTCGACTGGCTGCCGCAGAGCCGCTTCCGCGAGGCCTTCGCCGACAAGGGGCGCATGCGCGCCTACACCGCCGACATCCCGATCAAGGTGGTGACCGCCCCCTGGACGGGCCTGCTGGGCGCCGCCGAGGCCCTGCACAACGAGGAGGTCGAATGATTCCCGCATCCCTGCGCGCCCTGCTGGACGCCACCGACGGCCAGCGCCGCGCCGACTGGGCCGGCCGCGAGATCTGGCTGGCCCGCGAACCCTGGGGCGAGCTCGCCGTCTCGCTCCAGGGCGCCCAGGTCCTCCACTATCGTCCGGCCGGCGATCCGGCGGCCGGCGATCCGGCGGCCGGCGATCCGGCGGCCGGCGACCCGGCTGACGATCCGGCCGGCCATGACGCCCCGTCGGACATGTCACCCGGCGGCTGGCTATGGGTCACCCCAACGCCCCAGACGCTGCCCGGCGCCATCCGCGGCGGCATCCCGCTGTGCTGGCCCTGGTTCGCCGACGAGCGCACCGCCGACGAGTCCCCGGACCGCTCCGGCCCCATGCACGGCCCGGCCCGCAAGGCCGACTGGCGCCTGGACGCCGTGGACGAGCACGAGGAAGGCGTCGAGCTGCACCTCTCTCCCCTGGAGCGGCTGCATTCCCAGCTGGCGCCCCGGGCGGTGATCCAGGCCAACGCCAACCGCCTGCACGTGGAGCTGATCACCGAGCACGTCGGCGAGACGCCGGTGAAGATCACCGGCGCCCTGCACAGCTATCTCGCCGTGGCCGACGCCCGGGCCTGCCGCATCGAGGGCCTGGCCGGCGCCCGCTACCTGGACAAGCTCGCCGACTTCGCCGAGCGCGAGCAGCAGGGCGAGCTGGGCATTCGCCACGGCCTGGACCGCATCTATCACAGCAACGCCGAGCTGGTCCTCGATGACGGCCGCCGCCGGCTGCGCGTCGCCCGCCAGGGCAGCGACTCGGCGGTGGTCTGGCACCCCGGCGACGAGCTGCCGGCGGACACCCCTACCGAGGCGGGCCGCCACTTCCTGTGCATCGAATCCGCCAACACCCGGCTCGACCCGGTATGGCTGGTGCCCGGCGCCCAGCACCTGCTGGGCACCACCCTCTCACTGACGAGTACCCCATGACCGATTCCGCCTCCACCTTCGACGTCCCCTTCGCCCTGGGCATGATGGCCCTGCACGAGACGCCGCACCTGCACGCCCCCGACGCCCTGGCCGACTGGCTCGAGGCGCGCCTCGACCAGGGCCTGCACTGGTTCGACCACGCCGACATCTACGGCAACCGGGCCGCCGAGACGCTGTTCGGCGACGCCCTGCGCGCCCGCCCCGGCCTGGCGAAGCGGGTCCGGATCGTGACCAAGACCAGCATCGTCACCCCCGAGCGCGACGCCTCGCCCCATGCCGTCAAGCATTACGACAGCTCGGCGGCCTACGTGACCGCGGCCATCGATGCCTCCCTCGAGCGCCTGGGCGTGGAGCACCTGGATCACTTCCTGCTTCACCGCCCCGACCCGCTGATGGACGCCGAGGCCACCGCCCGCGCCCTGGACGACGCCATCGCCGCCGGCAAGGTCGGCGCCGCCGGCGTCTCGAACTTCCTGCCCGAGGCCTGGCGCCGGCTGCAGGCCGCCATGGACCACCGCCTGGTGGCCCACCAGCTCGAGCTCTCCCTGGCCCATCCGCAGCCGCTGTTCGACGGCCTCTTCGATGCCCTGGTCGGCGACGGCCAGGCTCCCATGGCCTGGTCGCCGCTGGGCGGCGGCCGGGTGCTGACCGGCCCGGCACGAGCCGAGCTGCTGGCCCAGGCCGAGGCGTTCGGCGTGAGCCCCGCCGGCCTGGCCCTGGCCTGGCTGCGCGCCCTGCCCGGGCGCCCACTGCCGGTGATCGGCAGCCTCAAGACGGAACGCATCCAGGCCCTGCAACAGGACGCCACCCTGACGCTGCCCCGGCCAACCTGGTTCGCGCTGCTGGAAGCCGCCCGGGGCCATGAGGTGGCCTGACCCATCCCTCTTCCACCCTGAAGATCCACGCCCATGCTGCCCATCATCACCTTCGGTGAAGCCCTCGTCGACATGCTCTCCAGCCGCCTGGGAGACGCCCCGGCCGGCACCACCGAGACCTTCACCCCCTATGCCGGCGGGGCGCCGGCCAACGTGGCCGTGGCCTGCGCCCGGCTCGGGATCCCCAGCCGCTTCCTCGGCATGCTCGGCGAGGATCACTTCGGCGACTTCCTCGCCGAGGAGCTGGCCGCCCAGGGCGTCGACCTCTCCGGGGTGGTACGGACCCGCGAGGCGCGCACGGCGCTGGCCTTCGTCTCGCGGGACGCCGACGGCGAGCGCACCTTCGACTTCTACCGCCCGCCCGCCGCCGACCTGCTCTACCGCCTGGAGCACCTGCCGGCCGGCGTCTTCGCCGAGCCCGCCCTCCTCCACCTGTGCAGCAACAGCCTGACCGAGCCGGCGATCGCCGAGACCACCCTGGCCATGGCCGAGATGGCCGCCCGGGCCGGCTGCCTGGTCAGCGTGGACGCCAACCTGCGCCACAACCTGTGGCCCGGCGACCGGGTGGACGCGGCCCTGGTGACCCGGCTGCTCGACACCGCCGACCTGCTGAAACTGTCCCGGGAGGAGGTCGAGGCCCTGCGCGGCGACCACCCCGAGGACGCCTGGCTGGCCGAGCGCCTGGCGGCCGGCGTCAGGCTCATCGTCATCACCGACGGCGGCGGGGCCGTGCGCGCCGAAGGCACGGGGCTCTCGCTCGCCGTCACCCCACCCCCGGTCGAGCCGGTGGACACCACGGCGGGGGGTGATGCCTTCATCGGCGGACTGCTGGCCCGGCTCGCCGAGGACGGTGTCGAGGAAGGCTGGCACCGCGACACCGAACGCCTCGAGGCGGCGCTGGCCTTCGCCTGCCGCTGCGGCGCCCACGCCGTCACCCGTCCCGGCGCCTACGTCGCCCTGCCCACCCGGGACGACCTGGACGGCCCCGCCTCCTGAGTGATCACATCTAGACGACCAGGCCGTGGTAGCGCCACTCGGTTCGGCGCTTCAGAGCCCCTCAAGGCCGGGCGGGCAACATAGCATCTCCCGCGAAGCGCCCTATCAGCGGGACAGAGCCATCGCGCAGGTCATCGTGGGAGCCCAATTCATTGGGCGATAGGCGCCCGGGGGAGATCCTACCGCGGTGCCGCTATCGCCGCCGCTGCGCGGCGGATCGCGATCTGAAGATCGCTCCCACGAAGAGCACACCCACCATGCCAAGCTGAGCCGTGCAGCGACTTCACGCTGATCTGCGAAGAACCGAAAAAAAGCCCCGGGCAGGGTTGCCGGGGCGAAAAAGGACAGCGACTGGCTGTCGAGAGAGAACACGGGAAATCAGTGGTGGAAGCGCTCGGCGGCTTCCCGGGCCAGCTGGCGAATGCCGTTCCAGTCCTCGGCCTCGACCAGGGACTTGGGCGTGAGCCAGGAGCCGCCCACGCACATGACGTTGGGCAGGGCCAGGTAGTCCGCGGCGTTGTCGAGATTGATGCCGCCGGTGGGACAGAAACGCGCCTCGCCGATCGGGCCGGCGAACGCCTTGAGCGCCTTGACCCCGCCACTGGCCTCGGCGGGGAAGAGCTTGAAGCGGCGATAGCCGAACTGCCATCCGATCATCACCTCGGAGACCGTGGCCACGCCGGGCAGCATCGGCACCGGGCTCTCCACGCCGTAGCGGTAGAGGGCCTCGGTGGTGCCGGGGGTGACGACGAAATCGGCGCCCACCTGCTCGGCCTGGCGATACTGGGCCGGGGTCAGCACGGTGCCGATGCCGACGCTGGCCTGGGGCAGCGCCGCCTTGATGCGGCGGGTGGCCTCGAGGGCGCAGTCGGTGCGCAGGGTCACCTCGAGCACGCTGAGCCCGCCCTCGACCAGGGCGCTGGCCAGGGGCACGGCGTCCTCGACGCGCTGGATGGCCAGCACCGGGATCACCTCGGCCTTGAGGCAGATGCTGTCGAGCTCGGTGGTGCGGGTGGACGGCAGCTGTTTGTCGATGGTCATGTCGTGACTCCTGAAAGGGGATCCATGGCGACTCAGGGCGCCCAGTAGATGCCGAGCGGGCTGGCCAGGAAGGCGCGGACGGGCAGCGCCCGGGTATCGTCGCCGGCCAGTGCCCGCCCCAGCACGACGCGCTTCTCCTCGCCGGTGATGTGCAGGAAATGGCGAGGGCATTGGTGCAGGCGGTCGGCGCTGAGGGTGATGCGCGGCTGGGGCTGACTCGGGGTACGCACCGCCACCACCGGCTCGGCGGTGGACAGCGCCAGGGCCAGCTCCGGGCTGTCGGGGAACAGGGAGGCGGTATGCCCGTCGCCGCCCATGCCGAGCGCCACCGCACTGGCCGGCCAGGGCAGCGCAGCGACACGCGCGGCGACCTCGGCCGCGCCCTCCTCGGGGGTTTGCGCGTCGCTGGTCAAGGGGGTGAAGCTCGCCTCGGCGGCCTTGCCCTGCAGCAGCTCGCGGCGCACCAGGCGGGCATTGCTGTCGGCGGCCGATTCGGCCACCCAGCGCTCGTCGGCCAGCGTCACGTCGATGCGCGACCAGGGCAGGTCCATGGCCGCCAGCGCCCGGAAGAAGGGCACCGGGGTCGAGCCGCCGGAGACCACCAGCAGCACCCGCTCACGCGCTTCCAGGTCGTGCCTCAGGGCCTCGGCCACCGCCTCGGCGAGCTGGCGGGCCAGGCATTCTCGAGCATTGGGGGTATCGTCGTGCATCTCAGTAGTCCTCGTACCAGCTGCGGCCGTCCTGGGTGGTCATGGCGGTATTGAGTGAGCCGCGACCGGCCCTGGGGCCAATCGTCATGTCTCAGTAGTCCTCATACCAGCTGCGGCCGTCCTGGGTAGTCATGGCGGTATTGAGTGAGCCGCGACCGGCCCTGGGGCCAAGCGACATGCCTCAGTAGTCCTCATACCAGCTGCGGCCGTCCTGGGTGATCATGGCGATGGAGGCAACCGGCCCCCAGGAGCCGGCGGGATAGCGTCGCGGCACCTCGTCGTCCTCCCAGGCGGCGATCAGGCTGTCGCACCAGTGCCAGGCATGCTCGACCTCGTCGCGCCGCACGAAGAGGTACTGCTGCCCCTTCATTACCTCCAGCAGCAGGCGCTCGTAGGCATCCGGGATCCGCGTCTTGGGAAAGGCGCTGCTGAAGTCCAGGTGCAGGGGCCCACGGCGCAGGCGCATGCCCTTGTCCAGGCCGCTGTCCTTGGTGAGCACCTCCAGGGCGATGCCCTCCTCCGGCTGCAGGCGGATCACCAGCTTGTTGGCGGCCAGCTCGCGCTGGTCGGGGTCGAAGATGTAGTGGGGCTGCTGACGGAAGTGGATGACGATCTGGGAGAGCTTCTCGGGCATCCGCTTGCCGGTGCGCAGGTAGAAGGGCACGCCCGCCCAGCGCCAGTTGGCCACCCCGGTCTTCATCGCCACGAAGGTCTCGGTGTGGCTGGCCTGGTTGGCGCCTTCCTCCTCGAGGTAGCCCGGCACGGAGCGGCCATCGATGGTGCCGGCGATGTACTGGCCGCGCACCACGTCGCGCCCCAGCATGTCGTCGGTGAAGGGCTGCAGTGCCTTGAGCACCTTGACCTTCTCGTCGCGGATGGCGTCGGCGTCGAGGTTGGCCGGCGGGTCCATGGCGATCAGGCAGACCAGCTGCAGCAGATGGTTCTGTACCATGTCGCGCAGCTGGCCGGCATCGTCGAAGTAGCCCCAGCGGCCCTCGATGCCGACCTTTTCGGCCACGGTGATCTCCACGTGGGAGATATGGTTCTGGTTCCACTGGGTACCGAACAGCGGGTTGGCGAAGCGCAGGGCGATCAGGTTCTGGACGGTTTCCTTGCCCAGGTAGTGATCGATGCGGTAGATGCGCGACTCGGGGAAGACCGCGCCGATGGCGTCGTTGATCTCGGCGGAGGAGGCGAGGTCGTAGCCGATCGGCTTCTCCACCACGACCCGCGACTCGTCGTCGAGGCTGCCGCTGGCCTCCAGGTGGCGACAGATGTCGCCGTAGATCTTCGCCGCCACGGACAGATAGACCACCATGGGGCGAGCGGCCTCCTGGCGCCATTCACGGATGGCGACGTACCCCTCGGGCTTGGTGAAGTCGAGGGGCAGGAAGTCGAGACGCGCCAGGAAGCGGGCCAGCGCCTCGCGATCCAGCTCTTCGGCCTTGACGTAGGTCTTCAGGGACTTCTCGATCCGGGACCTGAAGGCGTCGACGTCCAGTTCCTGGCGGGCCAGGCCGAGCAGCCGCGTGTCGGGGGCCAGCAGCCCCTCCCGTTCCAGGTGGAAGAGCGCGGGGAACAGCTTGCGCTGGGCCAGATCGCCGAGCGCCCCGAACAGGGCAAGATCGATTTCGGTGTCGATGTCACCTGAGGATCGGGCCTCACCGGGCCGCTTGAACTGGCTCATCTCCGCCCCCATCTGGTTAACTTAACAAAATCCTAGCGCAGCGGACGCCGTCAGACCAAATAATTTTGTAAATTTACTACTAATTATCGAGACCTCCAGCCCGGCCCTCTGGCTGACCGCCGCCGAATCGCGCTAGGATGCCCCCTATAATGTAGTTAAATCACCACATAGAGAGGCGGCGCGCCGCCGCCACCGTCATGGAGACTCCGTCGCGCATGGTCAGTCACGATCTGCTGGTCCGCATTCGCACCCGACTCGATGAGCTCAACCGCTCGGAGCGCAAGGTCGCCGACGTCATCCTCGCCGACCCGGCCGCCGCCACCAGCATGAGCATCGCCAGTCTGGCGCATGCGGCCTCGGTCAGCGAGCCCACGGTCAACCGTTTCTGCCGCAGCTTCGATGCCAAGGGCTATCCGGACTTCAAGATCAAGCTCGCCCAGAGCCTGGCCGGCGGCACCCCCTACGTCAGCCAGGCCGTGGAGCCCGAAGACACCGCCGGCGAGTACACCGGCAAGATCTTCGGCGCGACCATCGCCGCCCTCGACCTGGCGCGGCGCGAGGTGGATACCGCCCGGGTCGAGCGGGTCGTCGACTACCTGACCCAGGCCAAGCAGCTGCACTTCTTCGGGCTCGGCGCCTCGGGGGCGGTGGCTCAGGATGCCCTGCACAAGTTCTTCCGCTTCAACATGCCGGTCTCGGCCTACATCGACGTGCTGATGCAGCGCATGGTGGCCTCGGCCTGCCACACCGGCGACGTGGTGGTGATCCTCTCCTACACGGGGCGCACCCGGGAACTGGTCGACATCGCCCGCCTGGCTCGGGAGAACGGCGCCGTGGTGCTGGGCATCACCGCCCCGGACTCGCCGCTGGCCGACGAATGCACCGAGACCCTGGCGGTGACCGCGCCGGAGGACACCGACCATTACATGCCGATGACCTCGCGGATGATCCAGCTGGCGCTGATCGACGTGCTGGCCACCGGGGTCACCCTGCGCCGCGGCGAGGACTTCCTGCCGCATCTCAAGAAGATCAAGGACAGCCTGCGCGAGACGCGCTACCCCTCGGGCGAGTGCCGCTGAGGGCCCCGCCGGTCGACGACGCGGGCTTGCCAGGCGGAGGCCGAGCCACAACAATACCCCCCTTCACTTCTCCAGGAGACCATCCATGCGCTGGATCGCCGCATCCACCGTGGCCCTCGCCCTGTTCGCCCAGGGCGCGGCCGCCGACACCTTCCGCTTCACCGCCATCCCCGACGAGGACCAGTCGCGCCTGGTCGAGCGCTTCTCGAAGGTCGCGGACTATCTCGAGGCGCAGCTGGGCGTCGAGGTGGAATACGTGCCGGTGAAGTCCTATGGGGCGGCGGTCTCCGCCTTCCGCAACGACCAGGTCCAGCTGGCCTGGTTCGGCGGCCTGTCCGGCGTCCAGGCCCGCCGCCTGGTGCCCGGCTCCCGAGCCCTGGCCCAGGGCGCCGAGGACGCCGAGTTCCAGACCTACTTCATCGCCCACCAGTCGACGGGGCTCGAGCCGGCAGACGAACTGCCCGAGGCCGTCGCGGACCTGAGCTTCACCTTCGGCGCCAAGACCTCCACCTCGGGGCGGCTGATGCCGGAGCACTTCCTGCGCCAGCGCTTCGACGCCGCCCCGGAAGAGATCTTCTCGCGGGTCGGTTTCTCCGGCGACCACTCGCGGACCATCGCGCTGGTCGAGGCCGGCACCTACCAGCTCGGTGCGGTCAACTACTCGGTCTGGGAGGCCGCCGTCGAGGACGGCCGGGTCGAGACCGACCAGGTGGAGGTGATCTGGGCCACGCCCAGCTATCCCGACTACCAGTGGACCCTGCGCGGCGACGCCGACGAGCGCTTCGGCGACGGCTTCGGCGATGACGTACGCCGGGCGCTGCTCGACATGGACGACCCCGAGCTGCTGGCGAGCTTCCCCCGTTCGGCCTTCATCCCCGCCGACAACGCCATGTACGCCCCCATCGAGGACGTGGCGGAAGGCCTCGGCCTGCTGCGCTGATGAGCGAGCCGCGCGCGCCCCTGGTGGCCCTGGACGACGTCGACCTGGGCCACGGCGAGCAACGGGTGCTGACGGGCCTGCGCCTGCGCCTGTATCGCGGCGAGCGCGTCGCCCTGCTGGGCCCCAGCGGCGCCGGCAAGTCCACGCT
Organism: Halomonas koreensis; assembly: GCF_031451675.1. Classification (NCBI taxonomy): domain Bacteria; kingdom Pseudomonadati; phylum Pseudomonadota; class Gammaproteobacteria; order Oceanospirillales; family Halomonadaceae; genus Halomonas; species Halomonas koreensis. Next base: position 415,244 of record NZ_JARWAK010000001.1, on the reverse strand, counting down.
GCTGGCGGCCCTGCGCGCCCGGCTCGGCGAGGCCGCCGCCTGGTGCCCCCAGCACCACGGCCTGGTGCCCGGGCTCGCCGTCTACCACAACGTCTACATGGGGCGGCTGGCCGAGCGCTCGGCGCTGGCCAACCTGTGGAACCTGGTGCGGCCGCTGAGGCGCCCCTGGGACGAGGTGGCCGAGCTCTGCGAGCGGCTCGGCCTGGCGGGCCTGATGCGCCGTCCGGTGGGCTCGCTCTCCGGCGGCCAGCGCCAGCGCACCGCCATCGCTCGAGCGCTCTACCAGGAGCGTGAGATCTTCCTCGGCGACGAGCCGGTGGCCAGCGTCGACCCCCACCAGGCGCTGCGCCTGCTGGCGCTGATCGAGGCACGCCATGCCACCGGCGTGGTCGCCCTGCACCAGCGCGAGCTGGCCCTGTCCCGCTTCGACCGGGTCTGGGGCCTGCGCGACGGCCGACTGGTGATCGACGCCCCGGCCGAGGCGCTGAGCCTGGCCGACCTGGATGCCCTCTATCCCGATGCCGAGACGGCGTCGCCGGACACCGCCCCTCGCGACGCCGAGCCGGCCGAGCCCTCCCCGGCGACCCTGCCCTGCTCCCGGGGGCGGGCATGAGCCAGGCCGCCCGGCCCCGCCGACCGGCCTGGCTGAGCGGCGCGACCCCGGGGCCACGACTGGCCCGGCACAGCCTGCTGCTGGTCGCCCTGGCGGTGCTGCTCGCGCCCCTGGCCGATCTCTCGGTGGTCACCCGGGATCCCTGGACGGAGCTGGGGCGCCTGCTCTCCGGCCTGGCCTGGCCGGACTTCGCCGGGGTGGAATCACCCTTCCATGCCCTGGGCCTCACCGTGGCGGTGGCCCTGTGGGGCACCCTGGCCGGGGTGGTGCTGGGCTTTCCCCTGGCCCTGGCGTTCACCCGCTCGCGGCTGGTGCGCGCCGGCTGCGCCTTCGTGCGCGCCATCCACGAGCTGTTCTGGGCGCTGCTGTTCCTGCAGGTCTTCGGGCTCTCGGCCTTCACCGCCCTGGCGGCGCTGGCCATCCCCTATGCCGGCATCTTCGCCAAGGTCTACGCCGAGATCCTCGAACAGACGCCCCGCGCCCCGGTGGAGGCCCTGCCCCCCGGGGTCGGCCGGCTGTCGCGTTTCGTCTATGCCGAGCTGCCGCTGGCCTGGGAGCGGCTCGCCGCCTACACCCGCTACCGCTTCGAGTGCGGCCTGCGCGCCAGCGTGCTGCTGGGCTTCGTCGGCCTGCCGACCCTGGGCTTCCAGCTGGAGAGCGCCTTCCGCGAGGGCCGCTACCCGGAGGCCGGCGCCCTGCTGTGGTGCTTCTACCTGCTGATCGCCACCCTGCCGTGGTGGGGCCACAAGCGGCTGGTGCCGCTGCTGCTGGTCGGCGGCGCCTTCCTGCTCGGCCCCTGGCCGGCGGTGGACGCCGGCCTGCTGTGGCGCTTCGTCGGCCAGGACCTGTGGCCGGCGCCGCTGCTGGCCGGCGACTGGGCGGGGCTGGTCGACTGGCTCGCCGGCATCCCGACCCTCGCCCCGGCCGTCGGCCACACCCTGCTGCTGGGCCTGCTCGGCACCGTGGGCGCGCTGCTGGTGGCGCTGCTGCTGTGGCCCCTGGCCAGCCGGCACTTCGGCACGCCGGCCACGCGCCTGGCCGGCCGCGGCCTGCTGATCTTCCTGCGCTCCACGCCGGAGCTGATGCTGGCCTTCGTCTTCCTGCTGTTGCTGGGCCCCTCGCTGCTGCCGGCCTGGCTGGCCCTGGCGCTGCACAACGGCGCCCTGATCGCCTTCCTCGCCGCCCGCCATGCCGACGGCCTGACCCCGGGCATGCCGGGCCTGCCGGCCTCGGGGCGGCTGGCCTACGAGCTGCTGCCGAGGGTCTACCCCGGCCTGCTGGCGCTGCTCTACTACCGCGCCGAGGTGATCCTGCGCGAGACGGCGATCCTCGGCATGCTGGGCATCGCCACCCTGGGCTACTACATCGACGAGCACTTCCAGTACCTGATGTTCGACGTGGCCTTCTTCCTGCTGCTGGTCACCGCCGGGCTCAACATCGCCGTGGACGCCCTGTCCCGACGCCTCCGCCCCCGGGAGGCCCCGCTCGAGGATCCCTGCCTGCGCTGAGCCCGCGCGCATGCAAAAGGCCGGCGCCCGGGCGCCGGCCTTTCGCGTCGACGGTGGGCCTCGCCGGCCTCAGGCGTCCTTGATCAGGGCGGTGACCGTGATCTCCACCTTGAGCTCGTCGGCGGGCATCGGCGCGCAGACGCAGGTTCGCGCCGGGGCATGCCCCTCGGGTACCCAGGCGTCCCAGACGGCGTTCATGGCCGCGAAATCGCCGCCGTCCTTCAGGTAGATCGTCGCGGTGAGCAGGTGCTCGCGATCGGAGCCGATCTCGGCGAGCAGGGCGTCGACCCGGGCCAGCATGCTCTCGGTCTGCTCGGTGATGTCGCCGTGACGCGCCTCGGGGCCGGCCACCTGGCCGCACAGGTAGGCCGTGCCGTTGTGGATCACGGCCCGGCTCATGCGGGCCTTGGTGTCATGGCGCTGGATGGTCATGGGGTTCGCTCCTGAGCAAGGGGATGAAATAGCGCGGGAAATACTACCCCAGGCGTCCGGCAAGGAAACCCCTGGAACCACCAAATTCACTCCATAAACCACAAAAACCAGCCATAAAGCTCACATAACATAGAAAAAAACACCACTCTATAACGACAACCCGACGGTTCTCGCTCCTCCGCCTGCCATCGCCCCTCGCCATCGCTGTAAGCCCCCGGCGCCGGCGACGACACAGCAGGGCGTATCGACGCCACGCGCCGATGCGTCCCCCCCCAACCGAAGGAGACCCGTCCATGAACCGATCCACCATGATGGCCGCCGTGCTCACCACCGCCATGGCCCAGGCCGGCGCCATGGCCACCGCCCAGGCCGACGACGGCGAGGCCATGGAGAAGTGCTACGGCGTGGCCCTGGCCGGCCAGAACGACTGCAAGGCGGGCCCCGGCACCACCTGCGCCGGCACCTCCACCGTGGACTATCAGGGCAATGCCTGGAAGCTGGTCCCGGAAGGCACCTGCACCAGCATCGAGACGCCCCACGGCAACGGCAGCCTGACCGAAGTCGACCGTCCCTGAGCCCGTCGCGGCCCGCCGCCTGGCGGGCCGCCTCTTCGAGGAGACCGCCATGCCCCTTTCCCTCGCCCCCGACGCGGTGGGCATCGGCCTCAAGCACCAGCACACCGAGGCCCTGCTCGCCGCCCCCCGGCCGGTGGACTTCCTGGAGCTGCACGCCGAGAACTACATGGGCGCCGGCGGCCCGGTGCGCGAGACGCTGGCCGCCCTCGCCGAACGCTACCCGCTCTCGGTCCATGGCGTGGGCATGTCGCTGGGCGGCGCCGAGCGCCCCGACCCCGACCACCTGGCCCGGCTGACGAGTCTGGTGGCGGGCCTGTCGCCGGCCCTGGTCTCGGAGCACCTGGCCTGGAGCCGGCTCGACGGCGACTGCTACAACGACCTGCTGCCGGTGCCGCTCACCGAGGAGAGCCTGGCGCTGGTCGCCCGCAACATCGACATCGCCCAGCAGGCCCTGGGCCGCCGCCTGCTGATCGAGAACCCCAGCCTCTACGTGCGCCTGGAGATGAACACCCTCGACGAGGCCGACTTCCTGGCCGAGCTGGTGGCCCGCACTGGCTGCGGGCTGCTGCTGGACCTCAACAACGCCGGCATCAGCGCCCACAACCTGGGCCGCGATCTCGACGCCTACCTGGCGGCCCTGCCCCTGGAGGCGGTGGGCGAATTCCACCTGGCCGGTTACAGCCTGGACACCGCCGTGGACCCGCCGCTGCGCATCGACGACCACGGCAGCCCGGTGGACGAGGCCCTGTGGACGCTCTACGCGCGGATGACCCGGGCGATGCCGGCGGTGCCCACCCTGATCGAGTGGGACACCCGGGTGCCGTCGCTGGCGCGCTGGCTCGAGGAGGTCGAGCGTGCCCGGGCCCGGCGGCCGGCGCCCGCTCGGAACCGGACGAGGAGCCCGGCATGAGTCCACTCGCCGACTGGCAGCGGCGCTTCATCGCCGCCATGCACGAACCGGGGATCGAGACGGACGCCGACCTGGGACAGCCCGCGGGACTCGATGTCTACCGCAACAATATCCGCCAGGGCCTGATCGAGGCCCTGGCCACGGCCTTTCCCCACACCCGGACGCTGCTCGGCCCGCGCTACTTCGCCGCCGCCGCCGGCGACTACGCCCGGGCGCATCCCCCCGCGGACCCGCGGCTGATGCACTACGGCCACGGCTTCGCCGACTTCCTCGACACCCTGCCGCCCCTCGAGGCCCACCGCTACGTGAGCGATGTCTGTCGCCTCGAGCGGGCGCGGCTGGACGTCAGCCACGCCGCCGAGGCGCCCGCCCTGACCGCCCCGCAGCTGGCCGGGCATCCGGCGCCGGAGGCGCTGGTGCCGGCGCCCCGGCCGGCGACCCGACTGGTGGCCTGCCGCCATGACGTGGCCGCGCTGTGGCGTCGCCTCGAGGCCGGCGGCGCCGCCCTGCCCCCCGGCGAGGCCGGCGACCGGCCCTGGCTGGCGGTGCGCCGTGACGGCCGGGCGCGGCTGACGCCGGTCGCACCGGGCGTCCGCCATCTCTACGGCCTGCTGGACGGGGCCACCACGCTCGGCGAGGCGCTGGCGATCGCCGCCGAGGCCGGCGACGAGGCGGCCGCCGGCGAGGCCCTGGGCACCCTGCTCGGCCTGGGCGCGCTGGGCGTCCCGGGCAAGCCCAGCACGGAGGACATCCCATGAAGGTTCTGCTACGCCCCCTGGAACTCTACTATCACCGCCTGGTGCCGGGCCTGGACCGGGTCCCCCTAGATCCGGTGGCCCTGCTGATGCGGGTCGTGCTGGGCAGCGTCTTCTTCGGCTCGGCGCTGACCAAGGTCGAGGGCCTGGCGATCAGCCAGAGCACCTTCTTCCTGTTCGAGCACGAGTACGCCCTGCCGCTGCTGCCGCCGGCGCTGGCGGCCTACCTGGCCACCGCCGCCGAGTTCAGCCTGTCGCTGCTGCTGTGGGCGGGGCTGGCCACGCGGCTCGCCGCCACCGGCCTGCTGATCATGACCCTGGTGATCCAGGTGTTCGTCTACCCGGACGCCTGGGTGACCCACGGCCTCTGGGCGGCCAGCCTGCTGACCCTGATGCTGCGCGGCCCCGGCGCCCTGTCGCTGGATCGCCTGCTGGCCGGCTGGCTCGGCCATCATGCCCCGGACGCCGGCTCGACCCGACCCCGTCCTAGGGGCTGACGCCCCGCGCCGCGGGGCTGGCCAGCACCCCCTGGGCCAGCCACCAGCCGCCGACCAGCAGCGCCAGCATGCCCCACAGCACCAGGGCGAAGGGCGCCCCCAGGTCCAGGGCCAGGCCCAGCGCCGCCGGGGCGATGCCGGTGGAGAAGACCATGGCCGCGCTGAGGGTGGCCCGCACCCGGCCCAGGTGCTCGACGCCCCAGAGGCGCACCAGCAGGCTGGTGGCGATGGACTCCTGGGCGCCCATGGCCAGCCCGCCGCCGACCATCAGCGCCCAGATCGCCAGGTGCCCACCCAGGGTGAGCGCCAGCACCAGCCCCAGGGCGAAGGGCAGCAGGTAGAGCCGGGCCAGGCGCACCGGGCCCAGCCGATCCACCCAATGCCCGCCGAGCAGGGCACCGGGCAACTTGGCCAGGCCCATGCCGGTCAGCGCCAGCGCATACACCGCCAGCGAGCTGTCCATGGCCGAAGTCAGCCGTGCCTGATAGATGAACAGCCCGGTCATGGCGACCGGCAGGGTCATCAGCAGCGGCAGCAGCCGCCAGAAACGCGCCTCGCGGAAGGGTCGGGGCCCGGCGCCCTGCCCGTCCCGCCGCCGGCGAGCCGGCGGTGCCGGCGGCCAGGGCGCGGCGACCAGCGACAGGCCCCAGAACACGGCCAGACCCGCGCCCAGCGCCCACCACAGCTCGCGCCAGCCCAGCCACACCAGCAGCGCCGCCACCGCCGGCGGCAGCAGGGTCTCGCCGAGCATCAACCCCATGCCGGCGAGGCTCAGGGCCCGGCCGCGCAGGGCGGTGAACTCGCGACCGGCCAGGGTATTACCGAGATGGCTCATCATGCCCTGGCCGCAGAAGCGCACCAGCCCCAGGCCCAGCACCCCCAGCGGCCACCAGGACGATCCGGTCAGCAGCGCCACGCCGGCGAAGAGCGCGAGCAGCACAATCAGCGCGAAGCGACGCGGCGCCACCCAGTCGAGGCTGGGCCCCAGCCGCAGCACGGCGAAGCCGGCGGCCAGGGTGACCAGCGAGTAGGCGCTGCCGAACTGGCCGGCGGTGAGCCCGAGGCGCTCGGCGATGGGCACCTGGAAGAGGCCGATGAAGAAGCTCTGGCCCAGGCTCGACGAGAACATCGCCAGGAAGGCGATGCCCAGCAGGCCCCGATGGTCCCTCAGCAGGATGCGATAGCTCATGTCGTGCTCCGGGAGATGAAACGCAAGGGGCCCCGCCGATGGCGGGGCCCCGAGTCGATCGGCCCGATGGCCGCGGTTCAGCGCAGCAGCAGGACCGGCACGCTGGCCCGGCGCAGCATGGCGGTGGTGGTGCTGCCCACCAGCAGGTGGCGGATCCGCGAGTGCCCGTAGGCGCCCATCACCACCAGGTCGATGTCGAATTCCTCCTTGTAGGCCCTCAGGGTCTCCTCCACCTCGCCGGCGCGGATGGCGCCCTCAGCCTCGTGGCCCGCCTCGCGCAGGGTGGCCAGCGCCCAGTCGAGCTGGGAGCGATGGTCGCCGGTCTCGGCGCCGACGATCACCACATGCACCGGGACGCCCCGGAACAGCGGGCTGCTGGCCAGCATCTCCACGCCCTTGCGCGTGGTGCGGCTGCCGTCGAAGGCGATCATGACGCGTTCCGGGCGCTTGAAGGCCTCCGGCACCATCAGGATGGGCCGATGCAGGCCGCGCACCACGCGCTCGAGATTGGAGCCCAGGTGCTCGCTGTCCTGGTGCGCGGTGGCGCCGCGCTTGCCCATCACCAGCAGCCGGGTCTCCTCCTCCAGGTCCTCCAGGGTCTCGACCAGGGTGCCATTGCGCTGGCGGCTGCCGGGATCGGCGACGCCATCCTCGACGGCACGCTCCTTGGCCGCCTTGAGCATCAGCCGTCCCTGCTCCTGGGCCACCTTGGCGCGCTGCTCGTCCAGGTGCGAGAGCTCCTCGAGCAGGTGCTCCCGGGAGCCCAGGCCGATGTTGCCGGAGAGGTCCGCCTCGGCGGTCTGGGGATGATTGTCGACCACGTGCAGGAAGGTCAGGGGCGCCTCCAGCGCCAGGCTGGCCCAGGCCGCGTAGTCGCAGACGCCCTCGGAGAAAGTCGAGCCGTCGATGGCGGCCATCACCTGTTCTGTCATCACTCTATCCTGAAGCTGGCGTGTGTTGTCTCGGTACCCGTTCTACACCATCGCGGCCGCCCCGTCACAGGGGCGGCCGACACGGCCTCAGTGGCCGCCCATCAGCTTCTCGACCGCCTCCGGGTCGTCGTGGATGGCATAGCGATCGACGATGGTAGCGCTGGCCTCGTTGAGCCCGATCAGCTCCACCTCGGTGCCCTCGCGGCGGAACTTGATCACCGCCCGGTCCAGGGCCTGGACGGCGGTGATGTCCCAGAAGTGGGCCCGGGACAGGTCGATGGTGACCTTCTCCACGGCTTCCTTGAAGTCGAAGGCGGCGGCGAAGCGCTCCGAGGAGGCGAAGAACACCTGGCCCACCACCCGGTAGATCCGATGGCCCTCCTCGGGCTCCTCGGCGCCGACATAGAGGATATTGCCCACCTTGTTGGCGAAGAACAGCGCCGCCAGCAGCACGCCGACGAAGACGCCGATGGCCAGGTTATGGGTGCCGACCGTGACCACCACGGTGGCCAGCATCACCAGGTTGGTGGACATCGGGTGCTTCTTGAGATCCCGGATCGAGGTCCAGCTGAAGGTGCCGATGGAGACCATGATCATCACCGCCACCAGCGCCGCCATGGGGATCCGCGACACCCAGTCGGCCAGGAAGACCACCATCAGCAGCAGCATCACGCCGGCGATCAGGGTCGACAGGCGGCTGCGGCCCCCGGACTTGATGTTGATCACCGACTGCCCGATCATCGCGCAGCCCGCCATGCCGCCGAGCAGCCCGGTGCCCAGGTTGGCCAGGCCCTGACCCTTGCACTCGCGATTCTTGTCGCTGCCGGTATCGGTGAGGTCGTCGACGATGGTGGCGGTCATCATCGACTCCAGCAGGCCCACCACGGTGAGCATCACCGCGTAGGGGAAGATGATCGCCAGGGTCTCGAGATTCAGCGGCACGTCCGGCCACAGGAACACCGGCAGGGTGTCCGGCAGCTCGCCCATGTCGCCCACGGTGCGGATATCGATGCCGGAAGCCAGGTAGACGCCGGTGAGCACCAGGATGCACACCAGCGGCGAGGGCAGGGCCTTGCCGATCACCGGCACCAGCGGGAAGAGGTAGATGATGCCGAGCCCCGCCGCGGTCATGGCATACACATGCCAGGTGACGCCCGTCAGCTCGGGCAGCTGGGCCATGAAGATCAGGATCGCCAGGGCGTTGACGAAGCCCGTCACCACCGAGCGCGAGACGAAGCGCATCAGGTCGGCCAGGCGCAGGTAGCCGGCGACGATCTGCAGCACCCCGGTGAGCAGGGTCGCGGCCAGCAGGTACTCCAGGCCGTGCTCCTTGACCAGCGTCACCATCAGCAGCGCCATGGCGCCGGTGGCCGCCGAGATCATCCCCGGCCGGCCACCGGCGAAGGCGATGATCACCGCCATGGAGAAGGAGGCGTAGAGGCCGACCTTGGGGTCGACCCCGGCGATGATGGAGAAGGCGATGGCCTCGGGGATCAGGGCCAGGGCCACGACGATGCCCGCCAGGGTGTCGCCTTTCAGGTTCGAGAACCAGTCGTGCTTGATGGATCGGATCATGCTGCGGTCCAGTCGAGGGTGATTGTCATGCCCCAGGGGCGCCAGGGTCGCGCACCGGACGCCCGCAGGGGCATCGGTGCTGATCGAGCGTCTTGGCATTCAGGGAGAGGTGCCGCGGGGGCACCGGGCATCACGATGATGCCGGGCGATGACGCGCCGGTGACGGCGCTCGCCGGGTCGCTTGGGCGGGAAGGCGTCTAGGGCGGCGTGGCCGGCCCGGCAGATGACGGTACCATGGTCGAATCCCTGTGCTCGCGACGCGTCCCGGACAGGGGCCGGGACGACGAAGGGGCGGGATTCTAGCAGGAATGGCGGCGACCTGCATATCGCGCCGCCGGCGAGGCGGACGGCGGCGCCGTCCGCGGCTGGGCGGCCGTCAGTCGCCGCCGCGCCTGGCCATGTGGCGGAAGGCTTCCATCAGGTCGATGGGCAGCGGCACCACGATGGTCGCGGCGTTCTTGTTGCTCATGTCGTTCATGGTCTGCAGGTAGCGCAGCTGCAGGGCCGCGGGGTTCTCCGACATGACGTTGGCGGCCTCGACGAGCTTCTTCGAGGCCTGCAGCTCGCCCTCGGCGTGGATCACCTTGGCGCGACGCTCGCGCTCGGCCTCGGCCTGGCGGGCGATGGCGCGGATCATGCTCTCGTCCAGGTCGACGTGCTTGATCTCCACGTTGGCCACCTTGATGCCCCAGCCCTCCGCCGAGGCATCGATGATCTCCTGGATGTCGTCGTTGAGCTTGTCGCGCTCGGAGAGCATCTCGTCCAGGTCGTGCTTGCCGAGCACCGAGCGCAGGGTGGTCTGGGCCAGCTGGCTGGTGGCGCTGACGAAGTGCTCGACCTGGATGATCGCCTTCTCGGGGTCCACCACCCGGAAGTAGAGCACGGCATTGACCTTGACCGTGACGTTGTCCTGGGAGATGACGTCCTGCTCCGGTACGTCCATGGTGATCACCCGCAGGTCCACCACCTGCATCTTCTGGATCCCCGGGATGATGATGATCAGGCCGGGCCCCTTCACCGACTGGAAGCGCCCCAGGAAGAACACCACGCCGCGCTTGTACTCCGGCAGGATGCGGATCGAGGCCGCCAGCAGCATCAGCAGCAGGACGATCGGCACGAGATAGGAAATCATCATGGTTGGCTCTCCTCGAGATGGGCGGCCGGCCCGGGGCCGGCCGGCTTCAGGTCCCGGCGTCCAGCGGCTCGACCTCGACGGTGAGGCCGTCGATGCCGACCACCCGCACCGCCTGGCCGCGGCGCAGCGCCGCGGCACTGCGGGCGTTCCAGCGCTCGCCGTGGAGTCGCACATGGCCCTCGCCCTGGAAGTCCTCCAGGGCCCGGGCCTCGTTGCCCAGCAGCTCCTCCTGGCCGGTGCGCGCCGGCCGGCGACGCAGCCCCAGGAAGCGGGTCATGGCCCACAGCATCAGGCCCGCCGCCACCAGGGCGATGCCGCCGATCAGGGGCAGCGAAATGTTCAGGGTGTCCGCGTCCATCAGCATCACCGATCCGATCACGAAGGCCACGATGCCGCCGATCCCGAGGATCCCGAAGCTGGGCATCAGGGCCTCGCCCACGATCAGCCCCAGGCCCACCAGGATCAGCGCCAGGCCGGCATAGTTAACGGGTAGCACCTGGAAGGCGAACAACGCCAGCAGCAGGCAGATCACGCCGATGGTGCCCGGCACCAGGCTGCCGGGGTTGGAGAGCTCGAAGATCAGCCCGTAGAAGCCGATGATCATCAGGAAGTAGGCCACGTTGGGGTCGGTGATCACCTCCAGCAGCCGGGTGCGCCAGTCCGGGTCGAAACGCTCGAGGGCCAGGTCCGCGGTGGCCAGGGTCAGGGTGCCGTCGGCCATCATCACCTCGCGGCCGTCGATCTGGGTCAGCAGGTCGTCGAGATCGCCGGCGACGACGTCGATGACGCCCCGCTCCAGCGCCTCCCGGGCGGTGAGGTTGACCGCCTCGCGCACCGCCGCCTCGGCCCAGTCGGCGTTGCGGCCATGGCGCTCCGCCAGGGAACGGATGTAGGCCACGGCGTCCTCCAGCACCTTGCGCTCCATGGCGGTCTCGCCGCGACGCTTGTCGGGCTCGGCGGCCGACGACTCCGCCTCCGCCGCGTCGTCGGCGGGGGCCCGCTCGGCCTCGGGGGCCTTGCGCTTGTCCGCGTCCTCGCCCTCCCCGGAGGGAGCCTCGGGCTCCCCGAGGCCGGGCAGCCCCCCACCGCCGCCGATCTGCACCGGGGTCGCCGAGCCCAGGTGGGTGGCCGGGGCCATGGCGGCCACGTGACTGGCGTAGAGCAGGTAGGTGCCCGCGCTGGCCGCCCGGGCCCCGCCCGGCGAGACGTAGAAGGTCACCGGCACCGGGGAGGCCAGCATGGCGGTGATCATGTCGCGCATGGCGGCGTCGAGGCCCCCGGGGGTGTCCATCTCCACCACCACCAGCCGCGCCTGGCGCTCGGCGGCGAGCTCCAGGCCGCGCTGAAAGTAATCGCTGGTGGCCGGGCCGATGGCGCCGTCGAGGGTCATCACCAGGGCGGTGTCGCGGGCGGCAGGCGACTGGGCCGGGGCCTGCCAGGCGGCCAGGGCGCCCGCCAACAGGCAGGCCAGGCTCAGCCAGAGGAGGATGGGACGCGACGGGGACGATCGGGGAATCATGGGCGCCTCGCCTCGGCATGCGGATGTTGGCTGAGATGCCGGGCGAGGCGATTGGTTCAGGCGCCGGGCCGTGTCTGGGGGTTGGTCGCCAGGACGTCGGCGCGAATCACCTGCTGCTCGGCGATCAGCTCGTTGACCACGGCCCGGCTGGCCTTGTAGTGCGGCGTTTCCTTGTGGGCTGCCAGGGCCTGCTGATCAGTGTAGATCTCGTAGAGATGGAAGAGGTCCGGGGTGTCGCGATCCTCGATGACGTCGAAGGCGTGGCAGCCCGGCTCGTCGCGCACCGAGGCCTCGGCGTTGGGCAGCATGGCCTCCAGGAAGCGCTCGCGGGTGCCGGGCTTGAGGCGGGTCTGGACGATGATGCAGTACATGATGGCTCTCCATGGGTTGTGAACGGGAGCTTTTTATGGAAACATTTTCCAATAATTAACTGAAGTCCCACCGCGTCGAGGAGGTCCCATGCAACGCCCCGCCCCGTTCAACGGCATGCGTCATATCGCCCTGCAGGTCCAGGACCTGGAGGCCTGCGAGCGTTTCTACGTCGACGTGCTGGGCATGTCGGTGCTGCGCCGCGCCCACCAGGACCTGGTCTACCTGACGCTGGGCAACGACAACTTCTCGCTGGCCCGGGCCAAGGCCGACACCGGCGGCGATCCCCAGCGCCTCGACCACTTCGGGTTCGTGGTCGACGAGCGCGACGACGTGGACGCCTGGAACGACTACCTGGTCGCCCAGGGGGTCGAGGTGGTGCGCGGGCCCCACGACCACGCCGACGGCGGCCGCAGCCTCTACTGCAAGGACCCGGACGGCAACACCGTCCAGCCGCTCTACCACCCCAGCGTGTCCGGCCAGCGCCTGCGCTGACCCGGCCCGCCCCGCTTCTCTCTCGTGGCGGCTACGGCCGCCTCATCCCGACGGCATGTCCGACATGCTGACTCGTTTGGCGCCATCCCACACGATGGCGCCCTTTTTCTTTCTGTGCCGGCGGTTATCATCGAGGCGGGCGCCGTGGAAAGGCGTCCGCATCGAGCGACTACGCTGGAAACGAGGCGCCGTAAGGAACGCCGACGCCTCGCGACACAGCCCTGCAAGCCGTCATCGAGGAACTCCGATGCCCGACACGACGCCTCCGGCCGACATGGAGAGCCACGCCCCGGCGACGCTGGTCGAGCGCCTCGCTCGCGCCCTGGCGAGGGCCGGCGAGCCCGCCGACGGAGACGCGCTCGAGCCGATGGCCGACACCGGCCTGGCCCATCGCCACATCTGGATCCGCCACGCCGGCGGCGACCGGGTGGCGCGCATCCCCAAGCAGAGCCAGATGCGCCTCGCCCCGCGGGACAACCTGGCCTACCAGGCGGCCTGCTTCGATCGGGCCGCGGCGGGGGGGCACACGCCACGGCTGCACGGCGTGCTGCCGCCGGACGAGGACCTGCCCCGGGGCGCCCTGCTGGTCGAGGCCATCGTCGGCCGCCCGGCCCGGCTGCCCGACGACCTGCCGGCCATCGCCCGGACCCTGGCCAGCCTGCATCGGCTGCCGACGCCGGGGCGCGCCGAGCGCGCCCCGCTGCTCGCCCCCGCCGACCCCTGGCGGGCCATGCGCGAGGAGATCCTCGACCAGGCCCGCGCCCTGCCCGAGGCGGGGCTGTCGCCGGAGGCCCGGTGGCTGATCGAGGCCCAGCTCCGTGCCCTGCCCGAGCGCCTGCCGGACGTCGCGGCCATGACCACGCTGATCAGCTTCGACGCCCATCCCGGCAACTTCCTGATCGACGCCTCGGGTCGCGCCGTGCTGGTCGACCTGGAGAAGTGCCGCTACGGCCTGCCGGGCTTCGACCTGGCCCACGCCAGCCTCTACACCTCCACCACCTGGGATCCCGCCAGCCGGGCGGTGCTGGACATCGAGCGGGTCGCCGCCTTCCAGGCCGAGTGGCGCCGCGCCCTGGGGCCGGCCGCGGCCGCGCACCCCGATGCCGCCCTGCTCGCCTGCCGCCGCGCCATGTGGCTATGGTCGCTGACCTGGTGCGCCAAGTGGCGCGGCGCCCACCGGCACGACACGGATCCCGGGCGTCGCGGCGAGGACTGGTCCGCCGAGCTCAGCGACTCGGCGCTGATCGAGCACGTCCGCGACCGGGTGGATCACTACCTCTCGCCGCCCACCCTGCGACGGGTGATGGCGGAGCTCGACGCCATTCCGACCCACTGCACAGGATGATCGCCATGCCCCGTCCCCCGCTCGCCCGCCGCCTCGGCGCCGCCCTGCTGGTCCCGCTGCTCGCCCTGGCGGCCCTGCCCTCCCTCGCCGACGAGGCGCCGCTGCCGGAAGACTGGTCCGAGATTCGGGCCGAGGCCCGCGGCCAGACCGTCTACTGGAACGCCTGGGGCGGCGACGCCACCACCAACCGCTATATCGGCTGGGTCGCCGAGCGGATGGCCCAGCGCCACGGGGTGGAGGTGATCCACGTCAAGCTCGACGACACCGCCGCGGCGGTGTCCCGGGTGATCGCCGAGAAGTCGGCCGGCAACGTCGACGAGGGCGCCATCGACCTGGTGTGGATCAACGGCGAGAACTTCGCCGCCATGAAGCGTCACGGGCTGCTGTTCGGCCCCTTCGCCTGGCGCCTGCCGAACTTCTCGCTGACCGCGCCCGAGGACAACCCCGAGGTGCTCACCGACTTCACCCTGCCCACCGAGGGCTACGAGTCCCCCTGGGGCAAGGCGCAGCTGACCTTCTACTACGACGCCGCGCGGGTCGACACCCCGCCCGGCGACATCCGCGCCCTGCTGGACTGGGCCCGGGCGCACCCGGGCCGCTTCACCTACCCGCTGGTGCCGGACTTCCTGGGCAGCACCTTCCTCAAGCAGGCACTGATCGAGCTGGTCGAGGATCCCGCGGTGCTCGCCGAGCCGGCGGACGCCCATGACGTGGCGGCGATCACGGCGCCGCTGTGGGACTACCTGGACGCCCTGCACCCGCACCTGTGGCGCCAGGGCCGGCACTTCCCGGCCAGCGGCCCCGAGCTCAAGCAGCTGATGGGCGACGGCGAGCTGGACCTGGCCTTCACCTTCAACCCCGCCGAGCCCGCCGCCGCCGTGGCCGATCACCGGCTGCCTCCCAGCACCCGAAGCTACGTCCTGGACGACGGCACCCTGGGCAACGTCCACTTCGTGGCGATTCCCTTCAACGCCCGCCACAAGGCCGGCGCCATGGTGCTGGCCAACTTCCTGCTGTCGCCCGAGGCCCAGGCCCGCAAGCAGGACATCGCCGTCTGGGGGGATCCCACCGTGCTCGACATGGACCGGCTGTCGGCCGAGCAGCGCGCGGCCTTCTCCACCGACGACGGCCATCCGGCTCGCCTGCCGCCCCGCGCCCTGGAGCGGCTGCGGCCCGAGCCCCATCCCAGCTGGATGGAGGCCCTGGAGGAAGCCTGGCGGGCGCGCTATGCCCGCGGCTGATCCGGCGACATGAGGCCCGCTCGCCCCTCGTGGCTAGGCCTGATCCCCCGCCTCACCGTCCTGCTGCTGGTGCTGCCGGTGGCGGCCGGGCTGGTCGGCGTGCTGGCGCCGTCCTTCGGCTGGCTGCCGGCGCTGGGCGGCGACGCCTGGAGCCTGACCCCCTGGCGGGCCCTGTGGCAGGCGCCGGGCCTCGCCGACATGCTGCGCCTGAGCCTGGTCACCGGGCTCGCCAGCACCCTGGCGGCCTTCGCCGTGGTCATGCTGTTCCTCGGCGCCTTCCTCGAGACGTCGCTGTTCCGGGTCGTGCGGCGGCTGCTGTCGCCGCTGCTGGCGGTGCCCCATGCCGCCGCCGCCATCGGCCTGGCCTTCCTGCTGGCGCCGTCGGGGCTGGCCAGCCGGCTGGGCTCGCCCTGGCTGACCGGCTGGGAGCGCCCCCCGGACTACCTCTTCCCCGGCGATCCCGGGGGCCTGGCGCTGATCGCCGGCCTGGTGCTCAAGGAGATCCCCTTCCTGCTGCTGATGAGCCTGGCGGCCCTGCCCCAGTGCCGCGCCCACGAGCGCCTGATGGTGGCCCGCTCCCTGGGCTACGGGCGCCTGCATGCCTTCGCCAAGGCGGTGCTGCCCGGCCTCTACCCGCTGGTTCGCCTGCCGATCTTCGCGGTCATCGCCTTCGCCACCTCCACCGTGGAGGTGGCGATCATCCTCGGCCCCTCGACGCCGCCGACGCTGGCCGTGGCGGTGGTGCGCTGGCTGAACGATCCCGACCTGTCGCTGCGCTTCCTGGCCTCCGCCGGAGCCCTGCTGCAGCTCGGCGTGACCGTCCTGGCGCTGCTGGCCTGGTGGCTCGCCGAGCGCCTGGTGCGCCGGCTGGCCGCCGGCTGGCTGGTGGGCGGCGGCCGCCGGCGCGGCGAGGCCATGGGGCGCGGCCTGGGGGCCGGGCTCACCGGGCTGTCGATCCTGCTGCTCGGCGCCAGCCTGGCGGGACTGGCGCTCTGGTCGCTGGCCGCCTGGTGGCCCTTCCCCGCCGCCTGGCCCGCGCCGATGACGCTGGCCACCTGGCGGGAGGCCGCCGACACGGCCGCGACCCCGCTGCGCCACACCGCCAGCATCGGCCTGGCGGCGACGGCGCTGTCGGTGGTGCTGGTGGTCGGCTGCCTGGAGGCCGAGACCCGGCGGCGTCGCCCGCTGCGCCCCGGCGCCCAGCTGATCCTCTACCTGCCGCTGCTGGTGCCGCCGGTGGCCTTCCTCTATGGCCTGGTGCAGCTCCAGGCGCAGCTCGGCCTGGCCGCTGGCTGGCTGGCGGTGACCCTGGGCCATGCGCTGTTCGTGCTGCCCTATGTCTTCCTGTCCCTGGCCGAGAGCTACCGCCGCCTGGACCCGCGCTGGAGCCAGGTGGCCGCCGCCCTGGGCGCCTCGCGGGCGCGGACCTTCTGGCGGGTGCGGCTGCCCATGCTGACGACGCCCATCGCCGTGGCCGCCGCCGTGGGCTTCGCGGTGAGCGTCGGCCAGTACCTGCCGACCCTGCTGCTCGGCGCCGGCCGGCTGGCCACCCTGACCACCGAGGCGGTGAGCCTGGCCAGCGGCGGCGACCGACGGCTGACCGCGGTCTACGCCCTGGGCCAGCTGGCCCTGCCGGCGCTGGGCTTCGTGCTGGCCACCGGCCTGCCGCGCCTGCTGTTCCGCCACCGACGCCACCTGCTGACATGAGGCCGACGATGCCCGAGACATCCCCGCTATGGCTGGACGAGGTCGCCATCTACCAGGGCGACCGCCCGCTGGTACGGGTGGACGCCCGCATCGCCCCGGGCGAGGTGCTGACCCTGATGGGGCCCTCCGGGGTCGGCAAGTCGACCCTGCTGGCCCAGGTCGCCGGCTTCCTGGCGCCCGCCTTCACCGCCACCGGGCGCGTCCGGCTGGGCGACGAGGACCTGACGACGCGCCCGCCGGAGCGACGCCGGCTGGGCCTGCTGTTCCAGGACCCGCTGCTCTTCCCCCACCTCAGCGTGGGCGGCAACCTGGCCTTCGGCCTGCCGCCGGGAGGCGGGCGCCGGGCCCGGCGCCGCCGTGTCGAGGCGGCGCTGGCCGACATCGGCCTGGCCGGCTTCGCCGACCGCGACCCGGCGACCCTGTCCGGCGGCCAGCAGGCCCGGGTGGCGCTGATGCGGGTGCTGCTGGCCGAGCCGCGCGCCATGCTCCTCGACGAGCCCTTCTCCAAGCTCGACGCCGCGCTGCGCGACGAGATGCGCCGGCTGGTCTTCGCGCGGGTCCACGACCGGGGGCTGCCGACCCTGATGGTGACCCACGATCGCCAGGACGCCGAGGCCGCCGGCGGCCGGATCATCGAGCTGGCGCCGTGACGCCGGCGGCCGCGTCCAGCGCCGGCCCCTCCTCCCAGCGCAGGGCGCGATGGCGGAAGTCGCGCAGCTGGGGCTTGACGATGCGGAAGAAGGGCGAGAGGTCGAAGTCCCGCGGGGTGAAGAGGCTGGCGTGACGGCGGCGGAACCGCCCCGGCCGGCCGGAGACCGGGATCGGCAGGATCGGATAGCGTACCGACTGGAAGGCCTCGGCGATCAGCGTCGAGCAGATCGCCCGGGTCGGATCCCCGCTGCAGACCCCCAGCAGGCTACGACGCCAGCGGGCCGGCACGGGCGGCAGGGGCAGCAGGTAGCGCGCCAGGTCGAGCAGGTTGTGCAGATCGTAGCGATGGCCGAGCCGGGCATGGGCATAGTCGATGAGCCGTTCGATCTCCGCAGTCGTCAGGCCCACCGGCCGACAGATCCGCAGCGCATGCCCCCGGTAGGCCTCGAACCCGGTCATGCGCACGCCCTCCACCAGGTCGGCCTCGATGAACCACTGGCCGGGATGGGCCCCGAGGCGTCGCCCCTGGACCTCCCCCACGAAGAGCGCCGCATGGGACCAGGACGACTGGGTCAGGTACTGGATCACCGTGCTGATACGCGAGGAACCCTCGACCAGCAGGACATCCCCCGGCCGCAGGCAGCCGCGCACGTCCTCGTCGTAGGCCGGCGTCGACCGATGCCCGGGACGAGGACAGGATAGCCATCCCCCCAGGGCCTGGCCGCCGATATCGAGCCAGGCGGTCATTCGGCACCGCCTTCGCCGCGCCCCGGCGCTTGCCGGACGGCCAGCCGCCACAGCCCCAGCGCCAGGGCCGCGTAGGCGAGGGGCACCAGCCAGGGCGCCAGCACGGCGAGGCCGCCGGCGAGAGGCAGCCCCAGCCATATCGCCAGCAGGGGCGCACAGCAGGCGCCGCCGGCCAGCAGGGCGGAAAGCCCGGCCAGCAGCCCGCCGGTCGGCGCCGTGACCGGGCACTGTCGTGCCACCCGGCGCAGCCGCCGGGCCGCGGCCAGGTCGAGGCCCAGCAGCGTGCCGAGCCCCAGGGCGATCAGCGTGTTCAGGGGGCTGAAGGTCCAGATCCAGGGACCCAGCTCGAGGATCCCCACCGGCTCGAAGCGCCACGCGCCGCGAAGCTCGAAGGCCCGCTCCCAGGCCGGAAAGGCCAGCCGGAAGCCACTCCCGCCGCCGGCGATATCGCCGACCAGCCACAGGTAGAGCAGGCCGTAGCCCAGGCCGACGCCCAGGATCAGCGCCAGGCTGGCGGGCCGGGACAACAGCGCCCCCAGCAGGCGAGCCACGGCGTTCACGGTCGCCGTCCCTCCCGGACCAGCCGGGTATCAGGATGGAAGGCGACCCAGGCGAACCACATCACCTGGAAGGCCGGGACGGGCTCGAGGGCGTCGACGCCCGGGCCGCTCACTCCGCCGGGGCCGAAACGCAGCGAGGCGGGGTCGATGCGCGTCCCCTCGGGGGCCAGGAAGACCCAGCCGGTATCCAGTCCGGGGTCGTGGATGATCCGGTAGTCGCGCTCCCCCAGGGACAGGCGCATCACCCCCGCCTCGCGCAACGCCGGCAGGCCGACCGCGGCGGCCCTGCGGGCGTCGCGGAAGGCCAGCACCATGGCCTTGGGCGGCAGGCGGACGTCCTCGGCCATCACCGGGAAGAGGCGACGACTCTCGGGACGGTAGTAGCCGCGTAGCGGGGTATAGTCGCCGTAGGGATCGCGCCGGTAGTTGCGCACATAGCCGGTCTCGCGGCTCAGGACCCGAGTCTGCGGATGGCGGGCCTTCCACGCCTCCCAGGTGGTCCACACCAGCCGGCGCGGCTGCAGGCCGCGTCCCGTCAGGGGGCCCTGGATGGCCAGGCCCAGCAGCTGGGGCCACCGACTGTCGGTGGCGCGGTCGTACATCACCAGGTTGCTGTTGAGCAGCCGCCCGGAGACGCCAAACTCGCTGTCGCCGCGACGAAACCCCAGGGCCGAGCCGGTCAGCGGACAGTAGGTGATGCTCAGCGCCTCGCCGGCCACCTCGTCGTTGACGATCTCGTGCCAGACCAGGATCCGCTGGGGATAGGCCCGTGCCTCGCCGTCCCGGTAGTAGCCGATGACGCGGTCGTCCGGCGCCAGCCAGGCGTCCGCCTCGGCGGCCGGGACGAAACGCGGCCGGTCGATGGCGGGAATGCCATCCTTGCCGGGGCCGCCGGAGCGCACCGCCGCCCGCAGGGCCTCGAGGGAGTGCGCCAGGGGCACGGCGGGGTCGCTCATCGTGGGGGGCGCCGCCGGCAGCCGCGCGACCAGGCAACACAGCAGGAAGAGCCCGAGGGCCCATGCTCGCATCTTCATCGCCTCCGCCTCCATCATACGCTCGGGGGGATCCGCCGGCCTCGGGGTTTGGTCGGCGCCGCCCCGGGAGGGCTTACAGGGCGTCGGGATCGCGCTAAGGTAACGGGGAAGAGGCCGGTCGCCCCGGCGGCACCGGGCGATACCGGAGGACGCCCCGCCCGCGGACGATGACGACTCGACCGGAGGCGCGCTTGAGCCCCGCACACGACGCCACCCGACCGTCCCTGGCCATCATCGTGCCGGCCCTGAACGAGGCCGCCGGGATTGCCGCCTGCCTGGAGGCCCTGCAGCCGCTGCGCCGGCGGGGGGTGGAGCTGATCGTGGTCGACGGCGGCAGCCGCGACGCCACGCCTCGCCTCGCGGCGCCGCTGGCCAGCCGGGTGATCTCCTCGCCGGCCGGGCGGGCCCGACAGATGAACGCCGGCGCCGAGCGCGCCACCGCCGCCCGGCTGGTGTTCCTGCATGCCGATACCCGCCTGCCCGACGACGCCGACCGCCGCATCGCCGCCGCGCTCGACGGCGGTCGCGCCTGGGGACGCTTCGATATCCGCCTGAGCGGACGCCACCCCATGCTGGCGATCATCGCCGCGGCCATGAACCGGCGCTCCCGGCTCACCGGCATCGCCACCGGCGACCAGGCGCTGTTCATGACCCGCGGCGCCTTCGACGCCGTGGGCGGCTTTCCCGATCAGCCGCTGATGGAGGACATCGAGATGAGTCGCCGCCTGAAGCGACGCTCGCCGCCCGCCTGCCTCCGGGCATCGGTCACGAGCTCGGGGCGCCGCTGGGTGCGCCACGGCGTGTGGCGCACCATCCTGCTGATGTGGCGCCTGCGCTGGCACTACTGGCGCGGCGCGTCACCGGCGCGGCTGGCGGAGGCCTACCGCGATGTCCGCTGAGGCCCGCCCCCGGATCGCCGTGCTGGCCAAGGCACCGCTGCCCGGCCGGGTCAAGACGCGGCTGATCCCGGCCCTGGGTGCGGAGGCCGCCGCCCGGCTGCACGCTCGCCTGCTGCGTCGCACCCTGGCGGTCGCGGCCGCCGCCACCGACCCGGGGCGCATCACCCTGTGGACCGCCCTGGCCCACGACCACCCGCTGTTCGGCGAACTGGCCGAGCGCCACGGCATTCGCCTGGCCGCCCAGCCCTCGGGCGACCTGGGGCGACGCATGCATCGCGCCCTGGCGGCCGAGCCCGGCCCCGGCCTGGTGATCGGCAGCGACTGCCCGGTGCTCGTCCCGGCGCTGCTCCTCGACTGCTGGGCGGCGCTGGCCTCGGCCGAGGCCGTCTGCCTGCCGGCCGAGGATGGCGGCTACGCCCTGATCGGCGCCCGACACGGCGACCCGCGGCTGTTCGCCGGGATCGACTGGGGCAGCGAGCGGGTCATGGCCCAGACCCGCCGGCGCGTCGCAGCGTTGGGATGGCGGCTGGCGAGCCCGGCCGAGGTATGGGATCTTGATCGTCCGGAAGACCTGCGACGACTCGACGCCATGGAGGAAGCACGCATGCAAGGGAGGCCACGTGACCGAGACCGATGATCGCCGACGGCGCCTCGAGGCCGTCCGCCCGCGGCTGGTGTCCTTCGCCCTGCTGCACCTTCGCGACCGCAGCCAGGCGGAGGATGCCGTCCAGGAGACCCTGGTGTCCGCCATCGAGAAGGACGACAGCTTCGCCGGTCGCTCCGGCTACGAGACCTGGGTCTTCGGCATCCTCAAGTACAAGATCCTCGACACCATGCGGGTCCAGAAGCGGCAGGGCAAGTGGGAACCGCTGGACGAGACGCTCGACGACGACGCCATCGACCGCCAGTTCCAGCAGAGCGGCCGCTGGCAGCCCAACGCCCGCCCCTCCCACTGGGGCGAGCCGGAGGCGACCTTCGAGAACGAGCATTTCTGGCAGGTGTTCGACGCCTGCATGATCGGCCTGCCGGACAACCTCGCCCGGGTCTTCTCGCTGCGCGAGCTGATGGGCCTGTCCACCGGCGACATCTGCCAGGAGGTCGGCATCAAGGAGAACAACTGCTGGGTGATGCTGCACCGGGCGCGCCTGCGGCTGCGCGCCTGCATCGAACGCGGCTGGCTGACGGAGGAATCGCCATGATGATGTGCAAGCAGGCGACCCGCCTGATGTCGCTGAAACGGGACCGCCCGTTGACCTTCCGGGAGCGCCTGTCGCTGCGCCTGCATCTGGCGATGTGCGATGGCTGCCGCGAGTGCGACCGCCAGTTCGGGTTGCTGCACCGGGCGGGCGAGCGCTATGCCCCACCCGAGGAGGGCGAGCCCCGCCACTGACCCCGCCTCCCGGGAGACGCTCATGAGTCGCGCCCCGCGTTATCGTCACTGGTTCGCCACCTGCCTGCTGGCCATCGCCGCCGGTCCGTCGGCGGCGGACACGACCTTCCCGCCGCGGGCCATCCTCGACTGGCCGGTCCGGGAATTCGCCGGCCGCACCGACTATCGGCTGGTCTCGCGAGACGGCGAGACCGTGCTCCAGGCCCGGGCCCGAGGCCGCGCCTCGGCGCGCTACCTGGAGCGCCGCTTCGACCTCTCGACCACGCCCTACCTGAAGTGGTGCTGGCGGGTCTCGACGATCTATCCGGGGCTCGACGAGCGCACCCGGGGCGGCGACGACTACCCGGCCCGGGTCTATGTGGCGCGCAGGACCGGCCCGCTCCCCTGGCAGGTCCAGTCGGTGAACTATGTCTGGTCCTCGACCCAGCCGGCCGGCGCCGCCTGGCCCAACGCCTTCACCGATCGCGCCCGCCTGCTGGCCCTGCAGGGCGGAGAGGCGAGGGTCGGCGAATGGGTCGCCGAGGTACGCGACCTGCGCGCCGACTATCGCCGCCTGTTCGGCGAGACGCCGGGCCACATCGACGGCCTGGCGCTGATGAGCGACGGCGACAACGCCGGCGGCGATGCCACCGCCTGGTTCGGCGGCCTGATCCTGTCCGGCGATGCCGCCCCGCCGCGCTGCCCGGAGTGAGGTCACGCCAGGGCGTCGACCAGCGCCTCCAGGTCGGCCACGGTGAGGTCGGGGTCGAGGCCCCAGGGGTCGAAGGGCGCCTCGGGGCTGCGCCGTACCCAGGCCGCGTGCAGGCCGGCATGTCGCGCCCCGAGCACGTCGAAGGGGTTGCTGGAGATCAACCAGGTGTCGGCGGGCTCGACGTCCAGGCGCCGCCGGAGGTGGAAGTAGACCGCCGGATCGGGCTTGAAGCGCTTGATCTCGTCGACGCTGACGATGTCCTCGAAGCGATCGCGGATCGCCGCCCCGGCCAGCAGGCGGGTGACGGCCTCCTGGCTGCCGTTGGAGAAGGCCACGCAGCTGTGCCCGGCATCGGCCAGGCGTGACACGGCCGATGCCACCTCGGGGAAGGCCGGCAGCCGGGCATAGGCGCCCATCAGCTGGTCCTTGGCCACCTCGGAGAGGCCGGCCTGAAGGGCTCGATCGGTGTACTCCAGGGCCTCCCGGGTGCAGCGGGCGAAATCCACGTAGTCCCCCATCAACCCGCGACGGAAGCTGTACTCCAGCTGCTTGTCCCGCCAGCGCCGCGAGAACTCCGCGGCCTCCAGCGGCGGCGCCAGGTGTTCATCGAGCGCCGCCACCACGCCGTGGGTGTCGATCAGGGTGCCGTAGACATCGAAGGCCAGCAGCATCGCCATGAGATCCCCTCCTCGGAATGGTCGACAGGCCAAGCGTGGGCCAGCCGGCCCGGCGGCACAAGCCCGTTCAGCCGCCGGCCAGTCGCGACAGGGCGAAGCCGGCGATGGCAGTGTCCTGCACCCCGGTGCCGGTCAGGTCGCAGACCGTGAGGGTGGCGTCCGACAGCCGCAGCCTGTCACCCTCGGCGATCACCCGCCCCAGCTCGTGGACCTTGAAGGGGGCCTCGCCGCCGGCGAAGGCCTTGAGTTCGCCGTTGGCTTCGCTCTGGGCCCGGGTGTCGACCACCACGGCATCGGCCCGGGTCAGCACCGAGGCCTCCAGCTCGCGCTTGTCGGGACCGTCCGACCCCATGGCGGTGACATGCACGCCCTCGGGCAGGTCGCGAGCCCGCAGCAGCGGCTCGCGGGACGGGGTGGCGGTGACGATGATATCGGCCCGGGCGCAGGCCGCGTGGACCGAGTCATGCACCTCGACGTCCAGCCCGCGGGCGCGCATGCGCGCCGCACAGGCCTCGGCGGCCTCGGGCCGGCGCGCCCAGACATCGACCGCGCGAATGTCGCGCACCAGGCCCAGCGCCTCGACCTGGCGCTCGGCCTGCTCGCCGGCCCCCAGCACGGTCACCCGCCGGCTGTCCTCCCGGGCCAGGTGCCTGGCGGCGATGGCCCCGGCCAGGGCGGTGCGCACCATGGTCAGGTAACCCTCGTCGAAGAGCACCGCCTCGACCCGGCCGGTGCGCGCCGAGAACACCATCATCAGGCCGTTGAGGCTCGGCAGGCCGAGCCGGGGATTGTCGAAGAAGCCCGGGCTGACCTTGATGGCGAAACGCTCGGCGCCGCGGATATGGGCGGTCTTGACGTCCACCTCGCCGTTGGCCTCCTCGATGGCCATGGACAGGATCGGCGGCTGCACCACCTCGCCGCGGCCCAGGGCGGCGAAGCCCGCCTCCACCGCCGCCAGGGCCTCGCGGTCGAGGCCGACGGCACGCTCGATGGCGTCGCGATCGTAGAGTTGCATAGGGACCTCCTGAAGAATGGGGTAAGGGGTAAGGGGTAAGGGGTAAGGGGTAAGGGGTAAGGGGTAAGGGGATGGCAGTCTCTCGCTCCTCACTCCTCACACCTCACTCTTAACTCCTCACACCTCACCGCCCCTCAGCGTCCGATCAGCGCCCGGGCCCGGTCGAGGGTCTCGAGCGAGACCGCGTTGCCGGAGAGGATCAGCGCCACCCTCCGGCCGCGCACCTCGAGGCCGTGCTCGGCCAGGGCGGCCAGGCCCACCGCGGCGGCGCCCTCCACCAGGCATTTCTCGTGCGCGAGGAGGTCGACCATGGCCGCGGCGATGGCCGCCTCCGAGACCCGATGGTGATCGTCCATGACCTGACGCACCAGGGCGAAGGTGCAGCGGTTGTCCAGGCCGATGCCGCCGCCCAGGGAGTCGGCCAGGCTTTCCACCTCCTCCACGGCCACCGGGCGCCCCGCGGCCAGGCTCTCGGCCATGGCCGCGCCCCGGGACAGGCTGACGCCGGTGACGGCGACCGCGGGGCGGATCGCCTTCACCGCGGCGCCGATGCCGCCCAGCAGGCCGCCGCCGGACAGCCCGACGATCACCCGATCCAGGTCCGGGGCGTCCTCCATCAGTTCCAGGCCGATGGTGCCCTGTCCGGCCACGATCAGCGGATCGTCGAAGGGCGGGATCGGCGTCATGCCCCGCTCGGCCACCCGCCGCTCGACCTCGGCGAAGGCCTCGTCCTGGCTGTCGCCCACGCGCACCACCTCGGCGCCCCGCTCGGCGATGGCCGCGGCCTTGTGCTCGGGCACCAGCCGCGACAGGCAGACCACGGCGGGAATCCCCAGCGCGGCGGCGGCGTGGGCCACGGCCCGGCCGTGGTTGCCGGTGGAGGCGGTCACCACCCCGGCCGCCAGGGCCTCGCGCCCCTGGCGCTCGAGCAACGCCGAGAGCATGTTGGTGGCGCCGCGCAGCTTGAAGGCGCCGGTGGGCTGACGGGTCTCCCACTTGAGCAGGATCTCGGCGTCGAAGCGCCGCGACAGGGCCGCGGAGCGCGTCAAGGGCGTGCGCGTCACCCGGCCGGCGAGGCGCCGTCGGGCGGCGTAGAGCTCGGCCAGGGTGACGCCATGGGCGGTGTCGTGCATGGTCCTCTCCTCGCTGGCGGCGGGCCGCCATGGCCCACCCACGCGAACGCCGCGGGGCATGCCCGCGGCGATGTCGTGACCCAAAGGCCGATCAGGCGGTCTGCAGGACGCCCTCGCGGGCCAGCTCGTCGGTGACCTTGTTCACCGCGCGCTCGGTGCGGGCGACGATCTCGTCGACCTCGGCGCGGGTGGCGGTCAGCGGCGGCGCGAAGCCGAGGATGTCCCCCTGCGGCATGGCCCGGGCGATCAGGCTCTCCTCCAGGGCGGCGGCGGCGATGCGCGGCCCGACCTTGAGGCTCGGGTCGAAGTGGGCGCGACGGGCCGGGTCGGCGGCGAACTCCAGCGCCGCCAGCATGCCCACGCCGCGGGTCTGGCCGACGATGGGGTGGTCGCCGAAGGTGGCGGCCATGCGCTCCTGCAGGTAGGCGCCGGTCTCGGTGGCATTAGCGGTCAGGCCCTCGCGCTCGATGATCGCCAGGTTGGCCAGGCCGGCGGCGCAGCCCAGGGCGTGGCCGGAATAGGTCCAGCCGTGGCCGATGGGGCCGTACTCGCCGGTGCCCTGCTCCAGCACCCGCCAGACGCGGTCGCCGACGATCACCGCGGATAGCGGCTGATAGGCGCTGGTCAGGCCCTTGGCGGTGGTCATCAGGTCGGGCTTGATGCCGTAGTGATGGCTGCCGAAGTCGGCGCCGATGCGCCCGAAGCCGCACACCACCTCGTCGGCGATCAGCAGCACGTCATACTTGGCGAGCACCGCCTGGATCGCCTCCCAGTAGCCTTCCGGCGGCGGCACGATGCCGCCGGTGCCGAGCACCGGCTCGCCGATGAAGGCCGCCACGGTGTCCGGGCCCTCGGCCAGGATCATCGCCTCGAGCCGCTCCGCGCAGTGGCGGGAGAACTCGCGCTCGGTCATGCCCTCCTGCTCCGCGGCGCGGTGATAGTAGTACGGCGCCTCGGTGTGGCGAATGGTGTCGATGGGCAGGTCGAAGTGGTCGTGGAAGGCCTTGAGCCCGGTCAGCGAGCCCGAGGCGATGCCGGAGCCATGGTAGCCGCGCCTCCGCGAGATGACCTTCTTCTTCTGCGGGCGGCCCAGCACGTTGTTGTAGTAGCGCACGATCTTGAGCTGGGTCTCGTTGGCGTCGGAGCCGGACATGCCGTAGTAGACCTTGGACATGCCGGGGCCGGCCAGCTCGAGGATCTTCTCGGACAGGGCGATCTGCGGCTCGTTGGAGTGCCCCACATAGGTGTGGTAGTAGGCCATCTCCAGGGCCTGCTGGTAGATGGCCTCGGCCACCTCGGTGCGGCCGTAGCCGATGTTGACGCAGTACAGGCCGGCGAAGCCGTCGATGAACTCGCGGCCGTCCTTGTCGATGATATGGATGCCCTTGCCGCCGGTGATCACGCGCCCCGGCGCGTCGCCCTGGGCGAAGTCGCGCAGGTGGGTGGAGGCGTGGAAGGTCACCTTGCGGTCGCGGTCGATCAGATCCTTGTGGGTGGTCATGCGCTTCTCCCGTCGTGCTCCCCGGCTCCGCCGGGGAGGATGTTCGTCGTTCGTTCTTGAACCGGCGCGGTGGCCGATCATCAGCTTGCCTGTCGGATTCGCTCGCGAGCGTCGAGCCTCGGGCGACGAGCGGCCGGGGGCGTGGCCCGAAGCCCGCAGCCCGCAGCCCGCAGCCCGCAGCCCGCAGCCCGCAGCCCGCAGCCAGGATCCTAACTCCCGGATACGGAGCCCAGCGCCCCCAGGCAGTAGTACTTGGTCTCCAGATACTCGTCGATGCCGGTCACGCCGCCCTCGCGGCCCAGGCCCGACTGCTTGACGCCGCCGAAGGGCACCGGCGGGCCGGTCATCTTCACCGAGTTGACCGCGACCATGCCGTACTCCAGCGCCCGCAGCAGCTTCCAGATGCGGCGGATATCGTGGGTGTAGACATAGGCCGCCAGCCCGTACTCGGTGTCGTTGGCCATCTCGATGACCTGGTCGTCGTCGGCGTAGGCGGTGATGCCGGCCACCGGGGCGAAGTTCTCCTCCCGCCACACCTGCATCTCCGGGGTCACGCCGGTCAGCAGGGTGGGCATGAAGAAGTTCTCGCCCGGGGCCTGGCCCTGGTCACCGGCCACCAGGGTGGCGCCCCGGGACACCGCGTCGTCGACGATGGCCGCCGCCTTCTCCACCGCCTGGCGGTGGATCAGCGGGCCGAGGTCGACCTCGCTGTCCAGGCCGTTGCCCACGGTCAGCGCCGCCATGCGCTCGGCGAAGTGCTCGACGAAGGCGTCGTGGATCGACTCGTGGACCAGGATGCGGTTGGCCGCCAGGCAGTCCTGGCCGGCGGTCTGGAACTTGGCCGCCACCGCCGCGAAGGCCGCCTCCCGGGGATCCATGTCCGGGCCGACGATGAAGGGCGCATTGCCCCCCAGCTCGAGCGAGAGACGCTTCACGGTGTGCGCGCTCTGCTCGATCAGCAGCCGGCCGACCCGGGTCGAGCCGGTGAACGACAGCGCCTTGATGCGGGGCTCGTCGCACAGCAGCTTCGAGACCTGGGCGGCCTCGCCGAGTACCACGTTGAAGATGCCCGCCGGGATGCCGGCGCGCTCGGCCAGCTCGGCCAGGGCCAGCGCCGAGAAGGGCGTCTCGTGGGCCGGCTTGACGATCACCGGGCAGCCGGCGGCCATGGCCGCGGCGGCCTTGCGGGTGATCATCGCCAGCGGGAAGTTCCAGGGCGTGATCAGCGCGGCGATGCCCACCGGCTCCTTGAGGGTGCCGAGCGCCGCGTTGGGGATGTGGCTGGGGATGGTCTCGCCGTAGGCGCGCTTGCCTTCCTCGGCGAACCAGCGCACGAAGCTGGCGCCGTACTCCACCTCGCCCCGGGCGTCCGGCAGCGGCTTGCCCTGCTCGCGGGTCATCAGGGTCGCCAGGTCCTCGCGATGGGCCTGCAGCAGGTCGTACCAGGCCAGCAGACGCTCGCAGCGCTCGTCGGCGCGCAGCGCCCGCCAGTGCACGAAGGCGGCCTCGGCGGCATCCACCGCCGCGGCGATCTGGGCCGGCTCCAGCAGCGGGATATGCCCCAGGACCTCGCCGGTGGCGGGATCGACGACGGCCTCCTCGCGGCCCTCGTCGCCGTGGGTCCACTTGCCGTCGATATAGGCGTACTGACGAAACAGCCGCGGATCGTCGAGCATGTTGGACAGCGTCATAAGCACCTCCCCTGTCACGCCGGCGCGGGACGGCGCCGGCGATGAAATGGCATCCGCGGCGGGGCCGCGCGATGGTGTCAGGGTAAGGCAGGCCGGCGGGGAGGAGTTTTCGAAGCGCGGCCCGCGAGCGGCGAGGATTTTTGTTCCGCCGCCCGGGACTTGCGATTTTTTCTGCGGCCTCAGCCGAGCAGGTCGTCGACGCCGACCCCGGCCTCGGGACGCTTGACCGTCTTGGTGACGATATAGGTGAAGTAGCGCTCGATGCCGGCGTCGGACATCAGCCAGGCATCGATCAGCCGCTGATAGGCGTCGATGGAGACGGCCTCGAACTTGACCAGGTAGTCCACGCCGCCGCCCACGGCCACGCACTCGGTGACCTCGGGCGTATCGCGCACCAGCGCCTCGAAGCGGGCGAAGCTCTCGGCGTTGTGGGTCTTGAGCTCGATCTGCACCCACACCGGGGTACGCGGCCGGAGCACGGCCGGGTTGAGCCGCGCCCCGTAGCCCTCGATGATGCCGGCCTTCTCCAGGCGGCGGACGCGCTCCCAGCAGGGGCTGACCGAGAGGTTGATGGCCTCGGCCAGCTTCGACTTGGTGATGCGTCCGTCCCGGGACAGGATCTCGAGGATCTTGAGGTCGTAACGATCGAGCTTCATGTCAGACCACCATCCCCGCTGATTGCGCTCGGCCATGCCGCGTTGAACAGCTTCTCAAGATGCTCATTTACCCCTCGCAAACTCCGCGCTTTCGGCGCTGTTCGCCTTGCCTGGCCGTCGCTCATTGGCGCTGGGGCTGGGTCTGATCGGCGTCGAGCGAGTCGACGACCTCGGCGATGACCGCGATGGTATCGCCCATGTTGACGTTGGCCGGGAAGCGGCGCGCCGCCAGCACCCCGTCGCGGCCGGCCCGGTACTCGACGGGCGCGGCCCCGCTGCGGGTCATGTCGTAGACCCGGGCGATCACCTGCCCCTTCTCCACCTCGCCGCCCAGCGACACGGTCAGCTCCAGCAGGCCGGTGTGTTCGCTCTGCACGTAGCAGCTGGCATCGGGCATGTCGAGATAGACCTGGGGCGCCTCGGGGGCCTCGAGCTCGCCGGCGATCAGGCCCTCGTGAACCAGGAAGTTGCGGACGCCGCGCTCGGTGATCGCCAGGCTCTCCGGCGTCGAGGTGCCGCCGCCGCCCAGCTCGGTGGCCACGAAGACCTTGCCCTGGCGCTCCACGGCGGTGTCGAACAGCGCCTCGGCGTCGAGCTCGAACATCATCATGGCATAGGGCGCGCCGAAGGCCTTGGCGGCGGCCAGGGCCCGGCGCTGCTGGTCGGCGTCATCGAGCACGTGGGAGGCGGCGAAGGGCAGGATGTCCAGGGTCCGGCCGCCGGAGTGCAGATCCAGCACGCTGTCGCACATCGGCACCAGCACCCGGCTGAAGTAGTCGGCGATCTTCTCGGTGACGCTGCCGTCCGGATCGCCGGGGAAGCTGCGGTTGAGGTTGCCGCCATCCATGGGCGAGGTGCGCCGGCCGGCCTGGGCCGCCGGGGTGTTCATCATCGGCACGATGATCACCCGGCCCGAGACGTCCTCGGCGGACAGCGAGCTCGACAGCTTCTGCAGGGCGGTGATGCCCTCGTACTCGTCGCCGTGGTTGCCGCCGGTCAGCAGGGCGGTGGGGCCCTCGCCGTGCTTGATCACGGTGATCGGAATCATCACCGCCCCCCAGGCCGACTCGTCGTCGGAGATCGGCAGCTTGAGGAAGCCGTGCTGCACGCCGTCGGCCTCGAAATCGACGGTGGCGGAGAGGGGGCTGGGTCGCTTGCTCATGGGCGTCTCCTTACTTGACGAACAGCTGGCGGGGGAAGTCGGCCAGCGTCTCGCAGCCGGTCTCG
The DNA here is from genome assembly GCF_031451675.1 of Halomonas koreensis. NCBI lineage: Bacteria > Pseudomonadati > Pseudomonadota > Gammaproteobacteria > Oceanospirillales > Halomonadaceae > Halomonas > Halomonas koreensis. The sequence continues at coordinate 384,575 of NZ_JARWAK010000001.1, read as the reverse complement.
GTGATCAGGATGCTCTCGGTGATCTCCAGGCCCCAGTCGTCCACCCACAGGCCCGGCATGAAGTGGAAGGTCATGCCCGGCTCGAGGATGGTCTCGTCCGAGGGGCGCAGGCTCATGGTGCGCTCGCCCCAGTCCGGCGGATAGCTGATGCCGATGGGGTAGCCGCAGCGGGCGCCGCCGCGGTCGAAGCCGTACTTGTCCATGGCCGCGCCCAGGGCCATGGCGATATCGGCGGTGCGATTGCCGGGCCGGGCCACCTCCAGGCCGTGCTCGATGCCCTCGAGCAGCGCCGACTCGGCGCGGATGAACTCCGCCGGTGGGCGCCCCAGGTAGACGGTGCGCGACATCGGCGCGTGATAGCGCTTGTAGACCCCGGCGATCTCGAAGAAGGTGCCCTCGCCCTCGCGGAAGGGGGAGTCGTCCCAGGTCAGGTGCGGGGCGGCGGCGTCCTTGCCGGTGGGCAGCATGGGCACGATGGCCGGATAGTCGCCGCCGAAGACCCGGCCGGCCTCGTCCTTCCAGCCCTCGATGCCGACCCGGTAGATCTCCGAGACCAGCTTGCTCTTGGGCAGCCCCGGCTCGATCACCTCGAGGATCCGCGAGTGCATGCCCTCGACGATCCTGGCCGCGATGCGCATGTACTCGACCTCCTGAGCCGACTTGATGGCGCGGCACCAGTTGACCAGGGCGTTGGCGTCCATGAAGCGGGCGTGGGGCAGCTCGCGCAGCAGCGACTGGTAGGCCTTGGCGGAGAAGTAGTAGTTGTCCATCTCCATGCCCACCACGCCCCGGTGCCAGCCGCGATCGGGCATGATCGACTGGGCCAGGTAGTCCATGGGGTGCATGTCCGGATTCTGCACGTAGTAATCCGGGTAGTAGGTGATGTTGTCCGGATCCATCCAGCAGGTGCGCAGCGCCCCATTGGCGTCCATGCGCCGCCCGTACCACACCGGCTCGCCCTCGAGGCCGAGCAGCACGCACTGGTGCACGTAGAAGGACCAGCCGTCGTAGCCGGTCAGCCAGGCCATGTTGGAGGGGTCGCTGATGATCAGCACGTCGATGCCCCGGCTCGCCATCTCGGCGCGGACCTTCCAGAGCCGGCCGACGTATTCCTCGCGAGTGAAAGGCAGAGAAACCTGAATCATGAAATCGCTCGTCCCACGATCACATCACCGAGTCCGGCCGCGCTCTGTCCAGGAGGCGGCCGGGGCGCTAGGGCGGACTTGGCGGCCACTTCGGGAGGGCCGTTTGAATTGTCATGAGACCTGCTGACATAATTCATGACAATTTCAATCAATGTCTCATCGCCGATACTAGCACCCCCGCTCGGCCGACGGTCAAAGGCTTTATTGCATCATGACAATTGATCTGACGCCCTTCATGCCGGACACCGGTCCCAAGTACCTGGCCATCGCCCGCGCCCTGTCCGAGGCCATTCGCCAGGGCGCGCTCGTGCCCGGATCCCGGCTGCCGCCCCACCGGCGGCTGGCCGAGGCCCTGGGCGTCAGCGTGCAGACCGTGTCGCGAGCCTATGCCCAGGCCGAGAAGATGGGCCTGGTGCAGTCCCGGGTAGGCAGCGGCACCTGGATCAACGCCCTGGACGACGCCCGGGAGTCCGCCTACCTGCGCGGCCAGGAGCCGCGCCATGAGAGCGCGCTGATCGACCTGTCCATCGCCCACCCGGTGTGCCCGCCGAGCCATCACCTGGCCTTCCGCGAGGCCCTGGCCGGCCTCGCCGAACAGGCCCGCCCGGAGGTGATCAACGCCAACCGGCCGATCGCCGGCCTGGCCCACCAGCGCGAACAGGCCAGCGAGTGGCTGGCCGGCCGGCTCGGCGTGCCCGGCGGCCCCGAGGACCGGGTGCTGTGCAACGGCGCCGCCCACGGCCTGATGCTGGCGATCTCCACGGTGGTCCAGCACGGCGACCTGGTGCTCACCGAGGCCCTCACCGATCACGGCCTGATCGCCCTGTCGCGGACCCTGGGCTTCCAGCTCCGAGGGGTGGCCATCGACGACCGGGGCGTCATTCCCGAGGCCCTGGACCTGGCCTGCCGGCGCCTGCGCCCCCGGGCGGTGTGCCTGACCCCGACCCAGCTCAACCCCACCGGGGCCACCATGGACAAGGCGCGCCGGGACGCCGTGGCCGAGGTGCTCGACCATCACGGCGTCTGGCTGATCGAGGACGACGTCCACGCCCTGCTGGAGCCGCCGGGGCTGACGCCGCTCACCGCCCGCCTGCCGCACCAGAGCTTTCACGTCACCAGCCTGACCAAGGCCGTCCTGCCGGGCCTGCGCGCCGGCTACCTCAGCGTGCCCCGGGGCCAGCTGCACCACACCCTGCCGCGCATGCGCGCCACCACCTGGATGGCCACGCCGCTGGTCTTCGAGATCGCCGACGCCTGGCTCGCCGACGGCACCCTGGAGGCCCTGGCCGCCGAGCAACGCGAGCTGCTGGCCAGCCGCCAGCGGCTGGCCGCGCGACGGCTGGCCGGCCACCAGATGGCTTCGCGGCCCACCGGCCTGCACCTGTGGCTGTCGCTGCCCGCCGCCTGGCGCGCCGAGGAGCTCCAGCAGCAGGCCGAACAGGAAGGGGTGGCGATCACCACCGCGGTGCCCTTCATGGTGGAGCAGACCCCGGCGCCGCCGCGCATCCGGCTCAGCCTCGGCGCCGAGCCCGACATCGCCCGCCTGGAGAGCGGCCTGGACCGGCTGGCCAGCCTGCTCGACGAGGCGCCGCCGCCGATGATGCAGCTGGCCTACTGACGGGACGATCACGATTCAAGGCGGCGGTCCGTCATGCCGATAAGGAAGGCCCCATCCCCCATCCAAGGTCCCCGCCCCATGCTGCAACGCTTCTCCATCGGCGCCCGACTCGCCATGGCCTTCACCCTCATCGTCCTGCTGCTGCTGGCCGCCGTCGGCGTCGGCACCCGGGGCCTGTCGCAGGTCCGGCACACCGCCGTCGACACCCTCTCGGTCGATGCCGCCGTCGCCCTCAATGCCGCCCGGGTCCAGCAGCTGGCCCTGCAGCTGCGGCGCTACGAGAAGGACGCCTTCATCAACCTGCGCGAGGCCGACCGGGTCGCCGCGTATCGCGACAAGTGGCGCGGGGCGCGCGAACGCCTCGCCGAGACCCTCGATACCGGCGCCGGCCTGGCCCCCTCCGCCGCGCTCCGCGAGCACTATCGGGAGGCCGGCGACGCACTGGACGACTATGCCGCGGGCTTCGACGCGACCTACCGCCGGCTGCGCGACGGCGACTTCACCACCACCGCCGGTGCCAACCGCGCCTTCTCGGCCCACAAGGCCGCGGTCTACCGCCTGGCGGACGCCGCCGATGCCATCGGCGAGCGGGCCGAGGCGCGGATGGACACCGCCGCGGCCGGCATCGAGGCTCGCCATGCCGGCGCCCTCACCGGCCTGCTGACCTTCGCCGGCCTGGCCCTGGCGGTGGCCGCCGGCCTGTCGTGGCTGATCACCCGCAGCATCGTCGGCCCGCTGGGTCAGGCGCTGGCGATCACCGAGCGCGTGGCCGAGGGCGACCTGCGCCAGGCCATCGAGGTCCGCGGTCGCGACGAGACCGCACGCCTGCTCGGCGCCCTGCGCCAGATGACCGACTCACTCTCGAGCCTGGTCGCCTCGATCCGCCACACCGGCGTCGCGGTCCATCGCGGCGCCGAGGCGATCGCCCAGGGCGGCCACGACCTGGCCTCGCGCACCGAGCAGCAGGCCAGCGCCCTGCAGCAGAGCGCCGCCAGCATGGAGGAGATCACCAGCTCGGTGTCGCAGAACGCGGAGAGCACGCGCCAGGCGGACGGCCTGGCGGAGGACGCCACCGTCCAGGCACGGGTCAGCCATGACAGCGTGACCCGCAGCGTGTCGCTGATCCAGGCCGTGGTCGCCGACGCCGCGCGCATGGACTCGATCATCGAGACCATCGACACCATCGCCTTCCAGACCAACATCCTGGCCCTCAACGCCTCGGTGGAGGCCGCCCGGGCCGGCGAGAGGGGCCGCGGCTTCGCGGTGGTGGCCACCGAGGTCCGGGCGCTGGCCGGGCGAAGCGCCGAGGCCGCCGACGAGATCCGCCAGCTGCTGGAAGGCACCCGCCGCCAGCTCGGCGAATGCGCCCGCCAGGTGGAGCAGAGCGGCGTCAGCATGACCGAGACCACCCACAGCATCGAGCGCCTCGGCGAGGAGGTGCTGCGCATCGGGGCCGCCACCCGCGAGCAGTCCGACGGCCTGGCGCAGATCGGCACCGCGGTGGCCGAGCTGGACGCGGCGACCCAGCAGAACGCCGGGCTGGTGCAGGCCACCAATGCCTCGGCGGCGACCCTCGAGACCCAGGCCGCGGAGCTGCGTGAGCGGGTCAGCCGTTTCCGCATCGCCGCCCAGGACGCGCCCCGTCCGCCGCGCTCCCTCGCCGCGCCCCCGGCCCCCGAGCCCAGCGCGACCCCGGCCTGAGCGGGGCTTTTCCCGGGCCGCCGAAACCGGGAAGATGGGCGTCGACGCCCATCTTTCCCGGAGGCCCGATGCGAGTCCTGGTCCATATCGAGGAGGCCGACGCCTGGCGCGACGCCCTGGCCGAACGCCTGCCCGGCGCCGAGGTGATCACCAGCGCGGCGCCCGCCGAGGCGCGGCGTCGCGCCGACTACCTGGCGGCCTGGAAGCCGCCCGCCGCGCTGCTGGGCGAGCTCGAACGCCTGAAGGGGATCGTCAACCTGGGCGCCGGCGTGGACGCCCTGCTGAACAACCCGGCGCTGCCCCGCGGGATCCCCATCGTCAAGCTCCGCGATGCCGGCATGGCCGGGCCCATCGCCGACTATGTGCGCTACGGGGTGCTGCACTTCCAGCGCGACTTCGACCGCTACGCCCGCCAGCAGGGGCGGGCCGAGTGGCGCGAGCACCGCCCGGTGGACAAGGCCGACTGGCCGGTGGGGGTGCTGGGCCTGGGGGCCATCGGCGCCCGGGTGGCCGGGGCCCTGGCCGAGGACGGCTTCCCGGTGCATGGCTGGAGCCGCTCGGCCAAGGCGCTGCCCGGCGTGACCTGCCACCACGGCGACGCCGGCCTCCCGGCGCTGCTCGGCCGGGTCATGTCGCTGGTGCTGCTGCTGCCGGACACCCCCGCCACCCGCCATGTCATCGACACCGACGCCCTGGCGGCATTGCCCGAAGGCGCCACCCTGATCAACCCGGGTCGCGGCAGCCTGATCGACGAGGCCGCCCTGCTCGAGGCCCTGGGCGACGGCGAGGCCGAGGGCCGGCTGCGCGGCGCCCTGCTCGACGCCTTCCCTCGCGAGCCGCTGCCCGCCGACAGCCCGCTGTGGCACCACCCGCGGGTGCGCGTCACGCCGCACATGGCCGGCCCCACGCCGCTCGGCGAGGCGGTCGAGCAAACCGCCACGGCGCTGCGCGCCATGGCGGCCGGCGAGCCGGTGGAGGCCATCGATCCCGAGGCCGGCTACTAGCCGGCTCGCCTACACGAACGCGGCCTCAGGGCGTAGGCTGGGGGATGACATCCCCGACCTCGAAGGAGGTGCGCGATGCAAGACGCTCCGCTGGACTATGGCCCCGCCGACGCGCTGCTGGTGGTGGACATGCAGAACGACTTCTGCGAGGGCGGCGCCCTGGCCGTGGAGGGCGGCAAGGCCCTGGTGCCAGGCATCAACGCCGAGATCGCCGCCGCCCGGGCGGCCGGCGCCCTGGTCGTCGCCTCACGGGACTGGCATCCGCTCGACCACGTCAGCTTCGCCCACCGCGGCGGCCCCTGGCCGGTGCACTGCGTCCAGGACACCGAGGGGGCCGCCTACCATCCCGACCTCGCCCTCGACGCCTCGACCCTGCGTCTCAGCAAGGCCACCGCCCTGGACGCCGACGCCTACTCCGCCTTCGACGGCACCGGCCTGGCCGGCTACCTGGAGGAGCGCGGCGTCGCCCGGGTGATCGTCTGCGGACTGGCCCTCGACGTCTGCGTCAGGGCCACAGTGCTCGACGCCAGGAAGCACGGCTTCACGACCCTGCTGCTGGCCTCGCTCAGCGCGGCGGTGGACCCCGCCGCCGAGGCCGACTGCCGGGCGGCCTTCGCCGCGGCCGGCGCCGAGGTGCGGCCATGACCCCGCTGGCCGTGCGCGACGACGAACTGGCCCTGCTCACCGACCTCTACCAGCTGACCATGACCCAGGCCTACTGGAAGGAGGCGATGCGGGAGACGGCCACCTTCAGCCTGTTCTTCCGCCGGCTGCCGCCCGGGCGGCGCTTCATGCTCGCCTGCGGCCAGCAGCATGCCGCCGAGCGGGTCAGCCGGCTGCGCTTCACCGACGAGGCCCTGGCCCGGCTCGCCGGGGCGGGCGGCTTCGAGACCGGCTTCCTCGACTGGCTGGCCGACTGGCGTTTCGAGGGCGATATCTGGACCCTGCCGGAGGGCACGCCGGTGTTCGCCGACGAGCCGCTGCTGGAGGTCGACGCCCCCATCGCCCAGGCTCAGCTGCTGGAGAGCCTGCTGATGAACCTGATCCAGCTGGAGACGGTGCTGGCCTCCAAGGCGGTGCGCATCGTCATGGCCGCCCGGGGCCGGCCGGTGGTGGACTTCGGCATGCGCCGCATGCACGGCGTGGACGCCGCGGTGCGCGGGGTCCGCGCCTACCGCACGGCGGGGCTGGCGGGCACCAGCAATGTGCTGGGCGGGCTGCGCCACGACCTGGCCCTCAACGGCACCATGGCCCACAGCTACGTGCTGGCCCACGACAGCGAGCGCGAGGCCTTCCGCGCCTTCGCCCGCCACTATCCGGGCACCACCCTGCTGGTGGATACCCAGGACACCCTCGAGGGCGTGACGAAAGTGATCGAGTTGATGCGCGACGAGCCCGAGATCCGGGTCGGCGCCATCCGCCTGGACTCCGGCGACCTCGGGACCCTGGCCCGGGAGGCCCGCGCGCGGCTCGACGCGGCCGGCCACGACGCGGTGAAGATCGTCGCCAGCAGCGGCCTCGACGAGCACGCCATCGAGGCCCTGCTGGACGCCGGGGCGCCGATCGACACCTTCGGGGTGGGGACGCACATGGGGGTGGCCGACGACGCCCCGGTCATCGACCTGTCCTACAAGCTGGTGGCCTATGCCGGCACGCCGCGGATCAAGCATTCCGCGGGCAAGGTCAACCTGCCCGGGCCCAAGCAGGTGTTCCGGCGCCTCGACGCCGACGGGCGCCCGGCCGGCGACGTGATCGCCGGCCGCGACGAAACGCTGGAGGCCGGCCGGCCCCTGCTGGTGCCCAGCGTGGTGCAGGGCCTGCCGGTGCCCGAGGCCATGGCCCGGGCCGGGGCCGCCCGGGAGCGGGTCGCCGAGACCCTGGCGCGGCTGCCGGCCGGGCTGCGCCGCCTGGCCCCCGGGGAGAGCGGTTATCCGGTCGACCTGTCGCCCGGGCTCGCCCGCGCGGTGGCGGCCGACGCCCGGCGCTCATAGCAGCTCATGGAAGCGCGCCAGCCAGGCCGGGTGGGCCGGCCAGGCCGGCGCGGTGACCAGCCGGCCGCTGACGATGGCCTGGTCGAGGTCGAGCTCGGCGTAGTCGCCGCCGGCCAGGAAGACCTCCGGGGCGCAGGCCGGGTAGGCGGAGACCCGGTGGCCCTCCAGGGACACCGCCGCGGCCAGCAGCTGGGCGCCGTGGCAGATCGCCGCCACCGGCTTGTCGTGGTCGAAGAAATGGCGCACCAGCTCGAGCACGCGCTCGTCCAGGCGCAGGTACTCCGGGGCCCGCCCCCCCGGCACCACCAGGCCGTCGTAGTCGCCGGGCGCGACCTCGGCGAAGGTGGCGTTGAGGGTGAAGTCGTGGCCCGGCTTCTCGGTGTAGGTCTGGTCGCCCTCGAAGTCGTGGATGGCGGTCCGCACCCGGTCGCCCTCGCGCCGGTCCGGGCACACCGCCTCCACCTCGTGTCCCATGGCCTGGAGGGCCTGGAAGGGCACCATGATCTCGTAGTCCTCGACGAAGTCGCCGGCGATCAGCAGCAGTCTGGCCATGGGGTCACCTCGCGAACGGGAAATGGTAAAGCGGCTTCCTGCCAGGGCAGCCTAGACGGCCGACCGGCGGTCGGCCATGTCGGGAACCCCGGGGCCCGCCCGAGCTCTCAATCACTGTCGCCGTCTCGAGGTCCGTCCGATGCCCCGCCGACTCGCCCGCCTCGCCTGGCTGGCACTGCTGCCCTGGCTGGCCGCGCCCGCCCCGGCCGACACGCCGCCTCGCCCCTTCGAGGCCCGCTACCACCTGGAGGTGGCCGGCTGGCCGGACGCCGAGATCCGCCATCGGCTGAGCGAGCGCGCCGGCCACTGGCAGAGCGAGATGCGCGCCTCGCTGCCCGGCGCCAGTGGCCACGAGTGGGGCCGCTTCCGCCTCGAGGACGACCGCCTGCGGGCCCTGCACTACGCCGCCGGCTACTCGCTGCTGGGCATCCGCCGCGCCTATGCCCTGGACCGGGAGGCGCTGGCGCCGCTGCCCGACCGCCAGAGCGCCCTGGTCGCCCTGGCCCGGCGGGCCATCGACGGCGCCTGCCGCCGGGACTGCCGGTTGCGCTATCGGGATCACCGCGGCCGGGAGGAGACCCTGAGCTATCGCCTGCTGGCCCGGGAACCGCTGCGCCTGCCGGTCGGCCGCTTCGAGGCGGTGCGGGTGGCGCTGTCCGAGCCCGGCGAGGACGACCGGCGCCTGGAGCTGGCCTTCGATGCCGGGCATCCGGGGCTGCTGCTGGGCCTGGAGTACCACCGCGACGGCGAGCGCCGCAGCCGGCTGACCCTGACCGGCCTGTCCACGCCCCCTCCCCTTCCGCCGCGCCGCCAAACGCCCTAGAGTATCCGGTTTTTGGCCGCCCACCGGGCGGCCCCGAACGGGAAGGGACTCTCGCATGCTGAGCGGACTGCTGATCGTCCTGCTGCCGCTGATCCTGGGCTACCTGATCCGGGTCCGTCACGACGGCCTGATGGCGCTGATCAATCGCGGCGTGAACGCCTCCATCTACGTCATCCTGCTGCTGATGGGGATCGGCCTGGCCGGCCTCGAGGACCTCGGCGGCCAGCTCACGCGTCTGGGCGCCCAGGCGCTGACGCTGCTCGCCGTGACCTCGGCCTGCAACCTGGCGGCCCTGGGCTGGCTGTCGCGGCGCCTGCGCCTGGCCGTGGACCCGACCCGGGCCGTGGCCGACGCGCCCACCAGCAAGCTGGCCGCCATGGCCGGCTCCCTGGCCCTGGTGGGCGTGGTGCTGGCCGGCGTGGCGCTCGGCCTGCTCGGTCGCGACGCGCTCGGAGAGGGGCTGTTCGCCGGGGCCGAGCGACTCTCCGAGTGGGTGCTCTACGTGCTGCTCGCGCTGATCGGCTGCCAGCTGCGCAACTCCGGCATGCCGCTCAGGCAGATCCTGCTCAACCGCTTCGGCCTGGCCATCGCCGCCGCCCTGGCGGCCAGCTCGCTGGTCGGCGGGCTGCTCGCCGCGCCGCTGCTTGACCTGCGCTGGAACGAGGGCCTGGCCATGGCCGCCGGCTTCGGCTGGTACTCGCTGTCCGGGATCCTGATCGGCGACGCCCTCGGCCCGCTGCTCGGCGGGGTCGCCTTCTTCAACGACCTGGGCCGCGAGCTGCTGGCCTTCGTGCTGATCCCGCTGGTGATCCACCGCCGGGCGGCCCTGGCCATCGGCTACGGCGGCGCCACCTCCATGGACTTCACCCTGCCGGTGATCCAACAACACGGCGGGGTGAGTTGCGTGCCGGTGGCGGTGGTCAGCGGGTTCATCCTCTCGTTGCTCTCGCCGCCGCTGATCCTGTTCCTGGTGTCGCTGTGACCCGACTTCACCCTGCCGCCTCACCAGGGCCCAGCCAGCAACACGGCGGGGTGAGTTGCGTGCCGGTGGCGGTGATCAGCGGGTTCATCCTCTCGTTGCTCTCGCCGCCGCTGATCCTGTTCCTGGTGTCGCTGTGACCCGACTTCACCCTGCCGCCTCTCCATGGTCCACCCAACAACACGGCGGGGTGAGTTGCGTGCCGGTGGCGGTGGTCAGCGGGTTCATCCTCTCGTTGCTCTCGCCGCCGCCGATCCTGTTCCTGGTGTCGCTGTGACCCGACTTCACCCTGCCGCCTCACCAGAGCCCAGCCAGCAGCACGGTGGCGTGGCCTGCGTGCCAGGAGTAGTAAAAACACTCCCTTCCTCGACCAAATCCGACAGGCTCGAAGAAACATCGTTAAAAAAACAACAACACGCCCTTCTCCTCGAAGCGTCTTCCGGCAGGCGATGCGACGAAAGTCGCGGTTGATGCGCCTGCGAGCCAGGACTAACTTCACACCAGGTTAATCTTAATCGATTAAGATCAGCCATCCTGTAACACGCCACCTCTGCCCTCTTCGAGTGGGTCGGCTCCTACAACAACAAGCCATACGAGGACTCCCATGAAAACGCAATGGATCCCCGCCATCGTCCTGGCCGGTGCCGCCGTCCAGCAGGCCTCTGCCGCCGAGTTGACCATCTCCTGCGGCGCCGTGGGCGCCGAGCTCACCCTCTGCGAGCAGGGTGTCGCCGAGTGGGAAGAGCAAACCGGCCACGAGGTCGAGATCGTCTCCACCCCCAACTCCTCCACCGAGCGCCTGTCCCTCTACCAGCAGATCCTCTCGGCCCGCTCCAGCGACATCGACGTCATGCAGATCGACGTGGTCTGGCCTGGCCTGCTGGCCAACCACCTGCTCGACCTCAATGAGGCGCTGGGCGAAGCGGCCACCGCCGATCACTTCGAGGCCATCGTGGCCAACAACACCGTCGACGGCCGCCTGGTGGCGATGCCCTGGTTCACCGATGCCGGCGTGCTCTACTACCGCAAGGACCTGCTCGAGGAGCACGGCCATGCCCCGCCCCAGACCTGGGAGCAGCTGACCGCCATCGCCCGGGAGATCCAGGCGGCCGAGCGCGAGGCGGGCAACGACAAGATGTGGGGCTATGTCTTCCAGGGACGCGCCTACGAGGGCCTGACCTGCAACGCCCTGGAGTGGGTGGCGAGCCACGGCGGCGGCACCCTCGTCGACGCCGAGGGCGAGATCACCATCGACAACCCCCAGGCCGCCTCGGCCCTCGACCTGGCGGCCACCTGGCCCGGCGAGATCTCTCCGAACGGGGTGCTCAACTACACCGAGGAGGAGGCCCGGGGGATCTTCCAGTCCGGCAATGCGGTCTTCATGCGCAACTGGCCCTACGCCTGGTCCCTGGCCCAGAGCGAGGACAGCCAGGTACGCGACAAGGTCGGCGTGATCAAGCTGCCCCACGGGGCCGAGGGCGAGAGCGCCGCGACCCTGGGCGGCTGGAATCTGGCCGTCTCCCAGTACAGCGAGAATCCCGAGCTCGCCGCCGACCTGGTGGCCTTCCTGACCTCGGAGCAGGAGCAGAAGCGCCGCGCCATCGCGGGCGCCTACAACCCGACCATCACCTCACTCTATGCAGACGAGGAGGTGCTCGAGGCCGTGCCCTTCTTCGGCACCCTGCTCCCGACCTTCACCAACGCCGTGGCCCGCCCCTCGGCCCCCACCGGCGACAAGTACGGCCGGGTCAGCAACGCCTTCTTCAACGCCGTGCACAACGTGCTGTCCGGCAATCAGAGCGGCGCCGATGCCGTAGCCCAACTTGACAGCGAGCTGTCGCGCCTCAAGCGCCGTCGCTGGTAACCGAAGGAGGTCGTCATGACGACACAGGCAACCGACAGCGCGCCCCAGGTGGCGCGCACCACTCCCGCCGGGTACCGCGGCACCAAGGTCCGCCGCCAACGGGTCCGCGCAGCCTGGTTCTTCCTGACGCCGATGCTGGTGGCCCTGACCATGGTGGCCGGCTGGCCCCTGCTGCGCACCGTCTACTTCAGCCTCACCGACGCCTCGCTGTCGGACACCGCCGGCGCGGCCTTCATCGGCCTGGAGAACTACCTGGTCTATGACGACGGCGCCTGGTACGGCCTGCTCACCGATCCCGTGTGGTGGACCTCGGTGTGGAACACGATCTTCTTCAGCGTGGTATCGGTATCGCTGGAGGTGGTGTTCGGCATCGTCGTCGCCCTGCTGCTCAACGCCGAGTTCAAGGGACGCATGCTGGTGCGCGCCGCCGTGCTGATCCCCTGGGCCATCCCCACCATCGTCTCGGCCAAGATGTGGGCCTGGATGCTCAATGACCAGTTCGGGATCATCAATCACCTGCTGATGGCGCTGGGCATCATCGATGCGCCCCTGGCCTGGACCGCCAACGCCTCGCTCTCCATGTGGGCGGTGATCATGGTCGATGTCTGGAAGACCATCCCCTTCGTCGCCCTGCTGGTGCTGGCCGCCCTGCAGATGCTGCCCAAGGACTGCTACGAGGCCGCCGAGGTCGACGGCATCCACCCGATCAAGGTCTTCTTCCGCGTCACCCTGCCGCTGATCACTCCGGCCCTGATGGTGGCGGTGATCTTCCGCCTGCTCGATGCGTTGCGCGTGTTCGACGTCATCTACGTGCTGACCTCCAACTCCACCAGCACCATGACCATGTCGATCTACGCCCGCCAGCAACTGGTGGAGTTCCAGGACGTGGGCTACGGCAGCGCCGCCTCGACCCTGCTGTTCCTGATCATCGCCCTGGCCACCGTGATCTACCTCTACCTTGGCCGCCGCCAACTGGGAGTCGACCAATGAACCAGTATCAGCTGATCAAGCTCGCCAAGCGCGTCGGACTCTACGCCCTGATCACCGTGGTGATGGTCTATGCCATCTTCCCCTTCTACTACGCCGTGATCACCTCGCTGAAACCCTCCAGCGAGCTGTTCCGCGTCGACTTCTGGCTGTCGTCGCTGGACTTCACCAACTACGTGCAGATCTTCACCCAGAAGAGCTTCGTGCGGGCCATCTTCAACTCCGTCATCGTCTCGCTCTCGGTGGTGTTCATCGCCCTGCTGCTGGGCATCACCGCCTCCTATGCCCTGGGCCGGGTGCGCTTCCGCGGCCGCACCACGGTGATGCTGACGATCCTGGGCGTGTCGATGTTCCCCCAGGTGGCGGTGCTCTCCGGGCTCTTCGAGGTGATCCGCGCGCTCAACCTCTACAACAACCCCGGCGGGCTGATACTGAGCTACACCATCTTCACCCTGCCCTTCACCGTCTGGGTGCTGACCACCTTCATGCGCCAGCTGCCCATGGAACTCGAAGAGGCGGCGATCATGGACGGTGCCACCCCTTGGGTGACCATCACCAAGGTGTTCCTGCCGCTGATGTGGCCGGCCATGGCGACCACCGGCCTGCTGGCCTTCATCGCCGCCTGGAACGAGTTCCTCTTCGCCCTGACCTTCACCCTCACCGACGACCAGCGCACGGTGCCGGTGGCCATCGCCCTGATCTCCGGCGGCAGCCAGCACGAGCTGCCCTGGGGGCCGATCATGGCGGCCTCGGTCACCGTCACCGTGCCCCTGGTCGTCCTGGTGATGATCTTCCAGCGGCGCATCGTGTCGGGGCTGACCGCCGGCGCCGTCAAGGGCTGATCCGCATGACTTCAAGGACTCTCTCGATGCAAGACAACCTGAACTGGTGGCGTGGCGGCGTCATCTACCAGATCTATCCACGCAGCTTCATGGATCGCAACGGCGATGGCATCGGCGACCTGCCGGGCATCACCGAGAAACTGGACTATGTGGCCAGCCTCGGCGTGGACGGCATCTGGGTGTCGCCCTTCTTCACCTCGCCGATGAAGGACTTCGGCTACGACGTCAGCGACTACCGGGACGTCGACCCCATGTTCGGCACCCTGGACGACTTCAAGGCGCTGCTCGCCCGAGCCCACGCGCTGGGGCTCAGGGTCATCATCGACCAGGTGATCAGCCATACCTCGGATGCGCACCCCTGGTTCGAGGAAAGCCGCCAGAGTCGCGACAACCCCAAGGCCGACTGGTTCGTCTGGGCCGATCCCCGGCCCGACGGCACCCCACCCAACAACTGGCTGTCGATCTTCGGCGGCTCCGCCTGGACCTTCGACTCCCGGCGCCGGCAGTACTACCTGCACAACTTCCTGACCAGCCAACCGGACCTCAACTTCCACCACCCGGAGGTGAGGGCCGCCCAGCTGGACAATCTGCGCTTCTGGCTGGACCTGGGCGTCGACGGCTTCCGCCTGGACACGGTGAACTTCTACTTCCATGACCGCGAGCTGCGCGACAACCCGCCGGTCCCGGCGGATGCGGCCAAGACCCTGGGGGCCCCGGACAGCAACCCCTACACCTGGCAGCGGCACCTCTACGACATCAGCCGCCCGGAGAACCTCGACTTCCTGCGCGAGCTGCGCGCGCTGATGGACGAGTATCCCGGCACCACCACCGTGGGGGAGATCGGCGACGACAACCCGCTGGAGCGCATGGCCGAGTACACCGCCGGCGGCGACAAGCTGCACATGGCCTACACCTTCGACCTGCTCAACCAGCCCCGCTCCCCCGCCTACCTGCGCGAGGTGATCGGGCGCTTCCAGCGACTGGCCGCGGACGCCTGGCCCTGCTGGGCGCTGTCCAACCACGACGTGGTGCGCAGCGCGACCCGCTGGGGCGAGGACGAGGCCTCCCTCGACTACCCCAAGGTGGCGCTGGCCATGCTGTTCTCGCTGCGCGGCAGCGTCTGCCTCTACCAGGGCGAGGAGCTGGGGCTGCCCGAGGCCGAGGTGCCCTACGAGCGTATCCAGGATCCCTACGGCAAGGTGCTGTGGCCCGAGTTCAAGGGCCGCGACGGCTGCCGCACGCCCATGCCCTGGACCGACGGCCCCGACGCCGGCTTCTCCCGCGTGGAACCCTGGCTGCCGGTGTCGGAACAGCATGTGCCCCTGGCGGTGAGCCGTCAGCAGGACGACGGCACTTCCCTGCTCAACGCCACCCGCCGCCTGCTGGCCTTCCGCCGGGCCCATCCGGCGCTGGTCGACGGCGACATCGACCTGGTCGACGTGGGCGAGGGCCTGCTCGGCTTCGTCCGCCGCCACCGGGACGAGGCCCTGCTGTGCGTCTTCAACCTCGGTGGCGAGGCCCGCAGCACCCGGCTCACGATGCCCGCCATCCCCCTGGGGGGCCATGGCTTCGTGGCCTCGCTCGAGGGCAACCACCTGCAGCTACCGCCCTACCAGGCCGCCTATCTCCAGCTCGACCGCTAACACCACACAATAACGCCGGCCCCGGGGCCGGCGAGGAGTCGCAAGATGGCAAGCGTGACCCTGAACAAGCTCAACAAGATCTTCGGCAGCACCCATATCATCAAGGACGTCGATCTGCAGATCGGCGACGGCGAGTTCGTGGTCTTCGTCGGGCCCTCGGGCTGCGGCAAGTCGACCCTGCTGCGCCTGATCGCCGGCCTGGAATCGATCACCGATGGCGAACTGAGTATCGCCGATGGCGTGGTCAACGACCTGCCGCCCCGGGAGCGCGGCGTGGGCATGGTGTTCCAGTCCTACGCCCTCTACCCGCACATGACGGTCTACGAGAACATGGCCTTCGGCCTCAAGCTGGCCAAGACCGCCCGGGAGACCATCGAGCAGCGAGTGATGGCCACCGCGCAGATCCTGCAGCTCGAGGAACTGCTGCACCGCAAGCCCAAGGAGCTCTCCGGCGGCCAGCGCCAGCGCGTCGCCATGGGGCGGGCCATGGCCCGTGAGCCGCGCATCCTGCTCTTCGACGAGCCGCTCTCCAACCTGGACGCCTCGCTGCGCGTGCAGATGCGCAACGAGATCGCTCGCCTGCACCATCGCCTGGGCTCGACCATGGTCTACGTCACCCACGACCAGGTCGAGGCCATGACGCTGGCCGACAAGATCGTGGTGTTGCGCGCCGGCCGGGTCGAGCAGGTGGGCAGCCCCCAGACTCTCTACCAGCAGCCGGCGACCAAGTTCGTGGCGGGGTTCATCGGCTCGCCGACCATGAACTTCATGCCCGCCGAGCTGGTGCGCAGCACCGCCGACGGCTGCCGGGTCGCGGCACCGGGGCTCGGCGAGCTCTCCCTGCCCCAGGACGCCGGCGGCCGGCCGAACGGCAGCGGCCTGACCCTGGGGGTGCGCCCTGAGCACCTACGCCTGGCCGAGGCCGAGGGCGACAACGCCTTCGAGATCGTCAACGTCGAGTACCTGGGCAACGAGGTCTACGTCTACCTCGAGCCCAAGGCCGGCGAGACCCTGCTGATCCACCGCAGCGAGGCGCCCAGCCGCTGGGATATCGGTCAGCGGGTGGCACTGGTCCCCGAGCTCGAGCACGTCCACCTGTTCGATGAGCACGACCGGGCCCTCGAGGTCGGCGCCGCCCGGCGGGTCGCCTGAACCGGCGCCCTGCAAGAACCACAACAAGGGAGTCCCCCATGCCTGACAAGAACGCCTTCCGACATCAGCCTCTGCTCAAGGGCGCCACCGGCGCCCTGCTGCTGGCCGGCACCGCCCTGGGCGCCCCTGCCGTGCTGGCCGAGGAGATCGCCATCGCCTGCGGCACCGGCGACGCCGCCGACTACTGCCCCACCGCCGCCCGGGAGTGGGCCGAGCAGACCGGCCACAGCGTCAAGGTCGTCTCCACGCCCAACAGCGCCACCGAGCGCCTGTCGCTCTACCAGCAACTGCTGGGCAGCGAGTCCAGCGACATCGACGTGATGATGGTGGACGTCGTCTGGCCCGGCCTGCTCGGCAATCACCTGGTCGATCTCAACGATTACCTGCCGGAGGAGACCACCGACGGCTTCTTCCCGGCGCTGATCGACAACAACACCGTCGACGGCCGGCTGGTGGCCCTGCCCTGGTTCACCGATGCCGGCCTGCTGTACTACCGCAAGGACCTGCTCGAGAAGCACGGCCACTCGGTGCCCGAGACCTGGCAGGAGCTGACCGAGACCGCCGAGGCGATCCAGGCCGCCGAGCGCGAGGCCGGCAACGACGACTTCTGGGGCTACAGCTTCCAGGGCCGCGCCTACGAGGGCCTGACCTGCAACGCCCTGGAGTGGGTGGCGAGCCATGGCGGCGGCACCCTGGTCGACGCCGAGGGCGAGGTCACCATCGACAACCCCCGGGCCGCCGCCGCCCTCGACCTGGCCGCCTCCTGGATCGGCAACATCACCCCCGAGGGCGCGCTCAACCATACCGAGGAGGAGACCCGCGGGATCTTCCAGTCCGGCAATGCGCTCTTCCTGCGCAACTGGCCCTACGTCTGGTCCCTGGCCAACGGTGAGGGCAGCGAGGTGGCCGGCAAGGTCGGCATGGCGCCGCTGCCCCACGGCCCCGAGGGCGAGTCCCGGGCCACCCTGGGCGGCTGGAACTTCGCCGTGCCACGCTACTCCGAGCATCCCGAACTGGCCGCCGAGCTGGCCGCCTTCATCACCTCCCGGGAGCAGCAGAAGGCGCATGCCATCCAGATGGGCATGAACCCGACCATCGAGTCGCTCTACCGGGACGAGGAGGTGCTGGCCGGCAACCCCTCCATGAGCGATCTCTACGAGACCCTGGTAGGCGGCGTACCGCGCCCCGCCACGGTCACCGGCGAGGCCTATGCCCGGGTCTCCAATGCCTTCTTCAACCGTACCCATCAGGTGCTCTCCGGCGACCTCGATGGGGCCAGTGCGGTCCAGCAGCTGGGCCGGGAGCTCGAGCGCCTCGGCCGTCGCGGCTGGTAATCCGCCCCATCCCGTGAAGGGCCCGCCCGGGCCCTTCTCCCTGCCACTCACAGGAAGCCTCGGATGACGCTTTCTCAATTGCGACGAGACGCCCGCCACGACTGGTGGCGCGGCGCCACTCTCTATCAGATCTACCCGCGCAGCTTCATGGATGCCAACGGCGACGGCATCGGCGACCTGCCCGGCATCACCTCCCGGCTCGATCACGTCGCGAGCCTCGGCGTCGATGCCATCTGGGTGTCGCCCTTCTTCACCTCGCCGATGGACGACTTCGGCTACGACGTCAGCGACTATCGCGGCGTCGACCCCATGTTCGGCAACCTCGAGGATTTCAAGGCGCTGGTGGCCCGAGCCCACGAACTGGGCCTGAGGGTGATCATCGATCAGGTGCTCTCGCACACCTCCGACCGTCACGCCTGGTTCCAGGAAAGCCGCCGGGATCGCACCAATCCCAAGGCCGACTGGTACGTCTGGGCCGATCCTCGACCCGACGGCACGCCGCCCAACAACTGGATGGCGTCCTTCGGCGGTCGCGCCTGGACCTTCGATGCCCGGCGCCGGCAGTACTACCTGCACAACTTCCTGTCCAGTCAGCCGGACCTCAACTTCCACCATCCCGAGGTCCAGCAGGCCCAGCTGGACAACCTGCGCTTCTGGCTGGACCTGGGGGTCGATGGCTTCCGCCTCGACGTGGTCAACTTCTACTTCCACGAGGCGGCGTTGACCGACAACCCTCCCACGCCCCCCGACCAGGTCCGCCCCGGCCATCCCCAGAGCTACCAGCGCCAGCGCTACAACATCTCGCAGCCGGAGAACCTGGCGTTCCTCGAACGCATTCGCGCCCTGCTGGACGAGTACCCGGGCGCCACCAGCGTGGGCGAGATCGCCGGCCCGGACCAGTTGCCGACCATGGTCGCCTACACCGAGGGCGAGTCCCGGCTGCACATGGCCTATACCTTCGACCTGCTGGAGACGGGCGGCGACGCGCGCCAGCTGCGGGCCATCCTCGAACGCTTCGCCGAACTCGACCAGGGCGCCTGGCCCTGCTGGGCGCTGTCCAATCACGACGTGATGCGCAGCGCCACCCGCTGGGGCGAGGAGCGCGCCGTGCTGGCGCTGAACCTGCTCTGTTCGCTGCGCGGCAGCCTCTGTCTCTATCAGGGGGAGGAGCTGGGCCTGCCCGAGGCCGAGCTGGCCTTCGAGGACCTCCAGGATCCCTTCGGCATCAACCTCTGGCCCGACGTCAAGGGACGCGATGGCTGCCGCACCCCCATGCCCTGGCGAGCGGGGGCGTCCCATGCCGGCTTCTCCACCGCGACGCCCTGGCTGCCGGTCCCCCCGGCCCACCTGGGCCTGACGGTGGAGGAACAGGAAGGCGACCCGAACTCGGTGCTGCATGCCCTGCGCCGCCTGATCGCCTTCCGCCGTCGCCATGCGGTGCTGCGTGACGGCCACCTCACCCTGCTGGAGGTGGGCGAAGGCCTGCTCGGTTTCATCCGCGAGAACGCCAGCGAGCGGCTGCTGTGCGTGTTCAACCCCACCGACGAGACTCGCAGCGTCACGCCGCCGGGTCCCGGTACCCTGCTCGGAGGCTACGGCTCCACCGCCTCGATGCAGGAGGACCGCCTGATCCTGCCGCCCTACCAGGCCGCCTATCTGCGGCTCGCCACGGCGCCCCGACATGCCGGCGAGCATCCCCGGAACGGCGGTGTCGCCTGATGGATGCCATGGCGCGACGCCTGCCCCCTGCCCCGACGCCGGTCGGGGCTCCTATTCGCCACCACGCCAGGCCGCCGCGGCGGCCTGGCCCCGAACATCGGAGACGCCCATGGGACGCCTGACACTCGAAGGCATCGGCAAGGACTATGACGGCACCGAGATCTCCCGGGACATCGACCTGACCATCGAGGACGGCGAGTTCGTGGTCTTCGTCGGCCCGTCCGGCTGCGGCAAGTCCACCCTGCTGCGCATGATCGCCGGGCTCGAGGACATCACCCGCGGCCAGATGTGCCTGGACGGCGAGCGGATCAACGAGATCCCGCCCCAGGAACGCGACATCGGCATGGTCTTCCAGTCCTATGCCCTCTATCCCCACATGACGGTGGCGGAGAACATGGCCTTCGGCCTCAAGCTGGCCCGTACCGACAAGGCCGAGATCCGCCGCCGGGTCCACCATGCCGCCGGGATCCTGCAGCTAACCGAGCTGCTCGAGCGCCGGCCCAAGGACCTCTCCGGCGGCCAGCGCCAGCGGGTGGCCATCGGCCGGACCCTGGTCAAGCAGCCGCGGGTCTTCCTGTTCGACGAGCCGCTCTCCAACCTCGACGCCTCGCTGCGGGTGGAGATGCGGGTGCAGATCGCCGAGCTGCACAGGCGCCTGGGCGCCACCATGGTCTATGTCACCCACGACCAGGTCGAGGCCATGACGCTGGCCGACCGCATCGTGCTGCTCTCCGCCGGACGCATCGCCCAGGTGGGCCCGCCGCTGTCGCTCTACCACTTCCCCGAGAGCCTGGAGGTGGCCGAGTTCATCGGCTCGCCGCGCATCAACACCCTGCCGGTGAGCGTCGTCGACCCGGGCCGGCAGCGCACCGCGGTGCGCCTGCCCAATGGCGAGACCCTGGCGGTGGCGGTGGACGGCTCGGGGCTCGCCGCCGGCGACGCGGCCACCCTGGGCGTGCGCGCCGAGGACTTCGTCGCCCCGGAGACGGCCGATACGGTGCTCGCCGCCCGGCTCACCGTCGCCGAGCAGCTCGGCTACGAGACGCTCGCCCACCTGGAGGTCGCCGGCGTCGACGGGGGCATCACCCAGCGCCTCGACCGCCTGGCCCGTCTCGAGACCCAGCAGGCGCTGACCCTGGGCCTGTCCGGCGAGCACTGCCACCTCTTCGCCGCCGACGGCCGGGCCTGCCCGCGCCGGGTGAGCCTGCCCGGCATCGCCGCCTGACCCCCGCCCCTCACCACGAGGCCCCGGGGCATCCCCGGGGCCTCGCCCCCGCACCGTCACTCTAGAAGCCAGTCGGATTCGACCGATCTTCGCGAGGCTCACGGATTTCGAGTGGGACTAATCGAGCGTGGGAAACACCGATTTATTGCTGCGCTCGACGACCCACAGGGACGTGGGAAGTGCGTGGGTTCGTCGGGAACGAACCTAGCGATCCTGGGCGCCGGCGATACTGGTGCGCCAGCCCGGTCAACATCCTCATTTATTGTCTTGTAAACTCCGGCGTTGACTCGAAACCTAAGGTTTCTCGCCCCTTCGGGGCCGTCATTCGGACGTTCTCTCCACTTCGCTGAGAATGCCGCTCCGGCGGCGATCAGTCTCTTATCGCTCGCGACATAAATCAGCGCCTCCCTAGTGAAGCGATGATCGTGAAATGCAACGAAATCGATCGGGGAGTTTCGCCGAAACCCGGGGGCTCACAGTAGATGAGCTGTTCCTTACCAGCCAGTCCATCAAGGGAGAACAGTCGACCCGATCCAGGACTTCCAATCACGCTGTCATGACGTGGATCATCAGCGCACATATCTCCCCATCCTTTCACCCAGAAACTCCATAAAGCACCGAGTCTTGGCCGGCAACAGGCGCGTCTCCGTAATGGCATACACAGGAACGGAATCGCCTTTCCAGGAGGGAAGTATTCGCTGTAGCCGTCCAGCCGACACATCCTCAGCCACTAGCTGATCGGGCATCATGATGACCCCCATATCCAGGGTCGCCAGTTGTCGAATCATGCCCATGCTATTGATCGAGAACCGACCGCCCCCTAGCGGAACGACCCTGGTGTCCTCCTGATTGTGCAAGGTCCAGGTGGCCGCTCTCAGGATCCCCAAGCATGCATGGTGCTCAAGGTCGGAAGGAGTCGATGGTTTACCGGAGCGCTCCAGGTAGCGAGGCGATGCATAGAGATGGGTTGGAAGCTTTGCGATACGACGCGCAATTAATTGAGAATCCTTTGGCGGTCCGATTCGTATCGCGATATCGAAAGGATCGCTCACCAGATCAACGGGCCTGGGGCTAAGGTCGAAGTCAAAGGTAATGCCGGGATAGAGGCTCGCGAATTCGACTACCAGTGGGGCAAGGTAGGAAATTGCGAAGTCGACAGGAAACGATGCCCGCAATACTCCGCTAGGCTGCTCGAGCATCTCCTCTAGTTGCTCATGTGCCAGGCGAGCCTCATCGATAATTCTCCTGCAGCGCTCAAAGTAGATCTTTCCTGCTTCGGTGAGTTCTACTTTACGGGTGGTTCTGTGCAGCAGACGCAAGCCGATGGCTTCTTCCAGCTGGCTGACCCGACGAGAGATGGTTGGATTAGACACCCCCGTTTCTTCAGATGCGCGACGAAAACTCTTGGCCTTGGCCACTTCCACGAACAACGCCATGTCATTGAGGTTCGGGCCCATTGATTCACCTGTGAAACAGTGATATCCAATAATCGATATTTATTTCATACACGGAGTAATTCAGGATTGCAACTGGCACTGGTTGGGAGGCCGTGTCGAACGCCATACGCCTATGCGATCGAGCTCGCCTCACGGTGGGCTCGGTAAACTCGGCGCGAGATGTTGGCGGTAGCTCAAACGAGAAGGTTCCCTGGTTATGCAGAAAGATCATGGCCGATGAGAGTTACGCCCACCTACAAGCAACTGCTCCACCTGGGGAGCCGGCAATCAATCCGGCATGCATGCATGCCGGGTTAATCGCGGCACAAGGAAGTGCCGCCGCCGGCCGTCAGGCCGGCGCGAGCCCACGCCACACCAGCGGATTCACGCATGTGCGCCAGGGTGGCGCGGGCGACAATCGAAGAAATCAGGATGATCGCTTTGATTGCCAGGTTAATAGAATGTACGCATCGCGCACGGGGCCTGCATCGATGCGACTCGCCGGGTGTCAGCGACTATGTGATTTTCTTCCCGGGCCGCATGGAAAGCGCAGGTCGGAAGTACAAAGTACACTGCACATCAACCGCGACTGCGACGAGCGCTTTAGCCAAATATCAACAGGAGTAAAATCATGTCGAAGACCATACTAATCATTGGCGCCACAAGTGATATTTCTTCAGCCATCATTGAGCATCTAAAGGATACTGAACATCGCGTATTGGCGCTGGTACGTAATCCCGATAAAGCTCAAGACCTGAAGCGTAGGGACGTGGAGCTCCGTACTGGCGACCTGGAAAAGCCATGGACCCTTGGGGCTGCCTTTGAAGGCGCCGATACCGTCTGGATTCTGACGCCGCCCGGCCCGCGTGCGCCCGAGCAATCTTCGAATGCACTCTGGGCAGCAAGGAATGCAGGCGTCAGTCACGTGGTTCGCTTGTCGGCTTTCGGTGCCGCACACACCGCGCCCACCATTAACGGCCGGTTGCATGCATTGTCCGATGCCGAGCTGATTGCATCGGGTATTCCATACACGATTGTGAAACCACACTTCTTCATGCAGAACCTGCTGATGGCCGCGCGAGAGATAGCCGAGCAGGGACAGATACATCTACCGCTTGCAAACGGCCGGATGGGACTCATTGATTCCCGCGACATCGCGGAGTTCGCCGCCCAGGTGTTGACGACCTCTGGTCATGAGGGAAAGACCTATACGCTAACCGGGCCAGCATCCCTCACGATGCACCAGATTTCGCAGGCGATTGGTGCCGCCATCGAAAAGGACGTGCAGTATGAGCCTGTCACACTGGAAGACGCATGGCAGTCAATGCTGGACGCCGGCATGGATGAGTGGAGCATCAATCTACTCTGCGATTACTTCGCCGCGTACAGCACGGACTGGGGCAACAGGATCACCGAAGACTTCTCGCGCGTGACAGGAAAGGCTCCAAGATCCATTGCCGACTTCGCTGGCGATTTCGCCAACTATTTCACGAAATGATGAGCTTGGCGAGGCCCAAGGCAATGGAAGACGATCTGCACTTCCCCTGGCAGCCCCCTGATCCTGTCACCAGTGAAGTCGAGGATGAATTCATACGGCTTGGCAGACGTGATGTGTCTTATGATGATCTTCCCCTCCTCATTGGGGGAACCATCGGGAGACGCTGAGGCCGCCTCCGATCCGGCGAAGGCGACCTCGCCTCCTCAGCGCGCCTCCAGCTGCTCCGCCAGCCAGCGCCGGGTCCCCGTCTCGCCGGCGCGCTCGGCGTGCTCGGCCAGCGACATCGCCAGCTCCAGGTCGCCGGCCGCCAGGGCGGCGCGGATGGTGCGTCGCCAGTCCAGCGGCGCCGTGGGGGAGGCCTCGGCCGGCGCGGCATCCGTCGCCTCCGGCATCGTGCCGTCCACGGGGGACGCTACCGGCATCGGCTCGCCGGTCCCGCCGTCCACCAGCGGGGCCAGCAGGCCGGCCGTCTCGCCGAGGGGGCGGACCCGCAGCGTCACCTCGCCCTCGGGCCGGTGCCTCGCCACCGGGTCGCTCACCGCCGGTTCGGCCAGGTGGCGGGCCCGGGCCAGGGCTCGTGCCGGATGCAGCAAGCGGGTCTCGGCGGCCAGCGCCGCCTCGCTGGTCAGCACCACCAGGCGATCGGCCTCGGCGGAGGGCGTCACCCCGAGACTCAGGGTCAGGCGGTCGCCGGCCAGCCCCTGGGCGGGGCGATAGGCGAAGTCCTGCCAGTCGAGGCGACGCCGGATGCGTCCCCCTTCATCGAGGATCAGCAGGCTGGGAGCGAACAGCGAGCGGTGCCCTGCGTCGTCACGCTGCACGGGACTGGTCAGCTCGAGGCGCAGTGGCCCGGCCTCCCGGGGCAGGCGCAGGGCCCGGAAGGGGCTCGCGCCGCTGTCGAAGCGGTGCACCGGGGCCTCGGGGCCGAAGCTCAGGGTACGGGTCTCCCGCGGCGACAGCGGGGTCACGGGCAGGCCGGCGAGCCCCGCACAGCAGTCCTCGGCCCGCTCGAGCCAGGCGGTCTCGGGGACATCGGCCGGCGGGGTCGGCGCGGTGGCGCAACCGCTCAGCCAGAGGACGGCCAGGGGCACCAGGGTGCTGAGACGTTTCATGGGAACCTCCTCCATCAGGGGGGCCGACGAAAAAGGCCGGCACCGCGAGGCGGGGCCGGCCAAGGGATCGTCAAGCCGTCATGTCAAGGATTTCGCGTCGCTTACCACCAGGCTTCGGCCTGCAGGCCGAAGGTGAGGCCGTCGTCCTCGCCCGTTTCGATGGACTCGCTGGCGGCATTGTAGTCCTGGCCGTCCCAGTCGGCGTAGGTGACGAAGGCACGCAGCACCGGCCGGGCGAAGGCCCCGCGACCCGCCGACCACTGCTGGGCCAGGGTCAGCTTGGCCAGGTCGGAGGTCTCCTTGCCGCTCCGCTGGGGGTCGACGCGGTCATAGCCCAGCTCCAGCGCCGTGCTCTGGGTATCGGACCAGTAGTAGGTGGGGCGGATGCCGGCGGACATCCAGGTCTGGCCCTCGCCGTTGTCCAGGTCGCGTTCCTCGTAGATGGCGGCGTAGAGCATGTCGATGTTGGGCGAGAGATTGACCAGGCCGTGGTCGAGGACACGCAGCATGTCCCCCTCGGGCGTGGATGAGGCGGTGCTGGGGCGTCCGGAGCTACCGATGAGGCCGTCGGTGGCGTACTGCACGGCGAACTTGTTGAAGCCGCCGAACCAGTCGCCCTGGGTATGCTCCAGGGTCACCATATGGCCTTCCTGAGGGTCGACGTCGGCGCGCTCCTGGGCCTCGGTGAGGGTCGCGCTACCGTAATCGTAGCCGATCTCCAGGCTGCCCCCGGGATTGGTGGCAAGCCCGGCCAGGCGCACGTCGAAGGTGTCGTTGGCCAGGTTCTGGCCGCCCTCGGGAAAGGCGTCGTCCTCGCTGGTGTTGCGCATCCAGGCCAGGCTCAGCTTGCCGAAGCCCAGATCGATGTTCTCGATGCCCCCACCGGGGCCGGAGAGGTCCCAGTAGAAGAAATCGTTCATGTGGATATCGTGGCGCTGGTAGAAGCGCTTGCCGGCCCAGACGGTGGCCTCGGGGAAGGCCTCGACGACGCCCTTGGCCTGGACGTTGAGCTGGCGCAGGGCGATGGTGTTGCCGTCGTCGTCGGCGGCGTCGAGGGCCTCGAAGTCGGTACCCTGCTCGTTGACGTAGGCCACCAGGCTGTCGAAGTAGAAGGACTTGTCGCCCTCTTCGTAGAGGGTCGCGCCCAGGCCGATCTCGGCGTAGGTCTCGCACTCGTTGCCGAGGCGATACTTGGCCGGGGCGCCTTCGGCCTTGAAGCAGGCCTGGTCGCCGCCGCCTTCGGTGGAGCCGATGCCGGAGCGGCCATAGCCATGGAAGTCGGCGTCGACCGCCTGGGCGGTGCCGGACAGGCCGAGGGCCACGGCCGCGGCCAGGGTCGAGAGAGCAAAGCGAGGGGTCGTGGAATCGATCATCAGGACCTCGTTGTTGTTGTGCAGGGTGCGCGGGTGGGGATGTCGGCCTTGCCGGCGGGCGTTGCCGCCCGGGCCGAGACCGTACTCTGGCGAATTCCGGGCCCCTTGTAGTCCTCCCCCGGGGCAAGGCCCGGGGGAGGGGGCGGGGGGCGTAGCTCGGTGCGGGAGGAGGAGAGGCGTCAGCCCTTGACCCCGCCGGCAGTGAGGCCGCCGACGATCCAGCGCTGGCAGAGCAGGAAGACCAGGGTGATGGGCAGGCCGGAGAGCACGGCGGCGGCGGCGAAGTCGCCCCAGCGCTGGTTGTGGTCGGCCAGGTACTGCTGGGCGCCCACCGCCAGGGTCAGCTTGTCCTCGTCCAGCAGCAGCACCGAGGCCATGGGGTACTCCATGATCGACATGATGAAGGCCAGGATGAACACCACCATCAGGATGGGCACCGACAGCGGCAGCAGGATGTGCCGGAAGGCCTGCCAGGTGCTGGCGCCGTCGACCATGGCCGCCTCCTCCAGGGAGCCGTCGATGGACTCGAAGTAGCCCTTGATGGTCCAGATGTGCAGCGCCACCCCGCCCAGGGAGGCCAGGATCAGGGCTCCGTGGGTGTTGATGCCCAGCCCGTCGACGAAGTCGCCGAGCCGGTCGAAGAGTGCATAGAGCGCCACCAGCGACAGCACCGGCGGGAACATCTGGAAGATCAGCATGCCCTTGAGGATGGGGCCCTTGCCCTGGAAGCGCATGCGGGCGAAGGCGTAGGCGCTGGTGGTGGAGAGCAGCAGGATCAGCAGCGAGGACGCCACCGCCACCTTGACCGAGTTCCACAGCCACAGCATCACCGGGAAGGGCGGCTGGACCACGCTACCATCGACGCGCTCCCAGGGGATCCCCAGGGCCAGCGACCAGTGCTCCAGGGAGAAGCGCTCGGGGATCAGGCTGCCGCTGGCGAAATTGCCCTCTCGGAAGGAGATCGAGATCACCAGCAGCAGCGGAAAGACCACCAGGGCGACGAAACCGAGCAGCGCCAGGTGAGCGCCCAGCTGACGGGCGCGGATCGAACGGGGTTGGACCATGGCCATGGGGTGATTCCTCCTAGACCTCGACCTTGGACAGGCGCAGGTTGAGCCAGGACAGCGCCGCCACCAGCAGGAAGATCAGGGTGGCGATGGCCGCCGCCAGGCCGAAGTTCTGGCCGGCGTCCTGGAAGGCGATGCGATAGGTGTAGCTGACCAGCAGGTCGGTGGTGCCCGCCGGGGTGCTGGCGCCGATGATGTCGGGGCTGCCGCCGGTGAGCAGGGTGATCAGCACGAAGTTGTTGAAGTTGAAGGCGAAGGCCGCGATCAACAGGGGCGTCAGGGGCCTGAGGATCAGCGGCAGGGTGATCTTCGCCATGTTGGTCAGCGGGCCGCCGCCATCCACCGCCGAGGCCTCGAAGAGGTCCCGGGGGATCGACTGGATCAGGCCCATGCACAGCAGCAGCATGTAGGGGTAGCCCAGCCAGGTGTTGACGATCAGCAGCATGGTCCGGGCCAGCCAGGGGTCGGTGAACCACTCGGGACGGATGCCGAACAGGCCCTCCAGGATCAGGTTGATCTCGCCATAGTGCTGGTTGAACATCCCCTTGAAGATCAGGATCGAGATGAAGGCCGGCACCGCATAGGGCAGGATCAGCAGGGTGCGGTAGAGCCCCTTGCCGCGCAGCTGGTCCCACTGCAGCAGCACCGCCAGGACGAAGCCCACCGCCAGGGTGAAGACCACCGTCAGGCCGGCGAAGGCGAAGGTCCAGACGAAGATCTGCAGGAAGGGACCGCGCACGTCCTCGTCGAACAGCACCCGCGCGTAGTTGTCGCTGCCCACCGCCACCGGCCAGCCCGGGGTGAGGCGCTCGCCGGCCTCGGTGACGAAGAAGCCGGTGTCCCGGTCCGGGATCAGGGAATGGCCGTCGCGCAGGTCGGTCAGGCTGCCGTCGGGGTTCTCCCGATAACGGGGCACGAGGGGCGCGAAGCTGCGCAACCCGGCCATGCGCAGCTCGACGCCGTCCGGGGTGGTGAGCACCAGGTCCTGGAGCCGGTCGCGCCTGGCGATCACCTCGCGCATGCCCAGGGGCTCGCCGGCCGGTGGCGCGGCGGCGGGGTCGAGGGCGAGCGGCTCGCCGGCCTCGGCCGTGGCGAGCGGCGCCGAGATCAGGGCGCGCCCGTCCTCGGCCTCCAGGAAGAGCCGCACCGTCTCGCCGCGACGGAAGGGGCGGAAGTCGAAGGCCTGCCCCTCGGCCTGGTAGGTGCGCGCCAGGAACTGGGCGCGTACCCGCTCCTCGCCGAGCAGGTTGGTGGAGCTGTAGTTGCTGAAGCTGATGCCCACCGTGTAGAGCAGCGGGAAGATGACGAAGACGCCCATGCCGGCCAGGGCGGGGAAGACGTAGCGGTGACTCATCAGCCGGCGCCGGGTGAAGGTCACCGCCAGTCCGGCGGCCAGCACCAGGAACAGCAGGGCGAACATCCACTGGCCGCGCAGGTGGAAGGCCACCACCAGCCACAGCAGCGCCACCACCAGACCGCCCACCAGGCCACGCATGGCCCAGCGGGTATAGCGCTCGGCGGGATACCGGGAACGATGGCGCGGCAGGCCGCGCGAGGCATTGGTTGCGAACATCGTGACTACCTGAGGTGGGCCGCCGGCCCCGTGATGTCACGACGGCCGGCGGCGAGGGGCAAGGGAAGCAGGCTTACTGGATGGAGGTGCGCATGCGCTCGGCGGCGTCCTCCAGGGCCTCCTCGGGGGACTGGCGGCCGCTGCCGATGTTCTGCAGCGCCGGCTCCATGGCGGACCAGAACGCGCCCATCTCGGGGATGTTGGGCATCGGCTCGCCGATGGCGGCGTTCTGCAGGGTGGCGGCGATCCTCGGATCCTGCTCCAGCTCCGCCTGGTAGCGCTCGTGGGCGACGGCGCCCAGGGAGCCGTCGCCGTTGAAGGTGCGCAGCCCCTCCTCGCTGAGCAGGTAGTTCTCGATGAACTCGGTGGCCAGGAAGTCGTTGGGCGAGGCGGCGTTGATCATGGCCGCGGTCACCCCGAACAGCGGCTTGGCCCGCTCGTGGCCGACCCGCGGCAGGGGCGCCACGCCGAAGTCGATGCCGCTGCGCTCCAGGTTGCCCCAGGCCCAGGGGCCGCTGATCATGGCGGCCACCTCGCCCTGGTTGAAGCGGGTGTCCATGGCGCTGTAGTCGGTGCCCTCGGGGATGACGCCGCTCTCGATCAGCTCGCGCAGGACCCGAGCCCCCTCCACCGCGCCGGGGTTGGCGACGCCGATGTCGGCGACGTCGTAGCCGTCCTGGGTGCGTTTGAAGGGATAGCCGCCGTTGGCCGCCAGCAGGGTCCAGCCGTAGTAGGGCTCGCCGTAGTCGAAGAGGATCGCCTTCTTGCCCTCGGTGGCCAGCTCGGCGTCGAGCTCGGCCAGCTCGGCGAAGCTGTCCGGCGGCGTCTCCACCAGGGCCTTGTTGTAGATCAGTCCCAGCGACTCCACGGAGATGGGATAGCCGTAGTCCTGACCGTTCCAGGTCACGGCCTCCCAGGTGAAGTCGAAGTAGCGATCCCGATAGGCCGCGGAGGGGGCGACCGGATCGAGCAGGCCGCTCTTGGCCCATTCGCCGATGCGGTCATGGGCCCAGATGACGATGTCCGGCCCCTGGCCGCTGCCGGCCGCCTGCTGGAAGCGATCGGTCAGGTTGTCGGGGTTGACGATCTCCACCGCGATGCCGGTGTCCTCGGTGAAGCGTTCGGCCACCGCGCGGACGCCCTCCGGCCCCTTGTTGTCCCCCATCCACAGCGTCAGGGTGTCGTCCTCGAAGGCGACCGCCTGGGTGGCGGCGAGCCCCAGCGAGGCCAGCAGCAGGCAGGAGAACGGCGTGAAGCGTCGAATCATGGCAGGAACCCTCGATTGTTGTTGTGGCTCGGCGGCGGCCCGGGGCCGACCGCCCCATCGCCGCCAGACACGGCAGGCTGCCGCTCAGGGTCGGCCACCCCCTCCTCGTCGTGCTCCTCCCGCCCCGGGAGTGCCACGGCGTAGCCGGGGGGCGTACCCCCCGGCCGATGCCCTGGCATGGGATCCTCCGAGTTCATGGGCTACAACCTTGGTCGCATGAGGCTCCCGAAATGCCGAATCGGGTCCATAATGTGCCAGACTTAAACGATTAAGCTGGCGCCTCGGGTGACACCATGACGTTGATCCAGGACAAGCTACTCCCCCCGCCCCTGCCCCCCATCACGGTGGCTCGTGAGCGACTCAATGCCCACTTCACGCTCGACGACCATGTCCGGCTGACGTTGGTGCAGGCCCCGTCCGGTTACGGCAAGAGCACGCTCCTCGCCGAACGCCTGCCGGCGCTGGAGCAGCCCGCCATCTGGCTGCGCCTCGAGCCCCAGGACGACGCCCCGGAACGCTTCGCCCGCTACTTCGCGGCGGCCCTGGGACGCCTGTGCCGCGAGCATCTGGGCTTCTCGCTGGTGCCCGACGACCCGTCGGCCTCCTTCGTCTCGCGGCTGGAGGGCTGGCTGACCACCCTGCCCGAGCAGGCCCCTCCCTGCCGCCTGGTGCTCGACGAATTCGAGCATCTGCGCGACCCGGCCCTGATCGAGGGCCTACGCTACTGGCTGCGCCACCAGCCCCGCTGGCTGACTCTCACGGTGATCTCCCGCAGCCATCCCGACCTGGGCCTGGCCGGCCTGCGCCTGCGGGGCGAACTGGAGGAGATCGGTGTCGATGCCCTGGCCTTCGATCTCGAGG
This sequence comes from Halomonas koreensis, assembly GCF_031451675.1. Classification (NCBI taxonomy): domain Bacteria; kingdom Pseudomonadati; phylum Pseudomonadota; class Gammaproteobacteria; order Oceanospirillales; family Halomonadaceae; genus Halomonas; species Halomonas koreensis. The sequence continues at coordinate 353,809 of NZ_JARWAK010000001.1, read as the reverse complement.
AGTCGCGGACCCTGTGCGCCGAGCAGCTCAGCTTTCCGCCCTCCCGGGTCAGTCTGGAACGAGCCCTGCGACGGACCGGGGGGTGGGCCATGGCCCTCAATTGGCTCGTCGAACGCACCACGACTACCGCGAGCTTCGATGCCCTCATGGAGCGTCTCGAGGGAAGCCACCCCGACTTCGTGGCCTGGTTCGACGAGCTGATGCACGAGGCCCTGGACGACGCGGGCCGTCACCTGATCCGCCAACTGGGCGTCCTGGAGCGCTTTTCGCCGCACCTGGCGGCTCGCCTGCTCGAGGGGGAAGGCGCCAGACGATGCTTGGAAGCGCTGGAACACGCCGGCCTGTTCATTCAACGCGACGATGCCCACTCACCGTGGCGCCACTTCCATCCGCTGTTCGCCCAATACCTGCGTTACTGCCGGAACGAGCTGCCCCGAGCCGAGCAGTACCGGCTTCATCGGCGAGCCAGCCAGGCCTGGCTGGCGCTGGGTGACCCGGCCATGGCGGTCGCCCAGATGATCGAGGGAGGCGATCCCGAAGCCCTGGCCGGACTGGTCGAGCAGGAGGGGCCGGCTCTACTCGGCGGGGGGCAGTACACCCTGCTGGCCAGCGCGCTGGAGGCGCTGGGCGATGCCCGTCTCGCCGCCACGCCCCGGCTGACCCTGTTGTATGGCTGGGTCAGTCACGCTCAATACCAATTCGCCCGGACCGAGCGGGCGATCGGCTGGATCGAGGAGCAGCTGACGCGGCCGGATTGGCAGCCCCTGGCCCCCGAGTTCGCCGCCCTCAGGGCCCAGCTCGCCATCAACCAGGGACATGCCGATCTCGCCGCCCCCCTGGCCGAGCAGGCCCTGACTCAAGCGGCTCAGTATCTCGACGCGACCCCTCTCACCGCCGCAGCCATCCTGTGTGAGTCCCGCTTCGTCCAGGGACAACTGGACGACTCCCTGCACCGGGTGCGGGAGGTCGCCCGGGAAGCCCGGGAGGCCGGCGACGACCAGCGCCTGCTGTGGGCCCATTGCCACGAGTCGGAGACCCTGGTCGCCCAGGGACACCTGCAGGCCGCCCATGACGTCCAGGAGCGCGCCTTCGAGCTCATGCGTGAGCGAAACCTCCAGGCACTGCCGATCGCCGAGTTCGCCTACCGGATCCGCAGTCAACTGCTCTGGGAATGGCAACGCCTGGACGAGGCCGAGCAGGCCGCGCTCGACGGCATCGCCGTCCTCGATCGTCAGGGGGAGCACTGGACCCTGCAGTGCCATGTCTGCCTGGCCAAGGTGGCCTTGTCGCGAGGCGATCGAGCCCAGTGCGCCGATCATGTTCGGCGTATCCGCAAGATCCTGGCCCAGGGCGATTACCATATCGACTGGCGGGCCAACGCCCACGCCACCCTGCTGACCTGGTGGATTGGCCAGGGCGACCGGGACGCCATCGCTCAGTGGCTCCGGGAGGCGCCGCCCGCCGCCCCGGACTCGGCCAGCAACCATTTCGCCCAGTGCAACGTACGCAACCATGTCCGGGCGTTGATGGCCCTGGACGACACCGAGGCCGCCCGCGACCTGCTGAAGCGACTGGAGCGCCAGACCCGACGCCTCGGCCTGGTCACCGACGCCAACCGCAACCGGCTGTGCCTCGCTCGACTGGCCTGGCAGGAAGGAGACGGGGCCGAGGCCCGCCAGCACCTGCACCAGGCCCTGTCACTGGCCGCGCACACCACCCTGGTCGGCAGCTTCCTGAGGCTCGGCGAGCCCCTCGAAGCCCTGCTCGACGAGTTGCTGGCCGGCGAGGCGGCGCTGTCATCCCTGGCCCGGCAACGTGCTTGCCACCTGCTCGAGCTCGCGCGTCGGCACCATGACCGCGGGCGAGCCCTGCGGATCCTGGTCGACGACGAGGCCATCGCCGAGATCGTCTCCCGGCCGGACGTGCCGGAACTGATCCGCACCTCGCCGCTGACCCGACGGGAATGGCAGATCCTCGCCCTGATCCACGCCGGTCTCTCCAACGAGCAGATCGCCGAGCGACTGGACGTGGCGCCCACCACCATCAAGACCCATATCCGCAGCCTCTATCAGAAGCAGCATATCCGCCGCCGCGACGAGGCGGTCGCCCTGGCCGATCGGCTCCTGGCCCACATCCACGGGGAGATCGCCGCACCTCCTCCCCCCGCCTACGCCTGAGGGAGGCGGCCTGGGAGGATGTCCCACTGTGCCGAAAGCGCCAGCCTGTCCTTCCCGTGGGAGCGAGTGCAAGGCGCCCCGACAACCGGAGGGAGGACACAGGACATGCGCGACAGGATGCCGATGACGAGACAAGGACAGGACTGGTGGCGGGGCGCGGTGATCTACCAGATCTATCCGCGCAGCTTCATGGATGCCAATGGCGACGGCATCGGCGATCTTCAGGGCGTCATCGAGCGGCTCGATCACGTCGCCTCGCTGAACGTCGATGCCATCTGGGTCTCGCCCTTCTTCACCTCGCCCATGAAGGACTTCGGCTATGACGTCAGCGACTACCGCGACGTCGACCCCATGTTCGGCACCCTCGAGGACTTCGACCGGCTGGTGGAGGCGGCCCATGCCCGGGGCCTGAAGGTCACCATCGACCAGGTGCTGTCTCACACCTCGGACCAGCACCCCTGGTTCGAGGAGAGCCGTCAGAGCCGCGACAACCCCAAGGCCGACTGGTACGTCTGGGCCGACCCAAAGCCCGACGGCTCGCCGCCCACCAACTGGCAATCGATCTTCGGCGGCAGCGCCTGGCAGTGGGACACCCGGCGCTGCCAGTACTACCTGCACAACTTCCTGGTCGAGCAGCCCGACCTCAACTTCCGCAACCCCGCGGTGGTCGAGGCCATCCTCGGCGAGGTGCGCTTCTGGCTGGATCGAGGCGTCGATGGCTTCCGCCTGGACGCCGTGAACTTCTGCACCCATGGCGAGCTCAAGGATAATCCTCCCAGAGAAGAGGTCGTGGAGGGCTTTATCGGCGTGCGTCCGGACAACCCCTACGGCTTCCAGCAGCACCTCCACGACAAGACCCAGCCGGAGAACCTGGCCTTCCTGGAGAAGCTGCGGGCCCTGCTCGACGAATACCCCGGCGCCACCGCGGTGGGCGAGGTCGGCGACGACGACGCCCTGGGGGTGATGGCCGAGTACACCCAGGGCGGCAAGCGGCTGCACATGTGCTACTCGTTCAACCTGCTCACCGACCGCTCGGACCCGGCCTACCTGCAGGACACCCTGGTTGAGATGGAGGAGCGCCTCGGCGACGGCTGGGCCTGCTGGGCCCTGGGCAACCATGACGTGACGCGCCTGGCCACCCGCTGGGGAGCGGAGGACGCCCCGGCCGCGCTGCGCCTCTACATGGCCTTCCTGCTGACCCAGCGCGGCAGCATCTGCCTCTACCAGGGCGAGGAGCTGGGCCTGACCGAGGCCTCCCTGACCTTCGACCAGTTGGTGGATCCGGCCGGGATCACCTTCTGGCCGGCCTACAAGGGGCGCGACGGTTGTCGCACGCCGCTGCCCTGGCAGGCCGAGGCGCCCCAGGGCGGCTTCTCCACCGCCGAGCCCTGGCTGCCGGTGCCGGACCACCATCTGGCCCTGGCGGTGGATCGCCAGGATGCCGACCCGGACTCGCTGCTCAACGCCTACCGCGCCTTCCTGGCCTTCCGCCGCGCCCATCCGGCTCTGGTCAAGGGCGACGTCCGCTACCGGCCGGTGCGCGACGAGGTGATGCGCTTCGAGCGCCGGCAGGGGGGCGAGCGCCTGCTGGTGGCCCTGAACTTCGCCGCCGAGGTGCGCCGTCTCGCCGCCCCGGCGGGGGCCGAGCCCCTGAACGACGCTCCCGGCTGCATCAACGGCCACTGGGAGGGCGAAGTCCTGAGACTACCCGCCCATGGCATCGCCGTCGCGCGCCTGGCCGCCGACGCCCCCGGCTGGCCGGATGACTGAGGACCACTGCCCGCCCGGGGGACTGTGAAGCCACGGGGTGAGACAGTATCCTTGGGCACACCTCCTTGAGCAGGAAGAAAGCCTTGGCATCTCCTCCGCGCCGCATGACCCTGAAGGACCTGGCTCAACACCTTGGCGTCTCGACGGCCAGCGTCTCCAACGCCTTCAATCGGCCGGACCAGCTCTCGCCGAAGCTTCGCGAGCATATCCTCAGCGAGGCGCAACGGCTGGGTTACCAGGGACCCGATGCCAAGGCGCGCAGCCTGCGCACCGGCCGCTCGCGGATCGTCGCGGTGATCCTGGCCGAGAGCCTCACCTACAGCCTCAACGACGCCGTGGCCAGCGAGCTGTTGTCCGGCATCGCCGAGGTGCTGGACGCCCAGGGCCATACCCTGCTGCTGCTGTCGGGCCGACAGACGCCCGCCGGGGTGCCGGGCTCGGCGAGCATCGCCGACGGCTTCATCGTCTACGGCCTGATGCCGAGCCTGAGGCTGATCGCCGACCTGCCGCCCCAGCGCCCCCTGGTGGCGGTGGACTTCGACATCGAGGAGCACGCCAGCGTCCACGTGGACAACGAGCCGGCGGCCTACGCCATCGCCCGACACGCCATGGGCACGCGCCCCAGGCGGCCCGCGGTGATCACCCTACGCCTCACCGAGCAGCCCTGTAACGGCCGCATCAGCCCGGAGCACACCCTCTTGCCGGCGCGCCGAACCATCACCCGCGCCCGCCTCGACGGTTACCTCCGGGCCCTGGCCGAGCATGGCTTCACCCGGGAGGACGTGCCGATGTGGAACATCGAGGAGAACACCTTTGATGTCTGCGCCCCGGTGATCGCCGAGATCCTCGACCTGCCCGACGAGGAGCGCCCCGACCTGCTGCTGTGCCTGTCCGACCGCATCGCCCTGACCGCCCTGACCCTGGCCGAGGCCCGCGGCCTGCGGGTGCCCGAGGACCTGCGCCTGACCGGCTTCGACGGCATCGCCGAGGGCCAGTACCGGGCGCCGCGTCTGACCACGGTCCGCCAGGACAGCGTCGAGAAGGGCCGCGTGGCGGCGCGCATGATCCTCGGCCTGGCACCGCCCTCGTCCTGCCTGCTGAACACCGAGCTGCTGATCGGCGAGACCTGTCCCTGAAGCCGGCGCGGCTTGCACCGGAATTGCAACCTCCCCGGGGGCAACTGCGCTACGCTGACCCTTTCGCCGACCGTCGAGAGTGCCGCATGTCCCTCCGTCGCGCCCTGCCCCCGGCCGTGTCCCGGCTCGGCATCAAGCTCTTCGGGATCATCCTGGTGGTCAACGTGGCCATCTCGGGGCTGGTGTTCGTCGCCGTGTCGCGCAGCCTCGACCAGGGCTTCATCGAGTACCTGGACCGCACCCAGACCCGCCGCGCCGAGACCCTGGCCACCGGGCTCGCCGACGAGTGGGCCCGGCGCGGCGACTGGCAGTGGCTGCGCCAGTCGCCGCGGGCCTGGCGCCACCTGGTGCGCCGCCAGCTGTGGCCCGGCGACGCCCCGCCGCCGGAGGGCATCGAGCGCCGGCTGGGCGATCCGCGGGACTTCGTGCTCCACGATGCCGAGGGGCTGCCGGTCATCGGCCTGCCCCCGGACAACGACCTGGAGGCCGCGGAGCTGCGCTGGCTTCCGATCGTCAGCGAGGGACGCCGCGTCGGCACCCTGGGTTACCGGCCACCCCAGCAGCTGATGGCGCGCATGGATCGCATCTTCCTGGCCCAGCAGCGGCGCAACCTGGCGATCATCGTCGGCGCCCTGGTGCTGGCCTCGCTGCTGCTCGCCGGCGGCCTCTCCTGGTGGCTGGGGCGCCGGGCCCGGGGCATGACCCTGGCCACCCGCCGGCTCACCGAGGGCGACTACAGCACCCGGCTGCCGGAGCGTGGCCGCGACGAGCTCTCCCGCCTGGCGCAGGACTTCAATGTCCTGGCCGCCACCCTGGAGGCCAGCCGCGAGGCCCGCAGTCGCTGGGTCTCGGACATCGCCCACGAGCTGCGCACCCCGCTGGCGGTGCTGCGCGGCGAGATCGAGGCCATGCAGGACGGCGTGCGCCGCCTGGATCAGGACAGCCTGGGCTCCCTGGCCCAGGAGGTCGGCCAGCTGGAGCGCCTGGTGGCCGACCTGCGACTGCTCTCCCAGAGCGATGCCGGCGCCCTGGAGGTCCAGCTGGCGCCGCTGGACCTGGCCGCCAGCCTCACCGCCCGCCTGGAGGAGGCCGGCCCCTGGCTCGCCGACCAGGGTCTCGCGCTCGAGGTCGAGGCTCCCGGCCCGGCGTGGATTCGCGGCGACGCCCAGCGGCTGCGCCAGCTATGGACCAACCTGCTGGACAACACCCATGCCTACACCCGGCCGCCGGGACGCCTGCGGGTCGGCCTGACCCCGGCCGGGGACCGCTATCGACTGCGCTGGGAGGACAGCGCCCCGGGCGTGCCCGAGGCCGAGCTGCCGCGGCTCACCGAGCGCCTCTATCGGGTCGAGGGCTCGCGCAGCCGGGCCAGCGGCGGCAGCGGCCTGGGGCTGTCCATCGCCATGGCCCTGGCCCGGGCTCACGGCGCCGAGATGACCGCCAGCTCCTCGCCGCTCGGCGGGCTATGCTGGACCCTGACCTTTCCCGCCATCGCCGAGCACTCGCTCAGGGAGGAAGACGCATGAGCACACCGGCCCTCGCCACGGACAGCGTCCTGATCGTCGAGGATGAACCCAAGATCGCCCGCCTGATCGCCGACTATCTGGAAGGCAGCGGCTTCGCCCCGCACCACCTGGATCACGGCGATGCCGTGCTGCCGTGGCTGGACGCCTGCGAGGCGCGTCCCGAGCTGATCCTGCTGGACCTGATGCTGCCCGGCACCGACGGCCTGACCCTGTGCCGGGAGATCCGCCAGCGCTGGCCGAGCATCGCCATCATCATGCTCACCGCCCGGGTCGAGGAGGTCGATCGCCTGCTGGGCCTGGAGCTGGGCGCCGACGACTACATCTGCAAGCCCTTCAGCCCCCGGGAGGTGGTGGCCCGGGCCCGGGCCGTGCTGCGTCGCAGCCGGGCCGCGGAGGCCACCGAGGCCCCCGTCCCGGACACCCTCAGCCTCGACGAAGAGGGCTGGCGGGCCCTGGCCGACGGCCAGGACCTGGGGCTGACCGCGGTGGAGTTCCAGCTGCTGCGGGTGATGATGCACTCCCCCGGACGGATCTTCTCCCGGGAGCAGCTGATGGATCACATGTACCGGGACCATCGCATCGTCTCCGAGCGCACCGTGGACAGCCACATCAAGAAGCTGCGCAAGAAGATCGCCGAGGTCTGGCCCGAGCGCGAGGTGATCCGCTCGGTCTACGGCGTGGGCTACAAGTACCAGCCCGAGGAGTGAGGTGACAGCCCACCCGAAGCGGGCTAGGCTGACCGCCAGGCCCGCCATGGAGGCAGGACATGTCCCCCCGACGCTCTGCTCAGCGGTTCTGGCGCGATCCGGCGCTGCCCTTCCTCGAGGCACGCCGGGTCACGGACGGCCGCCGCGTCTGCTACGCCAGGCACAGCCACGAGACCTTCTCGATCGGCGCCATCACCGGAGGCGTCAGCACCTACTGGAACCAGGGCCATGAGGAGACGGTCGCCCCGGGAAGCGTGGTCGTCATGAACCCCGGGGAGGTGCATGCCTGCAACCCCATCGACGACCGCCCCTGGTCGTACGACATGCTCTACCTCGACGCCGCCTGGCTCGCCGCCCTCCAGCACGAGCTCGGCACCCCCGCCCACCTCGACTTCGCGATGTTCGCCACCCGCTCGTGTGGCCTACCGGCGCTTTACCGTGGGCTGACGGCCCTGTGCGACACCCTCCTCGACCCCGACGCCACCCGCCTGGCCCGGGAGACCGAGGCCACCGCCTTCGGCGTCGAGATGCAGCGCCGGCTGTCTCCCCGGACACGGCTGGCCGGCGACGATCCCCGCGGGCTGCGCCGGGCCGCGGACTTCATCGACGCCCACTGCACCGAGGCCATCGGCCTGGACGACATCTGCCGGGCCGCCGACCTGTCGCGCTCCTACCTGGTGCGGCGCTTCAAGGCCCACTATGGCCTGACACCGCATGCCTTCCTCACCGACCGGCGCATCCGGCTCGGCCGCGACGCGCTGCGCCGCGGCCAGCCCATCGCCGAGGTCGCCATGGACTGCGGCTTCGCCGACCAGGCCCACTTCCAGCGCACCTTCAAGCGACTGCTGGCCGCCACGCCGGGCCAGTACGCTCAGAGCCTCGCGACCACCAGATAACCCGCGCTGGCCACCAGCAGCGCCGCCAGGCTCCGGTTGATGGCGCGGACTTGGCCCGGATGCCGGAGGAAACGCCGCAGGAAGGCCCCGGCATAGGCCCAGCAGCCGATCGACAGGTAGCAGATCACGAAGTACAGCGCCGCGAACCACCCGACCAGGTCGAGATCGCCACTGGCGGCGTAGGCCCCCATGCCCGCCAGCGAGGCCAGCCAGGCCTTGGGGTTGAGCCATTGCATGGTGGCGCCGACCAGCATCGAGGGCCCCCCGCCCTTGCCCACACCCTCCAGCCGCCCGTCATCGGCGGCCAGCTTGAAGGCCATGTACAGCAGGAAGGCGACCCCGGCCCAGCGCACCGCGCCGAGGATCGCCGGCCAGCGGGCGAGCATCTCGTGCAGGCCCAGGCCGATCACCACCAGCAGCAGGGTGAAGCCCAGGGTCGCGCCGGTGACGTGGCGCAGGCTCGCCCGGAAGCCGTGACGCGTCCCGGAGGCCAGGGCCACTAGGTTCACCGGGCCGGGCGAGATCGATGCCGCCAGGGCGAAGGCCGCCATGGAGAGCGACAAGGTCAAAGTCATGAGGTGCCTCCTGTCTCGGGTTGGATCTCCCCAGGCTAGGCGGCCGCGGAGGCGGCGTATTGAACGAGATTGCCCTGATGCCGCCTTACATACGGATGCTCGGCATCGACCGCCGACGGGGCCAGCGGCCGGGAAGCTGGCCGACCCGTCTGCCGGGGATTGCGCCGTCTTTGCACCCTGGGTCCACGGCTCCTGCACGACGCCGGGCGAGACTACGGCCCTCCTCCCAAGGCGCAAGGAGCATGACCATGATCCCGATCCTCGCACGCAAGCGGTTCGTGACCCTCCTGCTGGCCGGCCTGGCCACTCCACTGTCGCTGGTCGCCGGCGCCTCCCCGTCCGACGGCCCTGATCGAGGCCCGCAGGCTGGCCCGCGCCTCCAGGCGCTCTACGACCGGGCCGGCCTGGATGCCGAGACCCGCGAGGCGCTACACGAGGCCAGGACCGAGCACCGCCGGACGCTGCGCGAGCTCCAGGCCGAGCATCGCCAGCGGCTCGCCGAGCTCCTCGACGACGACCAGCGAGCGGCCCTGGAGCGGGCCCGCCGCGAGTGGCAAGCGGAGCGGCGGGCCGAACTTAGCGCGGCCCGGCAGGCACGCCTGGACGCACTGTACGACGAATGGGACCTCGATACGTCGACTCGCGAAGCGCTCGGCGACGCCCAGGCCGACTTCCACGAGCGGGCCCGCGCCCTCCGCGAGCGACGGTTCGACGACAGAGGGGCGCGCCGCGACGCCTGGCGTACGCTTCGCGATGACTTTCGCGACACCCTCGCCACGCGTCTGGACGAGCGCCAGCTCGACCAGCTTCACGCGGCCCTGCGTCCCCCCCGGCACACGCCTGGCCCACAGCATCGGGGCGCACCGCCCCCGGCGCCCGACGCCGGCTGACCGCCTCCCCTTCCCGCCTCGAGACGCCCGGCCCTGGCCGGGCGTCGTCGCGTCCGATGTCTCACTTTACTTCGTGATATCCCCCGCAGGCGGGTCTCCGGGTTGCAGGCTCCCGAGGATGTGCGTATTTTATTTGAACGTTCATTCAAAAAAAGAGTCGCCACGGCGACAGGAGACTTGCGAATGTCGGATCATCCCCCCCTTCCCGAACGACGAGATCGAATCAACCGGACGGTCTTCCACGGCAGCGTGGCAGGCATCCTGGTATTCCTGGTGCTGACCATGACGTTCACCGAGGAGGCCGGCGCCTTCTTCGACGCCGGCCTGGCCTGGGTGAACGATACCTTCGGCTGGTACTACATGCTGGCCGCCGTCATCTACCTGGTCTTCGTGGTCGTCATCGGCTGCTCCCGGGTCGGCAGCATCCGCCTCGGCCCGGATCATGCCCGGCCGGAGTTCTCGCTGGTGTCCTGGGCGTCGATGCTGTTCGCCGCCGGCATCGGCATCGACCTGCTGTTCTTCTGCGTGGCCGAGCCGCTGTCGCACTTCCTGACGCCCCCCGACCTGGCCCCGGAAAGCGCCGCGGCCATGCGCGCCGCCGTGCCCCAGACCTTCCTCCACTGGGGGCTGTCCGGTTGGGGCATGTACGTGCTGATGGGCATGGCCCTGGCCTACTTCAGCTATCGCCACCGCCTGCCGCTGGCCATCCGCAGCGCCCTCTACCCGCTGCTCGGCAAGCGCATCCACGGCCCCATCGGCAACGCCGTGGACATCACCGCGGTGATCTCCACCGTGTTCGGCATCGCCACCAGCCTGGGCATCGGCGTGATGCAGCTGAACTACGGCCTGACCTTCATGTTCGGCGTGCCCGAGAGCCTCGCCACCCAGGTGGTGCTGATCGTGCTGGTGGTGATCCTGGCCACCATCTCGGTGGTGACCGGCGTGGAGAAGGGCATCCGCCGGCTGTCCGAGTTCAACATGGGGCTGGCCGCGGCGCTGCTGCTGTTCGTGCTCTTCCAGGGCGACACCCTGCACCTGCTCGACGCCCTGGTGCTCAACGCCGGCGACTACCTGAGCAACTTCGTCGGCTCGAGCTTCGACACCTACGCCTTCGCCGGCGAGGACGCCCAGCAGTGGAAGGGCTGGTGGACCATCTTCTTCTGGGGCTGGTGGATCGCCTGGACGCCCTTCGTGGGCCTGTTCCTGGCGCGCATCTCCCGCGGCCGGACCATCCGCGAGTTCGTCATCGGCGCGCTGCTGATCCCGCTCGGCTTCATGATGGCCTGGATGTCGATCTTCGGTAACAGCGGCATCGAACTGGTCGCCGACCAGGGCCTGGCGGCGCTGGGCGAGCAGGCCCTGAACACGCCCCAGACCACCATCTACACCTTCCTGGAGCAGTATCCCTACATCGGCATCACCGCCTCGGTGGTGACCATCCTGGGCATCGTCTTCTTCATCACCTCCGCCGACTCCGGCGCCCTGGTGCTGGCCAACTTCACCTCCATCCTCTCGGACGTGAACCATGACGCCCCGATCCGCCTGCGGATCTTCTGGTCGGTGACCATCGGCCTGGTGACCGTGGCCCTGCTGATGGCCGGGGGCCTGTCGGCCCTGCAGAGCGCGGTGGTGATCACCGCCCTGCCGTTCTCGCTGGTGATCTTCGCCATCATGGCGGGCATGAGTCGGGCCCTGAAGATGGAGCGTCAGAAGGCCGACGCCCGGCGCCTGGTCAGCGGCACCGCCCCGGGCGGCGACTGGCGCGAGCGCCTGGACCGCGCTCTGGACACCTCCACCCGCGCCGGTGCCGCCGCCACCATCGAGCACGCCATCCGGCCGGCCATGCGCCAGTTCGCCCAGGAGCTGGAGAGCCGCGGCCAGGAGGCCAACGTGGCCGAGGAGCACCTGGACGGCGAGCCTCTGCCGCAGCTGACTCTGCAGGTGGACTTCGAGGAGGCCGCCAGCTTCGTCTACCAGGTGCGGGCGCACCGTCTGAGCACCCCGAGCTTCCTGCCCGTGGACGACGACTACTATGTGCGCCTCGACGTCTACCTGACCGAGGGTGGCGCGGACAAGGACCTCAACGGCTACACCCGCGGCCAGGTGATCGGTGATCTGGTCTCCGAGTACGAGCGTCACCTGCACTTCCTGGCGCTGTCCCACCAGGGCAGCACCGGCGTCCAGGCCATGCCCGGCTCGGTGGGCGAGCCCCCCGAGGACCTGACCCCGGCCTGATCGCGGCCCGGCGGCACGACACGACGGCGACCCTCGGGTCGCCGTCTTCGTGTACGCGACCCTGCCCTGGCGGGCAGGCCCGCCCCCTGGGGTATGATGGGCCGGTCCCCGACACAGGAGCTCCCGATGGCCACGCCCCACGCCTTCCGCCACGACCCGGCGATCATCCGCTACTACCACGCCCACCTGTACTACGAGGACGCGGCCGGCCTGGCCGAGGCCCGCCGGGTCGCCGCGGCGGCGGCCGAGCGCTTCGCGCTCCGGGTCGGGCGCTTCCACGAGCGGCCGGTCGGCCCCCATCCGCTGTGGAGCTGCCAACTGTCGTTCGCCGCCGAACAGTTCGGCGAGGTGGTGCCCTGGCTGGCCCTCAACCGCGGCGACCTGGATGTCTTCGTCCACGTCGGCACCGACGACGACCGCTTCGACCATACCCAGGGCGTGATCTGGCTGGGCCGCAGCCATGCGCTGGACCTGAGCCTCTTCGACGACGCCCGCTGACAGGATGCCCGCCATGCGCTTCCCCTTCCGTACCGGCGCCCGGCGCCGGCTGTTCCCGCTCCTGTTCCTGGCGGGGCTCGCCGGCTGCGGCGACGGCAACGAGGTCGGCGATGTCTCCCTGGGCCTGTTCACCACCAAGGACATCAAGATCGAGGCCCTGGTCGATCCCAAGATCCCGGGAGTGACCTGCCACCTGAGCAATATCGACGCCGACCTGGACCTGGCCGACCCGTCCGACACCAGCCTGGCCTGTCGCCAGACCGGGCCGATCACGCCGGACATGCTCGCCGACATCGACACCTCGCCGGACGGCGAACTGCTCTACCGGCGCTCCCAGAGCGTGCTGTTCAAGAGCCTCAAGCTGCGACGCATCTACGATGCCGAGCGCCAGACCCTGCTCTACCTGGCCTACAGCACCAAGGAGACCAGCGGCAGCTTCAAGCACGCCCTGAGCAGCGTGCCGCTGTGGGGCAGCGAGGCCTGGCGGACGCCCGCCTCGCCCTGACACGCCCACCAAAAAGGGGCGCGACCGAGGTCGCGCCCCGTCCGGGCCCGGGCCTACTGCATGTCGAGCACGACCCGGCCCTCGATCCTGCCGTCGATCATCCGCTGGAAGACGTCGTTGATGTTCTCCAGCCGGTCGCCGTGGACGGTGGCCTTGACCTTGCCCTCGCCGGCGAAGTCCAGGGCCTCCTGGAGGTCCTGGCGGGTGCCGACGATGGAGCCGCGCACGGTGATGCCGTTGAGCACGGTGTCGAAGATCGGCAGCGGGAAGTCGCCGGGCGGCAGGCCGTTGAGCGAGATGGTGCCGCCGCGGCGCACCATGCCCTGGGCCTGCTCGAAGGCCTTGGGCGACACCGCGGTGACCAGCACGCCATGGGCGCCGCCGATCTCGCGCCTGAGGTAGGCGACCGGGTCGGTGGTCAGGGCGTTGACGGTGACGCTGGCGCCGAGGCGCCGCGCCAGCGCCAGCTTGGCGTCGTCGATGTCCACCGCGGCGACGTTGAGGCCCATGGCCTTCGCGTACTGGACCGCCATGTGGCCGAGCCCGCCGATCCCGGAGATCACCACCCACTGGCCGGGACGGGTGTCGGTCATCTTGAGGCCCTTGTAGACGGTCACCCCGGCGCACAGCACCGGCGCGATCTCCAGGAAGTCCACGTCGTCCGGCAGGCGCCCGACGTAGCCGGCATCGGCCAGGGTATAGTCGGCGAAGCCGCCGTTCACCGAGTAGCCGGTGTTCTGCTGGGACTCGCACAGGGTCTCCCAGCCGCCCAGGCAGTGCTCGCAGTGGCCGCAGGCGGAGTACAGCCAGGGCACCCCGACCCGGTCGCCCTCCTTGAGGTGGGTCACCCCCTCGCCCACGGCGGCCACCTGCCCCACGCCCTCGTGGCCGGGGATGAAGGGCGGCTCGGGCTTGACCGGCCAGTCGCCGTGCGCCGCGTGCAGGTCGGTATGGCAGACGCCGGAGGCGGCGACCCTCACCAGGATCTCGCCGCGTCCGGGGCGCGGCACCTCGACCTCTTCCAGGCTCAGCGGCTCGCCGAAGGACCGCACCACGGCGGCTTGCATCGTCTTGTCCATCTCTCTGCTCCTGATCTTGCGTTCGCGGATCCCGGTGCCGCCCTGCCGGCGGCACCGGTCGTCGATTCGTCAGGGGAGGCGCCCCGGGATGGCCCCGAGGCGGTGGCGCTTCAGAAGAAGCCGAGGGGATTGGTGTCGTAGCTGACCAGCAGGTTCTTGGTCTGCTGGTAGTGCTCGAGGGCCACCCTGTGGGTCTCGCGGCCGACCCCGGACTTCTTGTAGCCGCCGAAGGCGGCGTGAGCCGGGTACTGGTGGTAGCAGTTGGTCCACACCCGGCCGGCCTGGATGCCGCGGCCCATGCGGAAGGCCACGTTGATGTCGCGGCTCCACACCCCCGCGCCCAGGCCGAACTCGGTGTCGTTGGCGATGGCCAGCGCCTCGGCCTCGTCCTTGAAGGTGGTCACCGCCACCACCGGGCCGAAGATCTCCTCCTGGAAGACCCGCATCCGGTTGTGGCCCTTGAGCAGGGTCGGCTGGATGTAGAAGCCGTTGTCGTAGGCCGGGGCGACGCTTTCCCGGTCGCCGCCGGTGAGGAACTCGGCGCCCTCGGCCCGGGCCACCTCCATGTAGGACATGATCTTGTCGAACTGCTCCTGGCTGGCCTGGGCGCCGACCTGGACCTCGGTATCCAGCGGGTTGCCGCGGGTGATGCTCGCGACCTTCTCCATCACCTTGGCCATGAAGGGCTCATAGATGTCCTCCTGGATCAGCGCCCGGCTCGGGCAGGTGCACACCTCGCCCTGGTTGAAGAAGGCCAGCACCATCCCCTCGGCGGCCTTGTCGATGAACTCGGGCTCGGCGTCCATGATGTCGGCGAAGTAGATGTTCGGCGACTTGCCGCCGAGTTCCACGGTGGAGGGGATGATGTTGTCGGCGGCGCACTTGAGGATGTGCGCGCCCACCGGGGTCGAGCCGGTGAAGGCGATCTTGGCGATCCGGGTGCTCTCGGCCAGCGCCTGGCCGGCCTCGGCGCCGTAGCCGTTGACCACGTTGACCACCCCCGGCGGCAGCAGGTCGCCGATCAGCTCCATCAGCTTGAGGATCGAGGCCGGGGTCTGCTCGGCCGGCTTGAGCACCACGCAGTTGCCGGCGGCCAGGGCCGGCGCCAGCTTCCAGGTGGCCATCAGCAGCGGGAAGTTCCAGGGGATGATCTGGCCGACCACCCCCAGCGGCTCGTGGAAGTGATAGGCCACGGTGTGGGCGTCGATGTCCGCGGCGGTGCCCTCCTGGGCGCGGATGCAGCCGGCGAAGTAGCGGAAGTGATCCACCGCCAGGGGCAGGTCGGCGTTGAGGGTCTCGCGCACCGCCTTGCCGTTGTCCCAGGTCTCGGCCACGGCCAGCATCTCCAGGTTGGCCTCGATGCGCTCGGCGATCTTCAGCAGCAGGTTGCCGCGCTCGGCGGCCGAGGTCCGTCCCCAGGCCGGCGCGGCGGCGTGGGCGGCGTCCAGGGCCTTGTCGATGTCCTCGGCGGTGGAGCGGGGGATCTCGCAGAACGCCTCGCCATTGACCGGGCTGACGTTGTCGAAGTAGCGGCCCTGTACCGGCGGCACGAACTCGCCGCCGATGTAGTTGCCGTAGCGGGGCGCGAAGCGCACCACGGCCTCGGGACGGCCGGGATTGGCGTAGATCATGGCGTGGCTCCTGAAGGTTGTCATTATGGATGGAACACGCCTCAGTCTTGGCCAGGCGGCGCGGCTGGGACATACTGCGGAGGCAGGAGAGCGCCTCCTCCTTCGGTAGGAGGGCGAGGCGCCGCGAGCTAAGGAGTCCAGCATGCACACCCTGATGGTGGCCGACGACCATCCGCTGTTTCGCGAGGCCATCGCCGCGGCGATCCGCGCCGGGCTGCCCGGCTGCCGCCTGCTGGAGGCCGCCAGCCTGGGCGATGCCCTGGCCCGGGCCGACGACGAGGAGGCCCTCGACCTGGTGCTGCTCGACCTGGGCCTGCCCGACGCCGAGGGCCTGGCGGGGCTGTCCCGGCTGCGCGAGGCCTGTCCGACGCTGCCGGTGGTGGTGGTGTCCGCCGAGCAGGAGCGCACCACCATCCTGGACGCCATCGCCCTGGGCGCGGTGGGCTACATCCCCAAGTCCACGCCACGCCCCGACCTGATCGCGGCCCTGGACCAGGTGCTGGGCGGCCAGGTCTACCTGCCGCCGTCGATCATGCGCCGCGCCCCCGGCCCCCATGCCGCCGAGCCGCCGAACGGCCGCGCTTCCGTCGACTCGCGGCTGGAGACCCTCACCGACAAGCAGCTGCAGGTGCTGGCCCGGATGGTGCGCGGCGATGCCAACAAGGTGATCGCCCGGGAGCTGGACATCGCCGAGACCACCGTCAAGACCCACGTCTCGGCGATCCTGCGCAAGCTCGAGGTGAGCAGCCGGGTCCAGGCCATCCTCGCCGCCGACCAGGCCGACCTGGCCGCCCAGCTGTCCCGGCGTCAGCTGCGCGCCTGAGCGTCGCGCCGATTGGCCAGCAGCATCCGCAGTCGCAGCGGCTTCACCGGCTTGAGCAGGCAGTCGTAGCCCCGCTCCCGGGCCCGGCGCTTGAGCTCGGCCTGGTGGTTGGCGGTGATCATCACCACCCCCAGACCGGGCTGGCGACGCCGCAGGCGCTCCGCCACCGCCAGGCCGTCGGGATCCTCCGGCGCCAGGTGGTAGTCCACCAGCAGCACGTCGGCGCGCTCCTGGCGACTGGCCGCCTCCAGGGCCGCCGGCGTGGCCGCGCAGCGCACCCGACACCCCCAGCCCTCCAGCAGGGCCGCCGTGCCCTCGAGGATCGCCGGGTCGTCGTCGAGCACCCAGACCCGCAGGCCGGCCAGGCCCTCCGCCGCCGGCAGCGGCTCCGCGGCAGCGGCCTCGCCCGGGCTGCCGTAGGGCACCCGGATCGCGAACAGCGAGCCGTGGCCCGGCCGCGACGCCAGGCGCAGCGGGTGCTCGAGCATGCCGGCGATGCGATCGACGATCGCCAGCCCCAGGCCCAGGCCGCGATCCGCGCCGGCCGCCCCGGCGCGCCGGAACTCCTGGAAAATGGCCGCGCGCTGGGCCTCGTCGATGCCCGGCCCGGTGTCGCCCACCAGGATCTCCAGCCCCTCGGGCCGACGCCGGCAGCCCAGCAGCAGCCGGCCATGCTCGGTATAGCGCACGGCATTGGTCAGGAAGTTGCGCACCACCCGGGCGAGCAGCGACAGGTCGGTGCGCACCAGCGCCGAGGACGGCACGTAGCGGAATTCCAGCCCCCGGGCGCCGGCCTGCTGCCGATACTCCTCGGCGAGCACGTCGAGCAGCTCGGCCACCGGGAAGCTGGCCACGTCCGGGGTCAGCACCCCGGCATCCAGGCGCGAGATGTCCACCAGGGTGCCGAGCAGCGCCTCGACGTCCTTGAGCGAGCGCCCGATGTGGCCGACCAGGCGCCCCGAGGCCTCGGGCAGGGCCTGGTCCTCCAGGGCGCTGGCGAACAGCCGCGCGGCGTTGAGGGGTTGCAGCAGGTCGTGGCTGACCGCGGCCAGGAAGCGGGTCTTGGAGCGGTTGGCCGCCTCGGCCTCGGCCCGGGCCTCTTCCAGGCGGGCATTGGCCTCGCCCAGGGCCTCCAGGGTGCGGTGCAGGCTGTCGGTGCGCTCGCGGACCTGCTCGGCGAGCAACACGGCGTGCTCGAAGGCGCCGTAGGGCGCCCCGGCCATGCCCGCGGATTCCACCCGCTCGATCAGCGCCGCGCAGATGCGGTGCAGCCGCGCGTTCTCCTCGGCCAGGGCCCGCTCCCGCTCGGTGGCGGGCGCCACGGGCGCCGGCTCAGTCCCCGGTTGCAATGGCCACTCCGGTGAAGGTCTGGTTGATGTGCATGCCCTGATGCTGCTCGCCGTAGGTGTTGAAGCCGACCACCCGGGCCCTGGCCAGCAGCCGCGAGGCGTCCGCCAGCCGGCCGTCGGCCTCCAGCTCGAGGCGGCGCAGGAAGCAGTCGCAGCCGAGCACCAGCGAGGCCGGCCCCAGGCGTCGCGCCAGGTCTGCCAGGACGTCGTCGAGTTCCTCGAGCATCGGGGCCGGTCGCATGGCGGTGAGCACGATGCCCTTCTCCACCGCGCAGTAGAAGCGCAGGCCGCCGTCGTCGTCGACGCCCTGGATGGAGCGCACGTAATGGCCCTCACCGATGCGCACCGCCAGGGGGTGGCGGGCGAAGACGCCGGCATCCAGGGCCGTCACCGGCCGGCCCACCAGGCGGGCATACTCCTCGGCGGCGGGGGCGGCGTTGAGCTCCAGCACCCGACGGCGCGCCCGGTCGACCGCGGTGACCACCAGCTTCTCCCGCCGGGGCCGCAGGTGATGGGTGGTGAAGACCTCGAAGGGACGGCGGCTGGTGACCATCACCACCACCGCCGAGGCGCTGTGGAAGGCGCCGTCGGCATAGACGTGGGTGTGGTGCAGGCGATTGTCGTCGCCGGCGGAGCCGCCGAAGCTGGCGATGCCGCCCAGCGCCGCCTCCAGGGTGGCCAGCACCTGCTCCTCGCTGCTCGACAGGCCATCCAGCAGGGTCAACACGAAGGGACGGGCGCCCTCGGGGGGCGCCTGGCGGCGGCAGTCGGCGAGCAGGCCGTCGACCAGCCGCTGGGCCCGGGGCAACGCGAACCCCTCGAGGTCCTCGACCCGGGCGCAGGCGATGGCGAAGTCGGGCCGGTCGAAGCCGATGGCCACGATGCAGCCGCGGCCATAGCCCTCGGGGGTGATCTCGCCGGCGGTGGTGCAACCGGCCAGCGGCACGGGGGCGAAGGCCGCCTCCAGGGCCTCGCCCAGGGCGGCCAGGGGGTAGTCGGCGCTGCAGAAGAACAGCACGAAGCCCAGGGCCGGGCTCTCCAGGGCCTCGGCCAGCTCGCGGGCGGCCCGCGCCGGATCGGCGCTGGCGCTGAAGGCGGTGCGGATCGCCTCGGCGGGGGCGTCTGGCATGGCGGGCCTCGCATCACGGGATGGCCCCAGTGTAGGCGGCGCGGCGGGCCGCGGACAACGGCCGCGTCAGGGGGGCGCCGTCTCTCCCGACAGCGCGACCAGGGTCGCCTCGAGGGCCCGATGCAGCCGTTCCGGGGTGACCGCCTCGGCGTCCAGGCGGCCATCCCGCGCCGCGCGCTCCAGCCGAGCCGCCAGCGCCGCCACCTCGACCGCCCCCAGGGTGGACGACTCGCCCTTGAGCTGGTGGGCCAGGCGCTGGACGCTGACGGCCTCACCGGCCCGGAAGGCCTCGGTCAGGGCCGCCAGCCGCTGACGGGCCTCCTGGCGGTAGCGCTCGACCAGGGCCGCCACGCCCTCGGCCCCCAGGCTGTCGTGCAGCCCCGCCAGGATCTCGGCATCGACCCGTCGTCCGCTGCCGGCCGCCGGTCCGGCGCGGCGCGGCGGGTCGGCCGGCGCGGCGCGACGGGCGACCCGCGGCAGGTGGCGCTGCAACACCTTGAGCAGCGAGGCCTGCAGCAGCGGCTTGCCCAGGTAGCCGGTCATCCCCGCGGCCAGGCAGCGCGCCTGGTCGCCGGAGGGGCCGCCGGCGGTCATCGCCACGATCGGCACCTCGGCCAGCCAGCCGCCGCGGGCCCGGATCCGGCGGGTCACCTCCAGGCCGTCCAGGTCCGGCATCTGCACGTCCATGAAGATCAGGTCGAAGCGCTCCCGGGCCACGCTGGCCAGCGCCTCGCTCCCGGACCCGGCCAGGCTGACACGACAACCCAGCCGGGTCAGCATCGCCAGGGCCACCTGCTGGTTGACCGCGTTGTCCTCGACCACCAGCAGGTGGGCATCGCTCAACGCCGGGAGCCGGTCGGCCGCGTCCCCGGCCGCCTCTGCCTCTTCCTCGGCACCGGCCGGCACCAGCGGCAGCCGCAGCCAGCAGCGGCTGCCCAGCCCGGGCTCGCTGACGATGCCGATCTCGCCGCCCAGGGCCTCGATCAGCCGCTTGCTGATCGCCAGGCCCAGGCCGGTGCCGCCGTAGCGGCGCGCCGTGGCCGCGTCGCCCTGGTGGAAGGGCTCGAACAGGCGCGCCTGCTGGTCCGAGGGGATCCCGCAGCCGGTGTCGATCACCCGCAGGATCAGGCCGCGCTCGCCGTCCCGCCGCGCCTCGATGCGCACCTCACCGGTCTCGGTGAACTTGATGGCGTTGGAGACCAGGTTCAGCAGCACCTGGCGCAGCCGCCCCGGATCGCTGATCACCCGCTCGGGCAACGCCGGGTCCAGGTCGGTCACCAGCCGCAGCTCCCGGGCCTCGGCCTGGGGGCGGAACAGCGACACCGCGCCCTCGAGCAGCTCGTGCAGCGACAGCGCGCGGTGCTCCAGCTCCAGGCGCCCGGCCTCGATCTTGGAGAAGTCGAGGATGTCGTTGATCAGCTCCATCAGGCGCCGCGCGCTGTCGTGGATGGTGTCGGCGTAGTGGCGGGCGCGGTCGGGCAGCGACTGCTCCACCAGCAGGTCGCTCATGCCGATCACCCCGTTGAGCGGGGTACGGATCTCGTGGCTGACGGTGGCCAGGAACTCCGACTTGGCCCGGCTGGCCGATTCGGCGCGCCGCGCGGTGGCCTCCAGCTCGCCGCTCAGGGACTCCAGGGCCCGCCGCGCCGCGGCATTGTCCCGCGCCTCGCGCACCAGGAAGGCCACCACCAGCAGTGCCGCCAGGCTCATGCCCAGGATCAGCGCCATCAGCAAGCCGTAGAGCCACTGCAGGCGCTCGCGCTCCCGGGTGGCGGATTCGGCGAGGTGGCCGTTGACGGTGATGATCAGCCGCTCGGCGGGGCCGGCGAGCTCGCCGAGGCGCTGGATGAGCGCCTTGCGCGCGCCCTCTTCCAGGGACTCCAGGCGGCTCAGCCGGCCATCCAGGGCCTGGAGGTGACGCTCGATCTGGTCCACCAGGCGGTCGGTGCCGGGGATGGTGCCGATCAACTCGGCGACCTCGCCGCCGCGCAGCAGGGTCAGACGGCTGTAGAGCAGCTCGAAGCGCAGCCTCGCCTCCTCCAGGGCCTCGGGACCCAGCTCGCTGAGGGCCAGGTAGCTGCGCAGCTCGACGGCATCGCGATCGAGCTTGTAGGCATGCCAGACGGTGTCCTCGCCGACCCGCCAGACCAGGCTGTCCTGGCGCCAGGCGACGAGCCCCACCACCAGCAGCGCCGCGGCGAACAGCAGCAGGGCGGCGACGGCGCCGAACTTCAGCCGCAGGGGATAGTGCCGCACGGGGGTCTCCTCGGAACTCACTGGACCCGGATGCGGGTCACCTGCCAGACCGAGCGGAAGCGGATCGCCTCGGTGAGCAGTTCGGGATGGGCGTCGAAGGGGTAGAGCACGAACAGCGGCCCGAAGCGTCGGATCGGCATGAACTCGCCGTTGCGGCGCATCGCCAGGATGACGTCGTAGCGGGCGAAGTCGCGGCGCGGAATCTCCGCCTCGAAGCCGTTCAGGGCGACCACCCGCACCCGGTCGCCCCGAGCCTCGACCGCCCGCATCAGGGCTTCGGCCAGCGGCCCCTCGAAGCGGCCGACCCCCTGGTGCCAGGGCGTGCGGGTCTCGATGACCCGCGACGGCAGGGCCTCGAGCATGGCCCGGTCGAAGCGCGCCACCCCCTCACCGTTGGTGCGCCCGATGTCGCCGCTGATGGTCAGCAGCACCGGCCCCTCGGGCTCGGGCAGTGCCGCCGCCGCGACGGTGCCGGTCAGCAGGCAGGACAGCAGCAGGCCGCAGGCCATGGGCAGGAAGCGTCGGACGCGCATGCTCGAGCTCCGGGTGATCGTTCTCGCCGGACAAGGGTACCGGAATCCCGTGTCCCGGTCAGCGGGCCCGACGGCGACAGGGGGCGACGCGCGCCCCCTGTCGCCAGCCCCGCCGCCGCCGTTCAGCCCTGCTCGCCCTCGACGGTGTCGATGCGCACCAGGTCCTCGTAGGCATGCCAGCTGGCGTGGCCGAGGACCGGCAGGATCAGGGCCAGGCCGATGTAGAAGGTCGCCACGCCGACCAGCACGCAGCCGGTGAGGATCACCGCCCACAGCAGCATCGGCCGGAAGTTCTTGGCCACCGAGCGCACGCTGGCCTCGATGCCCTCCATGAAGGTCAGGTCCTGATCCATCAGGGTGGGAATCGCCACCACGCTGATGGCGAAGGCGCCGAACGCCAGCACCGCGCCGATGCCGGTGCCCACCGCCAGCATGCCGAGGCCCTCCACGGTGGTCAGCAGGGCCACGTAGACCGTGGCGGGATCCGGGGCGCCGAGGCCGAAGAACAGCGCGAACAGCAGGGTGGCGATGCGGATCCAGGCGAGGAAGAAGATCATCATCATCACGCCCATCATCGCCAGCGAGCCGACATGGCCGGTCCAGGCGCCGAAGGCATCGCCCAGGGTCGGGTTGCGCCCGGCCTCCAGGGCGCGGCTGATGCCGTAGGAGCCCACCGCCACCAGGGGGCCGAGGAACATGAAACCGGCGATCAGCGGCAGCAGCCAGTGCCAGAGCCCCAGGGTGAAGGCGCCGGCGGTGATCGCGATGCTCAGGCCCACCCAGAACAGGCCGTAGGCCAGGCTGATCGCCGTGGCGCGGCGGAAGTCCTCGAAGCCCGCCGCCAGCCAGGCGCGAGGCTTGTCCATGCCGATCGGCCGGATGCTGATGCGCACGTGGGACGCCGGCTTGTCGTGGCTCTTGGTGGCTGCTGCGCTCATGGTGTCACCCCCTTGCCGCCGATGGAGTCCCGGCATGCCGGGCCGGGTCAGTGAGCGCCCCGGCGGGGCCGGCGCGCGTTCGTCCTTAACACCTGGTCAATGTAGTCCCTCGCCGTCCATCCCGCCGGGACGCGCTTCACGCTCGCCTCAACGCTGGCCGGCACCGAACCGACAGCGCCCCCGACGGGCGGGGGCGCGAGGGAAGGAATGCGGAACGCGGCCGCGTCAGCGCACGATCATCACCGACATCTTGCTGTGGTGGACCACGTGCTCGGCATTGGGACCCAGCACGTAGTCGGCGAACTTGCGCTTGTTGTGGGACGCCATGACGATCAGGTCGACCTCGAGCTTCTTGGCCGCCTTGATGATCGCCTCCCAGGGGGAGCCGTCGACGATCACGCTCTGCACCTGGACGTCGTCCGGCACGTGCTGCTGGATGAACTCGTGCTGCGCCCGGGTCACCGCCTCGTGGGCCTTGGCGGCGAAGTCCTCGGGGAAGTAGCCGCCCACCAGCGGCATGCGGTAGTCGGGCAGCACCGTCACCACATGCAGCGAGGCGTCGAAGCTCTTGCACAGGGCCAGCGCCGTGGGCAGCGCCTTGGCCCACGAGGCCTCCTCGTTGAGGTCCACCGGCAACAGGATCTTGCTATACATGAGTCACCTCCTTCAGGCCGAAACGGCGTCGCCGCCCTGCTCGCGGCGCCGGCGCTGCAGCAACACCACCAGGCCGAACACCAGGAAGGCCGGAATCCACATCCACTCCTTGGTCCAGCGATCCACCGGCGCCTGCACCTGGATGATCTCCTGGTCGAAGTCGAAGCCGAGCTCCGCGGCCTGACTGCCGTAGGTCACCATATCGACCACGGCCCTGCCCTCTTCGACGAACAGCTCCAGCCCCAGGTTCGCCAGGCGCTCCTCGCCGGTCTCGCCCTCCGGCACCGGCAGCGTCATGTAGGTGGTCATCGGATCGCCGTAGGCGTCCAGGCCGCTGATCTGGATGCGCAGGGTGGTCTCCTCGTCCACACTGCCCAGCGCCTCGACGAACTGCGCCGGCGGCACCTCCCGGTAGGGGTCGTGGATCATGTCCATCCAGAAGCCGGGCCGGAACAGGGTGAAGGCCACCAGCAGCAGCAACAGGGACTCGTACCAGCGGCTGCGGGTGATCAAAAAGCCCTGGGTCGCCGCGGCGAAGATCAGCATCGCCACCGTGGCCACCACGAAGATCAGCACGCCCTGGAACAGCGAGACGTCGATCAGCAGCAGGTCGGTGTTGAAGATGAACAGGAAGGGCAGCGCCGCGGTGCGCAGGCTGTAGTAGAAGGCCTGGAAGCCGGTGCGGATCGGATCGCCCCCGGACACCGCCGCGGCGGCGAAGGAGGCCAGGCCCACCGGCGGCGTGACGTCGGCCATGATGCCGAAGTAGAACACGAACAGGTGCACCGCGATCAGCGGCACCAGCAGGCCGTTCTGCTCGCCCAGCTGGACGATCACCGGTGCCAGCAACGCCGAGACCACGATGTAGTTGGCCGTGGTGGGCAGGCCCATGCCGAGGATCAGGCTGAGCACCGCGGTGAACAGCAGGATCAGCAGCAGGTTGCCCATGGAGAGGATCTCCACCACGTCGGCCAGCACCAGGCCCACCCCGGTCTGGGAGACGGCGCCGACGATGATGCCCGCGGTGGCGGTGGCGATGCCGATGCCGATCATGTTGCGAGCACCGGTGACCAGACCCTCCCAGAGGTCGTGCAGGCCCTCGCGGATGTCCGCGCCGAGATCGCTGCGGTGGCGGAAGATCGCGGTGATCGGCCGCTGAGTGATCATGATGAAGATCATGAAGACGGTGGCCCAGAAGGCCGACAGCCCCGGCGAGAGGCGCTCGACCATCAGGCACCAGATCAGCACGATCACCGGCAGCAGGTACTGCAGGCCGACCATCACCGTGGGCTTGGTCCGGGGGAGCTTGTAGACCGGCTCGTCGGGGTCGTCGAGCTCGAGCTCCGGGTAGCCGGCGGCCACCTTGAGCAGGCCGACATAGACCGCGGCCAGCACCACGGCCACCACCCAGGGGGTGGCGTCGCCGAGCAGCGGCTTGAGCCAGCCCAGGCCGTAGTAGACGGCGAGCGCGGTGATCATCATCAGCAGCAGCCCGGCCAGGAAGCCGACCACCTTGCGCACCAGGGGCTTGGCCGGATTGCTGCTCTCCAGGCCCTGCATGTTCGCCTTGAGGGCCTCCAGGTGCACGATGTAGACCAGCGCGATATAGGAGATCAGCGCCGGCAGGAAGGCGTGCTTGATCACCTCCACGTAGGAGATGCCGACGTACTCGACCATCAGGAAGGCCGCCGCGCCCATCACCGGGGGCATGATCTGACCGTTCACCGAGGAGGCCACCTCCACGGCGCCGGCTTTCTCGGCGGGGAAGCCGACGCGCTTCATCATCGGCACGGTGAAGGTGCCGGTGGTCACCACGTTGGCGATGGAGGAGCCGGAGATCAGGCCGGTCATGCCGGAGGCCACCACGGCGGCCTTGGCCGGCCCGCCGCGATAGTGGCCGAGCAGCGAGAAGGCGACCTTGATGAAGTAGTTGCCGGCGCCGGCCTTGTCGAGCAGGGCGCCGAACAGCACGAACAGGAACACGAAGCTGGTCGACACGCCCAGGGCGATGCCGAACACCCCCTGGGTGGTCAGCCACTGGTGGTTGATCAGCCCCTGCAGGCTGACCCCGCCATGGGCCAGGATGCCGGGCATCCAGGGGCCGGCCAGGCTGTAGACCAGGAACACCAGGGCCACGATCATCAGCGGTGGCCCCAGCGCCCGGCGCGTCGCCTCGAGCAGCAGCAGGATGCCCACCACGCCGACG
The DNA here is from genome assembly GCF_031451675.1 of Halomonas koreensis. Lineage (NCBI taxonomy): Bacteria > Pseudomonadati > Pseudomonadota > Gammaproteobacteria > Oceanospirillales > Halomonadaceae > Halomonas > Halomonas koreensis. Next base: position 328,296 of record NZ_JARWAK010000001.1, on the reverse strand, counting down.
ATCACGTCCTGGAGGATGGGTGCGCCGGGGCGCTCGGCCAGCTGCTCGTAGAAGATGAACATGTAGGCGCCGCAGAAGGCCGCCAGGGCGGCGAGCCCCCAGTCCTGCAGCGGAATGCGGTCGCGCGGGGAACGCTTGAGCGCCGGATAGGCCATGTAGGCCAGGAAGAGCGCGAAGGCCAGGTGAATGGAGCGGGCCTCGGTGGCGTTGAACACCCCGAAGCCCAGGGTGAAGGGAATCGGCGAGGAGATCCACAGCTGGAAGAGCGACCAGGCCGCGGCGATGCCGACCAGCAGCCTGCCCGGCGTCCCGGCCGGCTTGCGGGCGCCGGAATCGCTGGACGCGACCATGTCCTCCAGGTCGACCTCGGCGCCCGGCGCCCTCTGTTTGTCCTCAGTCATAAGCGAGCCCTGCTGTCCATGGGTGATACGAAGCGAGCGCGAAGATACCATCCGGTGCCGCAAACGCAATGCGCGGCCCTCGGCGAGGGCCGCGCATCAGGCTGCGGGTGGGCGGGACCTCAGATCACTCGATCCAGCCCTGCTCGCGGTAGTAGCGCGCGGCGCCCTCGTGCAGCGGGGCGGACAGGCCCTGGGTGACCATTTCCTGCGGATCCAGGTTGGCGAAGGCCGGGTGCAGCCGCTTGAAGCGATCGAAGTTGTCGAAGATCGCCTTGACGGTATGGTAGACCACCTCCTCGCTAGTGTCGGAGTCGGTCACGAAGGTGGCCGCCACGCCGAAGGTCTGGACGTCGTCCGGGTTGCCCTTGTAGAGGCCGCCGGCGATGGTCGACATGGAGTAGTAGGGATACTCCTCGACGATGCCCTGGATCGCCTCGTCGTTGAGGGGGATCAGCCGGGCGTCGACGGTGGTGGTGGCCTCCTGGATGGAGCCGTTGGGGTGGCCCACCACGTAGACCATGGCGTCGATGTTGTTGTCGGCCAGGGCGGAGGCCTGCTCGGCGGCGTCCAGCTGGGAGGCCAGCGAGAAGGTGTCCTCGGTCCAGCCCTTGGCGTCCATCACCACTTCCATGGTGTTGCGCTGGCCGGAGCCCGGGTTGCCGATGTTCACCCGCTTGCCTTCCAGGTCGTCGAGGGTCTCGATGCCGGCATCGGCACGCGCCAGCAGGGTCAGCGGCTCGCCGTGGACGCGGAAGACGGCGCGCAGGTCATCGTAGGCCTCATCCTCGAAGTTGCCGGTGCCGTTGTAGGCCTGGTACTGGACGTCGGACTGCACCACGCCCATGTCCAGCTCGCCGGACTTGATGCCGTTGATGTTGGCCACGGAGCCGCCGGTGGAAGGCGCGTTGCACTTGATGTTCGCGTCATCGAGCCGGTTGACCAGGCGGCACACCGACTGACCGACCACGTAGTAGACGCCGGTCTGGCCGCCGGTGCCGATGGTGATGAACTGCTCGTCTTCCTGGGCCATGGCCGGCGAGGCGAACATGGCGGCTCCCAGCAGCGCGCCGGAGACGGCGGCGGTGGAGAAAGCATGACGTTTCATTGACGCACCTCTTTGACGTTGTAGGCAAAGCTTGGAGTCGGCGGCCTCTCGACCGGGCCGCCCGCGGCCTAGCCGCGCCCCACTACTTTAGCGAAAAAACGACCGTTCTATGAGGATTTTTTCCTTCCGTGTCAGTGTAGTGCCGATTGTCGTTTGGGTGGCGTTGATTGCCGCCCGGCGAACGCGAGCGGGCCCGGCACATCGGCCGGGCCCGCGGCCCGAGAGACGGCGCGGCCGTCACGACGCCCTGGCGATCATCGCCTGCTTGGCGTCCTTCATGGCGGCGAAGTCGGCCTCGAAGAAGAATTCGCGCTCACCCAGCGCCGGTTCCAGGTGGTTGAGCCAGGTGGCGGCCTCGTCGTACTTGGCGAAGAAGGGCCGCTGCACCCAGTCGGCCTCGCGGCCCTGGATAAAGCGCAATACGAACACGCGCTCTCCCTTGATTTCCGTCACGCCCTGAATTTCCACCTTGCCCGGGTCGGCGGACATGGAGGGCCCCCGGGCGGTGCGGGCCAGGCCCGGCACGGCCTTCATGGCCTCGCGGTAGATCTCCCAGGCGCGCACCAGGGGCACCTCGAAGTAGTGGCGGGCGCCGGTGTCGCGTTCCACGAACATGTAGTAGGGGATCATCCCCAGGCGCACCTGGTCGGTCCACATGCGCGCCCATTGCTCGGCGTCGTCGTTGATGTGCGCCAGCAGCGGCGCCTGGGTGCGGATCTCGGCACCGGTGGCGCGGATGCGGCGGATCGCCTCGCGACAGATCGGCGTGTCCATCTCGCGCCAGTGGTTGAAGTGCGCCATGAAGGCCACGTGCTTGCCCGCGGCCGTCAGCTCGCGGAACAGCGCCAGGATGTCCTCGGCGTCCGGGTCGGTGACGAAGCGATAGGGCCAGAAGGTCAGGCTCTTCGAGCCGATGCGGATGTCCTGGACGTGATCCAGCTCGGGGGCCGTCAGGCCTTCCAGGTACATGCGCAGGTGCTTGGCCTTCATCACCATGGGATCGCCGCCGGTCATCAGCAGGTCCCGCACCTCGGTGTGCTCGGCCAGGTAGCGATGCAGGGACTCGGCCTCGCTGGAGGCGAACTTGAGGTCCTTGTCGCCGACGAACTGCGCCCAGCGGAAGCAGAAGGTGCAGTAGCTGTGGCAGACCTGGCCCTGGCTGGGGAAGAACAGCACCGTCTCCCGGTACTTGTGCTGCATGCCGGGCAACGGCTCGCCGTCGAGCAGCGGCAGGTTGAGATCCATCTGCCCCGCCGGGTGGGGGTTGAGCTCGCCGCGGATGCGCTCGATCACCGGCTTCATCTCGGCGGCGGAGGCCTCGCGCCGCATCAGCTCGGCGACCTCGTCGAAGTGCTCGGGGCGCAGCATGCCGCGCTGGGGGAAGGTGAGCTGGAAGACGGGATCGTCGGGCACCCGGCTCCAGTCGATCAGCTCGTCGATGACGTACTCGTTGACCCGGAACGGCAGCACCTGGCTGACCACCCGCATGTCGAAGCGCAGGTCCTCGGGCAGTTGCTCGAGCGCCTCGATCTTGTCGAGCTGGCGATGGGTATAGACCTTGAACTGGCGGGCCTCGAAGGCCTCGGTGCCGGGCTCCAGCGTCACGCGCTGATTCATGCCGTCTCCTCCTTTCCATTGTTATGGGTGGCCGGGCCGCGGGCGGAGCCCGCCGGCAATCGGCACGCAGGCGCGTGCCGCGGCCTGGGCAAAAGGGACGGCCATAGGTACGCCTGAAGGAGGTGACTTGCAAGTTTTCGCGAATATTCGCAACAAATGTCTCGAAAAGACGGCAATTTCGCTGCCGATCGTTCTCATGGCGACGCCGATGGCTGGACCGAGGCGGGACGCGAGGCCCCAGGCCCTTGCCGGCCCGTCACCCCGGCCACCAGACTGATAGGGGATATCCCAGCATGCCGCGAGGAGGCCCGCCATGAACATCGCCGCGTCCCGCATCGAGTGCCGCCAGGGCGACATCGCCCGCCAGGACGACCTCCAGGCCGTGGTCAACGCCGCCAACGCCCAGCTGCGCAGCGGCGGCGGCGTGGCCGGCGCCCTGCACCGGGCCGCCGGCCCCGAGCTGGCCGAGGCCTGCCGCCCGCTGGCCCCGATCCAACCCGGCCAGGCCGTGATCACCCCGGCCTTCGGCCTGCCCAACCGCCACGTCATCCACTGCCTGGGGCCGGTCTACGGCATCGACGAGCCCTCCGACGAACTGCTCGCCGACTGCTACCGTCATGCCCTGCAGCTGGCGGAACGCCACGGCCTCGAGAGCCTCGGCTTCCCCGCCCTGTCCACCGGCGCCTTCGGCTACCCGGCCACCGAGGCGGCGCGCATCGCGCTGTCCACCGTGCTGGCCACCCTCCCCGGCTGCCCCACCGTGCGCCGGGTACGCTTCGTGCTGTTCGATGCCGCCGCCGCCGAGCTGCACCGGCGCACCCTGGCCGCCTTGCGCGACGCCTGACGCCGGGCGTCGACGGGCCGCCTACGGCCCGACACCTCGCCATCGCCCGGGGCCGTCCCGGCGCTCCCGACACTGCGCACGGCCCACCCCGGGGCTCTCCCCGACCCGCCTTCCTTCCCGGGTCAGCGTCCCGAGCGCACGGCCCGAGACGCCCTCGCAGCACGCCGATCACGCCCACCGCCGCCCCGCGGCCGGCGCAGGCGAGGGGTCGATCCGGCAAATTCGTATACAAAAGCCATTGAACAAGTAGACATTGGAAATTATAACTGTATCCAAGCACTGTCGATCAAAGCTCCCCATCTCGCACCACAAGCAAGGGATACAACAACAAGCGCCGATGTCGTCCCTCCCACCGGGACCGTCCCGCCTCGACAGTGCCGGGAGCCGCCACGCGGCCGGACGCTCGCGCACAGGCCCACTCCAACGACAACAGCCAACAACGGAGCACCAGGATGCACACCAAGACCAAGCTTACGCTCGCCACCGCCGCCGCCTCGCTGCTCGTCGCCCAGGGCGCCAGCGCCGCCCTGTACAGCACCACCCAGGTCGAGGCCCTCTACGGCTGGGGCTACGAGGACACCGCCGGCGCCGGCTTCAACATCGACAACGAGGACCACGCCATCCTCACCGTCGTCAACGCCACCGGCTGGACCTACGGCGACAGCTTCTTCTTCGCCGACTTCACCAACCTGGACCAGGGCACCCAGGACGAGCAGGACCACGGCAGCACCCATGCCGAGTGGGGCCTGCGCGGCAACATCGGCAAGACCACCGGCCTGGACCTGTCCGCCGGCCCCCTCGAGAACCTCTACGTGATCGGCCAGCTGGACCTGGACCGCAATTCCTCCACCCGCAAGACCACCCACCTCGCGGGGCTGTCCGCCGACTTCGACGTGCCCGGCTTCGCCTTCGTCAAGCTGCACGCCATGTACCGCAACGACGACAGCGACGCGGCCGAGGGCAGCTCCGAGCAGTACACCCTGGTCTGGAACGCGCCCTTCACCATCGGCGGCGCCGACTTCACCTTCGAGGGCTTTCTGGATTACATCACCGAGGAAGGCGACCTCGAGCAGCAGCTGCTGACCCAGCCCCAGCTGGTCTGGCATGCCACCGAGCATCTGGGCATCGGCATCGAGTACCAGCACTGGGAGAACAAGTTCGGCCTCGAGGACACCGACGAGTCGCTGCCCCAGGCCATGGTGCGCTGGACCTTCTGATATCCCCTCCCGGGGCGGCGCCTGCCGCCCCGGCCCGCCCCCTCCGACCGGGTCTTCTGCTAAGCTGCGGCTGCATTCCGTGACCGATCAAGGATGAGCCGTGCCACTCAAGGACCTGGCCCTGGGCCTGGGCGTCGTCGCCATCTGGGCCCTCAACATCATCGTCATCAAGCTGGGCGTGGCCGCGCTGCCGCCGCTGCTGCTGACCACCCTGCGCTTCGCCCTGGTGGCCGCCCTGCTGGTGCCCTTCCACCCCGTGGCCCGCCACCAGCTGCCCTTCCTGGCGCTGCTCTCGGTGACCTTCGGGACCCTGCACTTCGCCATGCTGTTCATCGGCCTGGGACAGGCCGAGGCGGGCACCGGGGCGATCCTGGTGCAGATGGGGACCCCCTTCGCCACCCTGCTGGCGGTGCTGTTCCTCAAGGAGAAGCTGGGGCCGCGGCGCCTGGCCGGGCTGCTGCTGTCGTTCGCCGGCGTGGTGGTGCTGGCCGGCGGCCCGACGCTGCCCGCCCCGCTGCCCACCGCCCTGCTGTTGCTCAGCGCCCTGGGCTGGGCGGTCTCCCAGTTGCTGATCAAGCAGGGGCCGAACGTCTCGCCCATGGCGCTGGCCGGCTGGGTGGCGCTGTTCGCCACGCCCCAGGTCGCCCTGGGCTCATGGTGGTTCGAGCGGGGTCAATGGGCCGCCCTGGCCAGCGCCGGCTGGCAGGCCTGGGGAGCGGTCTTCTACACGGCGGTGATGTCGTCGATCCTCGCCTACGGGATCTGGTACGGCCTGCTGCGGCGCCATCCGGTCAACCGGGTGGTGCCGATGGTGCTGCTGGTGCCGGTGCTGGCGGTGGGGCTGGGCATGCTGCTGCTCGGCGACCCCCTGGGGCCGCACAAGCTGGTGGGCGGCAGCCTGGTGGTGGCGGGCATCGCGCTGATCGTGCTGCGCCTGGGCGCCCGGAAGCCGCGGGCGGGGCGAACCTGAGGCTCAGCGAGCGCCGCACTCGGCGCCGTCGCCGGGCCAGCTGACGCAGTCGCCGATGGCGATGTCGTGCGCGGCGAAGTAGCCGGCGTTGACCTCCAGCGCCGCTCGATAGGGCGCATCGGGCCGGGTCACCGGGCAATCGGCGGCGCGCTCGGCGCGGCAGGGCGTCATCCGCCGGATGTCGACGATGCGTCCCTCGGCGTCGATGAAGGCGATGTCCAGCGGTATCCGGGTGCGATACATCCAGAAGCCATTGCGGGCCGGCTGGCGTGCGGGATAGAGGAACAGCATACCGGCGCCCTCGGCCAGCCGGTCGCGCCCCATCAGCCCGCGGCCGCGCTCGGCCCGGCTGCGGGCCACCTCGGCGTCGAGCCGCCGGGGGCCGGCCGCGCCGTGCAGGGTCACGGCCAGCCGCGGTGGCGAGGCCGGCGCGGGCAAGGGCCTGCCCAGCCAGGCGACGGCCGGCAGCAGCGACAGGGCCCGGAGCAGCCGCCGGCGCCCCGGGGAGGCCGGCGCCTCGGAGCACGCGCGCACGGGCCCGCTCCTCAGGCCCGTTCGGGGGCGCGGCCCAGGATCGACATCAGGTCGATACGGGCCTCCCGGGGGCTCAGGTCCAGCATCGCCTCGAGCCCGTTGAGGTGGTCGTGCACGGCGCCGCGGGCGGCCTCGGCGTCGCCCGCCGCCAGGTGCTCGAGCAAGCGGTCGTGCTGGCCTTCCTGGTAGCAGGAGGCCAGGCCGGCGCGCTTGTAGAGCGCCACCACGATGGAGGTGCGCAGCACCAGGTCGGTGAGCATGCCGCCCAGCACGCGATTGGGCGCGTATTCGGCCAGCCGGTGGTGCAGGGTCAGGGAGCGCTCGATGCGCGCCGGCTCGTCGCCCCGCCGGTAGTCCTCGACCTCGGCCCGGGCCTGCTCGGTCAGCGCCTCCAGCGCCTCCGGCGAGAGCCGCCCGGCCAGCTGGGCCGCCACCTCACCCTCCACCAGGCGACGCGCCTCGAAGGTCTCGCGGGTCTCCTCGATGCTCGGCGCCCGCACCCGGGCCACCTGGTTGGGCCGCTGGTCGATGACATGCTCGGAGGCCAGCCGCGTCAGGGCCTTGCGCACCACCGAACGGCTCACGCCGAAGACCTCGCCCAGGGTGATCTCGGGCAGCTTGGTGCCCGGCGGCAGCCGCTGCATCAGCACCGCGTGGCGCACCTTGTCGGCGATGTCGCGGTCGCTGACGCGGGCGCCGGCCTTGATTTCGGCCTGCATTTCCTCGTGCCAGGCATGGCTCATGAGATGGGTCTCCACGGTTTTCTCCCTGAACTGTCGCATGTTTGGGGTCGGCTGGCCACATCGCCCCGACAACATTGTATACAACAATACCAAAAGAAAGACCCGGCCGTCGGGAACGGCCGGGTCAGGCGAGCAAGGAACTTGGATCGGGGCTAGTCGGTGCGATGACGGGCGTTGACGTCGAGGATCTTGAGGGTGTTGGTGCCGCCGTGGGCGTTCATGTGATCGCCGCGGGTGAGGATGACGTGATCCCCGGGCTCGGCGAGGCCCTGAGCCACCACCCGCTCCAGGGCCCGGTCGTTGAGCTCGGTGGCGGCCATCTCGCTGGTGTCGAAGGGCAGCGAGATCACCCCGCGATACAGCGCCATGCGCCGCTGGGCGATCGGGTTGTGGGCCAGCCCGACGATCGGCAGCCCCGAGCGGATCCGCGAGGCGATCAGCGGCGTGTAGCCGGTGGCGGTCATGCAGGCGATGGCCGCCACTCCGGTGAGGTGGTTGGCGGCGTACATCGCCGACAGGGCGATGGTCTCGTCGATCCGCGAGAAGCCCTCGTGGATGCGGTGGCCGGATTCCTGGGCGATGCGCTCGCGCTCGGCGCCCAGGCAGACCCGCGCCATGGCCTCCACCGTCTCCACAGGGAAGCCGCCGGCGGCGGTCTCGGCGGACAGCATCACCGCGTCGGTGGCGTCGAGCACGGCGTTGGCCACGTCGAACACCTCGGCCCGGGTGGGCAGCGGCGCCTCGATCATCGACTCCATCATCTGGGTGGCGGTGATCACCGCCCGGTTGAGCTGGCGGGCGCGCTTGATGATGCGCTTCTGGGTGCCGATCAGCTTCTCGTCGCCGATCTCCACGCCCAGGTCGCCGCGGGCCACCATCACCGCCTCGCTGGCCTCGATGATGGCGTCCAGGGTGGCGTCACTGGCCACCGCCTCGGCACGCTCGAGCTTGGCCACCAGGCCGATTTCCTGGCCGGCTTCTCCCAGGAGCTCGCGGGCCTCGGCCATGTCGGCGGCGCTGCGCGGGAAGGACACCGCCAGGTAGTCGACGCCGATGTCGATGGCGGTGGCCAGGTCGGCGCGGTCCTTGTCGGTCAGCGCCGGGGCCGAGAGGCCGCCGCCCTGCTTGTTGATGCCCTTGTTGTTGGACAGCTCGCCGCCCACCGCCACGGTGGTGTGGATGGCGCTGCCGTCGACCCGCTCGACGTCGAGCACCAGCCGGCCGTCGTCGAGCAGCAGGCGATCGCCGGCGGCCACGTCGTCGGCCAGGGCGGCGTAGTCGCAGCCCACCCGCTCGGCATCGCCGGCCTCGCCGTCCAGCGCCACGTCGATGACGAAGGGCGCGCCCTCGGCGAGGGTGACCCTGCCGTCGCGGAAGCGGGCGATGCGGATCTTGGGGCCCTGGAGGTCGCCCAGGGCGGCGACGCTGCGGCCCTGGCGGGCGGCGATCTCGCGCACCGCGGCCAGCCGGCGGCGGTGGTCGTCGGCCGAGCCGTGGGAGAAGTTGAGGCGCACCACGTCGACGCCGGCGGCGATCATCCTCTCCAGTACGCCCTCGCGGTCGCTGGCGGGGCCCAGGGTGGCGACGATCTTGGTGCGACGGATCGGCTCGTGGATCGGGGCATGGGGCGGCAGTGTCGTCATGAGCTCCTCGGCAGTACCAGGATGGCACGAAAGTCGTTGACGTTGGTGCGCGTCGGCCCGGTCATGATCAGGTCGTCCAGCGCCTCGAAGAAAGTATAAGCGTCATTGCGTGACAGATAATCGTCGGGCTCGAGACCCAGCGAGCGCATGCGCGTCCAGCAGTCGGGGCCGAAGATGGCGCCGGCGTTGTCCTCGGAGCCGTCGATGCCGTCGGTATCGATGGCCAGGGCATGGATGCCCTCGGCGCCCTCGAGGGTGGCGAACAGCCCCAGCAGGTACTCGACGTTGCGCCCGCCGCGGCCGTCGCCGGTGACCGTCACGCTGGTCTCGCCGCCGGACAGGATCACCAGCGGCCTATCCAGGCCGTCCTGGGCCGACAGCGCCATGCGCCCCTGGGCCCGGCCCAGCTCCCGGGCCTCGCCTTCCAGGTCGTCGCCCAGCAGGCGCACCTCGATACCCTCGTCCTCGGCGGCCAGGCGGGCCGCGGCCAGGGCATCCCGGGCGCGGGCCAGGATCTCGCTGTCGTCCCGGGCGAAGCCCGGATCCTCGGGACGCGGGGCCTCGGTGTTGCCCGCCAGCTGCTCGCGCACCGCCGCGGAGATCTCGATGCCGTGACGCTCGAGGATCGCCAGGGCCTCGGCCGGGGTGCTGGCGTCGGGCAGGGTCGGCCCGGAGGCGATCAGCGAGGCCTCGTCGCCGGGCACGTCGGAGATCAACCAGGTCAGCACCCGGGCCGGATGGGCGGCGGCGGCCAGGCGGCCGCCCTTGATCGCCGACAGGTGGCGACGCACGGTGTTGATCTCGCGAATCGGCGCGCCGCTGCGCAGCAGCGCCTTGTTGATCGCCTGCTTCTCGGACAGCGCGATGCCCGGGGCCGGCAGCGTCATCAGCGCCGAGCCGCCACCGGAGATCAGGGCGATGACCAGGTCGTCCTCGCCCAGGTCCTCGACGGCCTCGAGCATGCGGCGGGCGGCCCGCTCGCTGAGGTCGTCGGGCATGGGATGGGAGGCCTCGAGGACCTCGATGTGGCGACACTCGGCGCCATGGCCGTAGCGGGTCACCACCAGGCCGGACAGCGGCGCCTCGGGATGGCGCGCCTGCCAGGCACGTTCCAGGGCGGCCGCCATGGCGGCCGCCGCCTTGCCGGCCCCTACCACCAGGGTGCGGCCGGCCGGGGGGTCGGGCAGCCGGTCGGGCAGCAACGTATCGGGATGCACGGCCGAGACGGCGGTCTCGCCGAGCCGCCTCAGCCAGGCACGCGCCGCCTCGGGCCGCTCGCGGGAAAGCAGGGGGGAAAGGGCATTCATTCGGGGGTCTCCTTCGAAAAAAGGGCCCGGTGACGAGCCTGGGGTCTAAAGGGGAAGACTCGACACCGGGCAAAAGGCCGTCAAGCGACGGCCCAGGCAGACGACGACCCGACGCCTGCCATCAGGGAGCAGTCACCTCCCCTGTCCTCCGCCGGCCGTCGCCCGACGACCGGCGGCACGGACTCAGCGGTTGCCGATCTCGTGATCGGCGAGCTGCTCCAGGGCGCGGGCGATGCCGGCGTGGTCCCAGTCGCCGCCGCCGTGGGCGACGCAGGCCTGGAACAGCTGCTGGGCATTGGCGGTGCCGGGCAGCGCGAGGTTGAGGCTGCGCGCGCCTTCCAATGCCAGGTTGAGGTCCTTCTGGTGGAGCTTGATCTTGAAGCCCGGATCGAAGGTGCGGTTGATCATGCGCTCGCCGTGGACGTCGAGGATCTTCGACTGGGCCAGGCCGCCGAGCAGGGACTCGCGGACCTTGGCCACGTCGGCGCCCGCCTTGGAGGCGAACAGCAGGCCCTCGGAGACGGCCTCGATGGTCAGGGCGACGACGATCTGGTTGGCCACCTTGCAGGTCTGGCCGGCACCCTGCTCACCGATGTGGGTGATGGTCTTGCCCATGACCTCGAGCAGCGGATTGGCGCGCTCGAAGCCTTCCTGGGACGCGCCGACCATGATGGTCAGGGCGGCGTTGATAGCACCGCCCTCGCCGCCGGAGACCGGGGCGTCGACGTATTCGCCGCCGGCGTCCTGGATGCGCTTGGCGAACTCCTGGGTGGCCAGCGGGGCGATCGAGCTCATGTCGATCACCAGGGTGCCGGGCTTGAGGCCCTCGATCACGCCGCCCTCGCCGAACAGCACCTCTTCGACGTCGGGGGTGTCCGGCACCATGGTGATGACGACCTCGGAGGCCTCGGCGACCGCCTTGGGATTATCGAGCTCCTTCATGCCCTTGGAGGCCAGGGTCTCGTCCAGGGTGCCGCGCTTGACGGTGGTCAGCTCGTGGCCGGCGTCCAGCAGGTGGCCCGCCATGGGGCGGCCCATGATGCCCAGTCCGATGAAACCGATCTTGCTCATGATGATTCTCCTGTCACTTGCGTGAGTCGCGTCGTCTCTCGATCATTCCTGGGGTGAAACGCTTTCAGCGTGCGGCGTCCAGCCAGCCCAGCCCTTCCCTGGTGCCCGCCTGGGGCTTGTACTCGCAGCCGATCCAGCCCTGGTAGCCCAGGCGATCGAGGTGCGCGAACAGGAAGGGATAGTTGATCTCGCCGGTGCCCGGCTCGTGGCGCCCCGGGTTGTCGGCCAGCTGCACGTGGGCGATGCGATCGAAGTGCTTCTCGATGGTCGGGGCCAGGTCCCCTTCCATGATCTGCATGTGATAGATGTCGTACTGCAGCTTCAGGTTGCTCGAGCCCACCTCGTCGAAGAGCGCCAGGGCCTGCTCGGTGCGATTGAGGAAGAAGCCCGGGATGTCGCGGGTGTTGATCGGCTCGGCGATCAGCAGGATGCCGGCGGCCTCGAGCTTGTCGGCGGCGAAGCGCAGGTTGTCGACCAGGGTCTGGCGCGCCTGGTCGTCGCTGACGCCCTCCGGCTGGATGCCGGCCAGGCAGTTGACCTGGGTGTTGCCGAGCACCTTGGCATACTCGATGGCGCGGTCGACCCCGGCGCGGAACTCCTCGACGCGGTCCGGGTGGCAGGCGATGCCGCGCTCGCCGGCGCCCCAGTCACCGGCCGGCAGGTTGAACAGCACCTGGCTCAGGCCGTTGTCGTCGAGGCGCTGCTTGATCTCGGCGGCCTCGAAGTCGTAGGGGAAGAGGTACTCCACGCCCTTGAAGCCGGCCTCGGCGGCGGCCTGGAAGCGGTCGAGGAAGTCGACCTCGGTGAACAGCATGCTGAGATTGGCGGCGAACTTGGCCATGTGAATCTCCCTGTGTCTTCTCGTGTATGTCAGCGTACGTCTCGGGCCGCCCGACCGCCGGTCCCCACCGGCGGCCGGGCGACGGCCGTGCTCAGCGCAGGGCGGCGATGGAGCTCGGTGCGTCTGCTTCGTTCTCGGCCAGCGCCTCGAACTCGTTGACAGTGCTCAAGTCCTTGCCGCTCATCGAGATGTTGGTCACCCGCTCGAGAATCACCTCCACCACGACCGGCACCTTGTGCTGATCCTTGAGCTGCTTGGCTTGCTCCAGCGCCGGAGCGATTTCCTCGGGGTCGGTCACGCGGATCGCCTTGCACCCCAGGCCCTCGACCACGGAGACATGGTCGACGCCGTAACCGTTGATGTCCGGGCAGTTGATGTTCTCGAAGGACAGCTGCACCTGATAGTCCATGTCGAAGCCGCGCTGCGCCTGACGGATCAGCCCCAGGTAGGAGTTGTTCACCAGCACGTGGATGTAGGGCAGGTTGAACTGCGCGCCCACCGCCAGCTCTTCGATCATGAACTGGAAGTCATAGTCGCCGGACAGCGCCACGATGTCCGCCTCCGGATCGGCGCGGCGCACGCCGAGCGCGGCCGGAATGGTCCAGCCCAGCGGGCCCGCCTGGCCGCAGTTGATCCAGTGGCGCGGCTTGTAGACGTGCAGGAACTGGGCGCCGGCGATCTGCGACAGGCCGATGGCCGTCACGTAGCGGGTGTTCTTGCCGAACGCCTTGTTCATTTCCTGATAGACGCGCTGGGGCTTGACCGGCGTTTCCTTGAAATCGGTCTTGCGCAGCATGGTGCGCTTGCGCTCCTGGCACTCCTCGGCCCACTGGCTGCGATCCTTCAGCTTGCCCGCGGCCTTCCATTCCTTGGCCACTTCGACGAACAGCTCCAGGGCCGCCTTGGCGTCGGAGACGATGCCGAGGTCCGGGCCGAAGATACGACCGATCTGGAACGGCTCGATGTCGACGTGAACGAACTTGCGACCCTCGGTGTAGGTGGCCAGATCGCCGGTGTGGCGGTTGGCCCAGCGGTTGCCGATGCCCATCACGAAGTCGGCTTCGAGCATGGTGGCGTTACCGTAGCGGTGCGAGGTCTGCAGCCCCACCATGCCGGCCATCAGCTGGTGATCGTCCGGGATGGTGCCCCAGCCCATCAGGGTCGGGATGACCGGCACCCCGGTGATCTCGGCGAACTCGGTGAGCAGGTCGCTGGCATCGGCATTGATGATGCCGCCCCCGGCCACCAGCAGCGGCTTGTCGGCCTCGTCGAGCATGCCCAGCGCCTTCTCGATCTGGGCACGGGTCGCGGCGGGCTTGTAGCCCTGCAGCGGCTCGTAGGTGTCCGGATCGAACTCGATCTCGGTCATCTGCACGTCGATCGGCAGGTCGAGCAGCACCGGGCCCGGGCGCGAGCTGCGCATGATCTGGAAGGCCTGCTGGAAGGCACGCGGCACCTGGGCCGGCTCGCGCACCGTGATGGCCCACTTGGTGACCGGGCCGGCGATGGCCTGGATGTCGACCGCCTGGAAGTCCTCCTTGTGCAGCTTGCTGGCCGGCGCCTGGCCGGTGATGCACAGGATCGGGATGGAATCGGCGGAGGCCGAATACAGGCCGGTGATCATGTCGGTGCCGGCCGGGCCCGAGGTGCCGATGCACACGCCGATGTTGCCCGGCTGGGTGCGGGTGTAGCCCTCGGCCATGTGCGAGGCCCCCTCGACGTGGCGCGCCAGGACGTGATCCACGCCGCCGACCTTGCGCATGGCGGCGTAGAAGGGGTTGATGGCGGCGCCGGGTAGGCCGAAGGCGACATCGACGCCTTCCTTCCGGAGCACGTGAACGGCAGCTTCCGCGGCAGTCATGCGAGCCATGACGATTCCTCCAGTGGCGGGTTCTGATTATTGGAAAATATTTCTGTATACAGAGACTAGACCCGCCACGGGAGGGTCGTCAATATTTTTTGGAAAACCTTTCCAGACATATCGATGCCGACTAATCTCCCGCCATTTCATAAGCTTGCGCAAATGGAAAAAATTTCCGCCAATTCAACGAGAAAGCGCCGACTCCGGTACCGATCCAGACCGAAGCCGACGCCATGAAGGGAGTTGAATGTATGCAGGATCAGCGGTCGAGGTGCATCACCTCCTCCCCCCCGCGACCGAATGCCGCCCCTGCCCATGAACGACGACACCCGCCGAAGGGCGGGTGTCGTCATACCGTTGCGTGCCGTGGCCGATCGCGGCGATCAGCGACGCTTGCTGTAGGGCAGCGCCATGTGCCGGTTGACGTCCTTGTACAGCAGGTAGCGGAACGGGCCCGGGCCGCCCGCGTAGCAGGCCTGGGGGCAGAAGGCGCGCAGCCACATGTAGTCGCCGGCCTCGACTTCCACCCACTCCTGGTTGAGGTGGTAGACCGCCTTGCCCTCGAGCACGTAGAGGCCGTGCTCCATGACATGGGTCTCGTCGAAGGGAATCACCCCGCCGGGCTGGAAGGTGACGATGTTGACGTGCATGTCGTGACGCAGGTCGTCCTGGTCGACGAAGCGGGTGGTGGCCCAGACCTCGTTGCAGTCCGGCATCACCGACGGCTCGATGTCGTTCTCGTTGGTGACGAAGGGCTCGGGCACCTCGATGCCGTCGACGAACTCGTAGGCCTTGCGGATCCAGTGGAAACGCACCGGGGCGTCGGCCTCGTTGCGCAGCTGCCAGTCGGTGCCCGGCGGGATGAAGGCATAGCCGCCCGGCACCATCCGGTGCTGCTCGCCGGCCAGGGTCAGCGTCATCTCGCCCTCGACCACGAAGAGCACGCCCTCGGCGCCCGGATCGGTCTCGGGGCGCTCGCTGCCGCCGCCGGGCGAGACTTCCATGATGTACTGGGAGAAGGTCTCGGCGAAGCCGGACAGCGGCCGCGACAGCACCCACAGCCGGGTGTTCTCCCAGTGCGGCAGCTTGCTGGCGACGATGTCGCGATAGACGCCCTTGGGAATGACCGCGAAGGCCTCGGTGAACATGGCGCGGTCGGTGGTCATCACCTTCTGGCTCGGGTGACCGCCGTGGGGCGCATAGTACTGACGCTGGCTCATGGGGTTTCCTCTTGTTCGCGTTGGGGCGTGACGCCCTGGCCGTGCGGCAGGGTCACGCGGATATCGATGGGGTGCTCGTCGCAGTTGTTGCCCTCGCCGCCGCGGTCGACCACCAGGAACTCGCCCTCGCGCTCCAGCACCGACTGGATGGCATGCCAGGTGCCGGCGCGATAGTTGACGCCCTGACGGCCGTCGGTGACGAAGGCGCGCACCTCGGCGGGGTCGATGGCATCGCCGGGAGGCGCCACCACCACGATGAAGCGCTCCTCGTGCATGGGCACGAAGGCCTGGCTGCCCTGGGGATGACGCTCGAGGAAGCTCAGGTCCAGCGGCACCGTGACGGGCTGGCTGACGAAGATGCTGATCAACGCCCGGGCCTGCTCGCCCAGGGTCTCGACCCGGGCCAGGTCATGGTAGCGCCGGGTGCGGCCGGCGTTGATATGGAAGTAGTCGGACGTCCGGGTGTCGATCACGTCGCCGAAGGGGGCGAAGGCCTCCGGCGTCAGGGGATGGGCTTCGAGCTGGAGCATGTGGCCTCCTGGGGTAACGCATGACGGGGCGGGCGGCGCGCCGCCCGCCCCGGGCTGTCGGCATGGCGGCATCAGGATGCCGGGTGGTGCTCGGCCCAGTGACGGGCGATGTCCACGCGGCGGGTCACCCAGACGCGGTCATGGGCCTCGATGTGGTCGAGGAAGCGCTGCAGGGCGCGGAAGCGGCCCGGACGGCCCAGCAGCCGGCAGTGCATGCCCACGGACAGCATCTTCGGGGTGTCCTCGCCTTCCGCGTAGAGCACGTCGAAGGCGTCGCGCAGGTAGGTGAAGAAGTGATCCGCGGTGTTGAAGCCCTGGGGCGCGGCGAAGCGCATGTCGTTGGTGTCCAGGGTATAGGGCACCACCAGGTGGCTGTGCTCGCGGCCCTGGCTGTCCGCCTCGCGGGTCCAGAACGGCAGGTCGTCGCCGTAGTAGTCGCTGTCGTAGAGGAAGTTGCCCTCGTCGAGCACCAGGCGCCGGGTGTTGGGGCTGTCGCGGCCGGTGTACCAGCCGAGCGGCTTCTCGCCGTAGAGCGACTGGAAGATCTCAATGGCGCGGCGCATATGCTCGCGCTCGACGCTTTCCGGCACCTTCTGGTAGTGGATCCAGCGATAGCCGTGACAGGCGATCTCGTGGCCCAGCTCCTTGAACGCCTGGGCCACCTCGGGGTTGCGCTCCAGCGCCATGGCCACGCCGAACACCGTCAGCGGCAGGCCGCGACGCTCGAACTCGCGCAGGATGCGCCACACGCCGGCCCGGGAGCCGTACTCGTAGATCGACTCCATGCTCAGGTGGCGATCGGGGTAGGACTCGGCGCCGATGATCTCGGAGAGGAACTGCTCGGAGCCCTCGTCGCCGTGCAGCACGCAGTTCTCGCCGCCTTCCTCGTAGTTGAGCACGAACTGGACGGCGATGCGCGCCTTGCCGGGCCACTTGGCCTCGGGCGGGGTGCGGCCGTAGCCGATCAGATCGCGGGGATAGTCAGGGCCTGTCGTTGAGGTCATGGCGAAGCCTCCTTGTTGTTCTGCGGACGCTCGACGGCGAAGGCTCGCCATTCTGAGCGACAATAAATGTATACAATTACATAATAGGGTGTACCCACTTTGCTTTCAAGCGACGCCCCCGTGCCGCCGAGGGCGTCAGCCGGCGAGCCGCATCAGGGCCAGGCTCTGGGCCAGGGCGGCGTCCAGCGAATCCACCAGCCGCAGGCCCGTCGGCGCCGCCAGCTCTCGCGCCAGCCCGGCCAGGGCGGCACCGCCGACGATGATCACATCCGGCGCCAGGGACGCCGCCTGCTCGTCCACGGCCGCCTGGGCCCGTCGCCGGGCCGCATCGCGCTGCGCCGGCAGCGCCAGGTCCTCGATCGCCACCGAGGTGATGCCCAGGCAACGGCGACTCGCCCCCAGCTCGTGCAGGACGTCCTCGATCATCCTCGGCCAACGCCGGCCCGGCGTGACGATCGAGAAGCGCGCGCCCAGCTGCAGGGCGCACAGCACCGAGGCCTCCAGCATGCCGGTGACCGGCACCGGGCTGACCTCGCGGACCGCCGCCAGCCCGGGCTCGCCGAAGCAGGCCAGGAGGAGACCGTCATGGTCGTCCGCCGGCCGGGCCTCGAGGCGGGCCACCAGGGCGCCGCCGGCCAGCGCACAGTCGCGGCGTGAGGCGATGTAGGGCACGCCCCGGGGCGCGGTGTCCGCGCATACCTCGACCGCATCGCCATAGAAGGCCCGGGCTCGCGCGGCCATCCAGTCGGTCATGGCGGCATTGGTATTGCCGTTGAGCATCAGCAGGCGCATGGGCTCTCCCCCTCGAGACCTTCAGACTCGTACCTTGTATACAAAAAATCAATCCCCCGCTCCGGATCTCCCCGGCGTCGCCCGGGACATTCGCCCCATCGTACCGCCGCATCCCCCGAGTAACGGCGGTCCATGCGCCGGGAACCCCAAAAATGTATACACTTTAATCTAATCAATGTCTCCAATTAAGGCCGCGGAATAGCCAATAAATATTGTATACATAAAATGTCGCCAATAAATTTTCCTTAGTATTTTCTTAACACACTGATTTAAAAGGCAATACAATCATGACGCCGGGGAGGATCCGCCTTGATTTCCGGCGAGGATCGCGACTACTTTGTGTACAAAGAGGTTTTTCTTTGTTCACAAAAACAACCCCGCCGGGAGCGCCCCATGCAAATCCACGTCATCAACCCCAACACCACCCGCGGCATGACCGACACCATCGCCACGGCCGCCCAGGGCATCGCCGCCCCCGACACCCGCATCAGCGCGACCCAGCCGGCCCACGGCCCGGTCTCCATCGAGAGCCACTTCGACGAGGCGATCAGCGCCGTGGGCGTGCTCGAGGAGGTCATGGCCGGCGAGCGCCAGGGGGTGGATGCCTATATCATCGCCTGCTTCGGCGATCCCGGCCTGCTGGCCGCCCGGGAACTGACCCGGGCCCCGGTGATCGGCATCGCCGAGGCCGCCTTCCACATGGCGGCGCTGATCAGCACCCGCTTCTCGGTGGTCACCACCCTGGGCCGCACCGGCATCATCGCCGAGCACCTGCTGGACCAGTACGGCTTCCGCCACCATTGCCGCCGGGTGCGCGCCGCCGAGATCCCGGTGCTCGACCTGGAGGCCGACGGCGACGCCGCCCTCGACCGGATCATCGGCGAGGGCCGCCGGGCCCGGGACGAGGACGGCATCGGCGCCATCGTGCTGGGCTGCGGTGGCATGGCCGACCTCACCGACGAGATCGCCGAGGCCGTGGGCCTGCCGGTGGTGGAGGGCGTGACCGCCGCGGTCAAGCTGGCCGAGGCCCTGGCCGGCCTGGGGCTCGGCACCAGCAAGGTCGGCGACCTGGCCTTCCCGCGCCCCAAAGCCTTCACCGGCCGCTTCGAACACCTGTCCCACGGCGCCGGTCTGCGCTGATTCCCGTTTCCCGAGGCGCTCGTCGAGCAGAGCGCACCGCAAGCGTCCCCGTCGCCTGAAGGCGCCGGACTACAACCACAACCAATGCACCACCTTGCGAGGACGGCATCATGACCCTCTCGACTTCCCGCACCGCTCCCGGTGAAGATACCGGGGTGATCCACGACAGCCCCCACGACACCAAGGCCGCCGGCAACGAGTCGCTGGCGCCGCAGAAGACGCGCATCATGGGGCGCACCTCCTACCTGCTCGCCTGGTTCGGCGGCTGCGTCTCCATCGGCACCTTCACCATGGGCTCCAGCGTGGTGGGCACGCTGAACCTGGTCCAGGCCACCCTGGCCATCGCCATCGGCTGCTTCGTGATCGGCATCGCCCTGGCGCTGAACGGGGCTGCCGGCTACAAGTACGGCATTCCCTTCATGGTCCAGGCGCGCAGCGCCTTCGGCTTCTCCGGCACCCGCCTGCCGGGGCTGGTGCGGGCCGTGCCGGCGATCGTCTGGTACGGCTTCCAGAGCTGGATCGGCGCCGGCGCCCTGAACATGGTCTCGGCGACCCTGTTCGGCTTCGACAACCTGATCTTCTACTTCATCACCTTCCAGCTGCTGCAGATCGCCCTCTCGGTGCTGGGCTTCCAGGGCATCAAGTGGCTCGAGAACGTGGGCAGCGCCTTCATCCTGGGCTCGCTGGTCTACATGTTCTACAGCACCATCCAGCGCTACGGCGACGAGCTCTCCGCCAGCATGCTGACCATGGATGGCTCCTGGGGCCTGCCCTTCTGGGGCGCCACCATGCTGTTCCTGGGCATCTACAGCACCATGATGCTCAACGTCAGCGACTACGCCCGCGAGCACAAGGAGGGCACCGGCCCGGGCCTGCTGACCACCATCTACGCCATGTCCATCCTGCCCTGCACCCTGTTCATGGGCCTGATCGGTTACATGGTCTCCGAGGCCACCGGCGTGGCCGATCCCATCAAGGTGTTCTCCAACGCCGTGGACAACACCCCGCTGCTGATGACCACCCTGCTGTTCATCGCCTTCGCCCAGGTCACCACCAACGTGCTCAACAACGTGGTGCCGCCCACCTACGTGCTGATGGACGCCTTCAAGCTGAAGTTCCGCACCGCCACCGTGATCGTCGGCCTGCTGGCCTTCGCCACCTTCCCCTGGGAACTGGTCAAGGACGAGTCCGCCGCCGGCCTGCAGCTGTTCGTGCAGACCTACTCCGCCTTCCTGGGCCCGATCTTCGCCATCCTGGTGGTCGACTACTACCTGATCCGCCGCCGCACCCTGGACCTCGGCAAGCTCTACGACGAGAACGGCCCCTATCGCGGCGTGAACATGGCGGCGCTGATCGCCACCGCCGCCGGCGCCGTGGTCGCCCTGACCTTCTCCTCGGTGTCCTGGTACGCCAGCCTGATCCCGGCCGGCCTCACCTACTACCTGCTGATGAAGCACTGGGCCCCCTGCCAGCGGTTCCGCAGCTGAGACCCTAGACTGAGGGTGAATGCCCTCTCCCCGGCCCTGGGCCCTCCCTCGACGGGAGGGCCTTTCCCACAACGACAAGACGGGCAAACGCCATGATGGAAAACGAGCTGGAGATCCAGCACCGCGACCCGACCCTCTACAACGAGGACCTGGCCCCGATCAAGCATCGCGACCGCAACTGGGGCTGGTTCGAGATCTTCAACGTCTGGTCCAACGACATCCAGAGCCTGTTCGGCTACACCCTGGCGGCCTCGCTGTTCATCTCCTACGGCCTCAACGGCTGGGCGGTGATGGCGGCGATCATCCTCGCCGGCTTCGTGGTGATGTGGCTGGTCAACCTGACCGGCAAGCCGAGCGTCAAGTACGGCGTGCCCTTCCCGGTGATGATCCGCGCCAGCATGGGCGTGCGCGGCGCCAACTTCCCGGCCATGCTGCGCGCCATCATCGGCATCTTCTGGTACGGGGTGCAGACCTACTTCGCCTCCACGGCGGTGGCACTGCTGATCACCGCGCTCATCGGCGACCCCGGCGGATCCTGGCTGGGCATGTCCGCCGTAGGCTGGCTGTCCTTCGTGATCGTCTGGGTCTTCCAGATGGCGCTGTTCTGGCAGGGCATCGACCGCATCAAGCACTTCCTCAACTGGGCCGGTCCCATGGTCTACGTGGTGATGGTGGCGCTGATGGTCATCGTCTGGTTCCAGGCCGGCAGCGACCTGCTGCCCGCGGTGAGCACCATCTTCAGCGGCAGCAGCGAGTATGAAGGCAGCCCCCTGACCGCCTTCCTGGCGATCACCGGCACCATGATCGCCTACTTCGCCGCCGTGGTGATCAACTTCGGCGACTTCACCCGCTTCGTGAAGAGCGAGAAGCAGATGAAGCTCGGCAACCTGCTGGGCCTGCCGCTCAACGTGGCCTTCTTCTCCTTCATCGCCCTGATCATCACCGCCGGCACCCTGGCGCTGTTCGGTGAGACGCTGACCAACCCCTCGGACATCATCGAGCGGGTCGACGCCCTGCCGCTGACCATCATCGCCGCGATCACCTTCTTCGCCGCCACCGTGGGCATCAACCTGGTCGCCAACTTCATCCCGCCGGCCTACGACCTGGCCAACCTCTTCCCGGGCAAGATCAGCTTCCGCATCGGCGGGCTGATCACCGCCGTGGTGGCCTTCTTCGTCGGCGCGCTGTGGGTCTCGGTGATCAGCCAGATCGGCATCGCCGGCTTCGTCAATGCCCTGGGCGCCGTCGTGGCCCCCTTCTACGGCATCATCGTGGTCGACTACTACCTGGTGAAACGCCAGCACCTGAACATCCAGGACATGTTCTCCGCCGACCCCGACGGGGCCTACCACTACCTCAAGGGCTGGAACAAGCGGGCCATCGGCGCCTTCGCCCTGGCCGCCCTGTTCTCGATCTCCTCGGTGTGGGTGCCGGCGCTGGAGGCCCTGGGCGGCTACGCCTGGCTGATCGGCGCCGCCCTGGGCGGACTCTTCTACTACCTGCTGATGCGGGCCCGCCGCGAGCCGGTCGCCGCCCGGCCCTGACCCCCGCCCCGAACGACGCCGCCCCGGACCATGGTCCGGGGCGGCGTCGTTACGGCAGGTCCGAGGCGATCAGTCGGCGAAGATCTCGTAGAGGTCCGGCGTCTCCTCCTCTTCCTCATGGATCGACAGCGAGGCCTCGATGGCCTTGAGATGGCGGCTCATGAAGGCCCGCGCCCGCTCCCCGTCGCCGCCCTCCAGGAAGCCGAGCAGGTCGTCGTGATCGTGGGACTCGCAGCCCAGGTGGCCGGCATTGCCGTAGACGGCCAGGATCAGCGAGGAGCGCGAGCACAGCTGCTCGACGAAGGCCGCCAGGGTGGCATTGCCGGAGATGTGGGCCAGGCGCCCGTGGAAGGCCGCCGACAGCTTGATCGCCGCGCTCTGCTCGCCGGCCTTCAGGGCCTGGCGCTCGCGGCCGGCCATGTCACGCAGGGCCTCGAGATCGGCGGCGGTGATCCGCCGGGCGACCTCGGGCATCAGGCCGCACTCGACCATCTGGCGAGCGTCGAAGACATCCTTGGCCTCCTCGGCGGTAGGGCGGGTCACACTGGCGCCGCGCCGCGGGGTCAGGGTGACCAGCTGCTCCAGGGCCAGGCGCTGCAGGATCTTGCGGATTCCGGTGCGGCTGATGCCGAAGACCTCGGACAGGGCATCCTCGCGCAGGCGGGCGCCGGGCTTGAGGCGATGCTCGATGATGGCATCGCTGATCGAGCGATGAATCGCCTCATGGCGCTCGGCGCCGTCCCCGTTCTTGCCGGGGCGGCCCGAGCCCTTGCGCTCGGAAACGACCTGACGCTGGTTCATGGATTGCTCACCTCCTGAAAGCCCGTCGACGGAATTATTGTATACGCTTTTCCCCCGGAAACACGAACGCCGCCCGCCGGGGACGGCGGGCGGCGTTGGTCGCGGCGGGCGCGGCCGGGGTCAGGGATTCCAGCCGGCGACCGTCGCGCGCTCCTCGTCGGTCATCTGGGTGATGTTGCCCAGCGGCATGTAGCCGCTCGCGATCACCTGCTTGACCTGGTCGGCCTGGCGCAGCAGCTGGTCCTCGGTCTCGAGGATCACGCCCGCCGGCGCGGCCGCGAAGCCCTCGTGCTCGGGGTTCTGGGCATGGCAGGACACGCAGCGCTGCTCGATGATGGCATGCACCTCGCCGGCCGGGGAAGCCGCGGCCAGGGGCTGGTCGGCACTCTCCTCGACGCTCGCCGCGGACTCGGTGCTGGCGGTGGCCCCCCCGTTGTTGCCGGCGGGCGCGCCGATCCAGATCGCCACCAGGATCAGGGCGACGCCGGCGGCCGGATAGGCCGGCTTGGTCTGCCCGGCGTGCATCAGCACGAAGAACTGGCGGATCAGGGCGCCGGCGAAGATGAACAGCACCATGATCACCCAGGACAGCTCGTGGGTGTAGGTGAAGGAGTAGTGGTTGCTGAGCATCAGCAGCACCACCGGCAGCGTGAAGTAGGTGTTGTGCACCGAACGCTGCTTGCCGCGCTTGCCGTCGATGGGGTTCGGCGTCTCGCCGGCCTTCATGGCCTTCACCATGCGGCGCTGGCCGGGGATGATCCAGAAGAAGACGTTGGCGGACATGGCGGTGGCCATCACCGCGCCGGTGAGCAGGAAGGCCGCGCGGCCGGCGAAGATCTGGGTGCTCAGGTAGGCGACCACCACCATCATCACGGCCACGCCGAGACTCAGGATGCCGTCACGCTCCATGTTGGGGCTGATGCGCTTGCACATCTCGTTGTAGACGACCCAGCCCCCCAGCAGGAACACCAGGGCCACGACGTTGGCCTGCCAGCCGGTCAGGTTGGCGGCCCACTCCCAGCTGCTGCCCGGATTGACCAGGTAGAAACTCGGGTTGGCCATGTACAGCAGCACGAACAGGCCGAAGCCCGACAGCCAGGTGGTGTAGGCCTTCCAGAACGACCAGTGCAGGTCCTCGGGCAGCTTTTCGGGGGCGCTGGCGTACTTCTGGTTGTGGTAGAAGCCGCCGCCGTGCACGGCCCACATCTCGCCGAACACGCCCTTCTGCTTGTCCTCGGCCGCCTTGGGCGGACGCAGGCTGTTGTCGAGCATCACGAAGTAGATCGATTCGCCGATCCAGGCCACGGCGGCGATCACGTGCAACCACCTCAGCAGGAGGTTGGCGAAGTCCAGAAAATAGGCTTCCATCGGTCAGGCCTCGTTGGAATTATGCGGTTGTCATGTCGATTTGGGCGAGAAGGGAACGACTGATTTATGTCGCGAGCGATGAGAGGCTGGCCGCCGCCGGAACGGGCTCGAAGCGAAGCGGAGAGAACGTCCGAAGGACGGCCCCGCAGGGGCGAGAAACCGCAGGTTTCGAGTCAACACCGGAGTTTACAGGGCGGTACATGAGGATGTTGACCGGGCTCGCGTACGAGTACCGCCGGCGGCCAGGATATCGAGCGCAGCAATAAATCGGTGTTCCCTTCAGCTGCCGCGGTAGGTGGAATAGCTGTACGGCGACAGCAGCAGCGGCACGTGGTAGTGCTGGCCGGCATCGGCGACGCCGAAGCGCAGCGGGATCACGTCGAGGAAGCGCGGCTTGTCGCCGGCCACGTTGTGGCGATCGAGGTATTCGCCGGCATGGAAGACCAGCTCGTACTCGCCGACGGTGAAGGCCTCACCCTCCAGGATGGGGGCATCGCAGCGACCGTCATCGTTGGTGACCACCTCGGCGATCCGCTGGCGCTCGCCGCCCTCCAGGCGATAGACCTCGATGCGGATGCCCTCGCCCGGCAGGCCGAGGGCGGTATCCAGCACGTGAGTGGTGAGATAGCCCATCATCTTCTCCTCTTGTCATCGATGCCGGGCGCGTCGCCGGCGGGAGTGTCATGCTTCGAGTACGCTCGCGGGTCAGGGGACGAGCGCGTCCGTTAAAGAACAGTTGTAGCTCTAAAGAGAGTACATTTCAAAGACTTTATTGTATACAGTTTTATCGCTACCCTGACAACTCCGATGTCACTCGCTCATCCGCACCACAAGGAGATCCCCATGAGCCACAAGACGCTTTCCCCCCGGCCCAGCCAGCTGGACCAGGCCGCCTTCGTCGAACAGTTCGGCGACATCTACGAGCACTCGCCCTGGGTGGCCGAACTCGCCTGGCAGCGGGGCCTGGGCCCGGAGCAGGACACCCCGGATGGCCTGGCCACGGCCATGGGCCGCGTGCTGAGCGAGGCCGACCCCGAGCGCCAGCTTGAGGTGATCCGCGCCCACCCGGACCTGGCCGGCAAGGCCGCCGTGGCCGGCGAGCTGACCGACGACTCCACCCGCGAGCAGGCCGGCGCCGGGCTCGATCAGTGCACCCCCGAGGAGATGGCCCGCTTCGAGCGCCTCAACGCCGCCTACAAGGAGCGCTTCGGCTTCCCCTTCGTGATGGCGGTCAAGGGCAGCGATCGCCACGTCATCCTGGCGGCCTTCGAGGAGCGCCTGAAGAACGACCCGGCCGAGGAGCGCCGCACCGCCATCGCCCAGATCAACCGCATCGCCGCCTTCCGCCTGGAGGACCGCGCCGCCTGATCCCGGTCCCCCCACGCGAAAGCGCTGCCGGGCGAGCCCGGCAGCGCTTTTTTTCGGTTCGCGGGACGGGCCTTTCGCCCCGCCGACTTACTTCTCGGCCTTGAGGCCGGTGTCGCCGGCGGTTTCCTCGGCATCCGCCTCAGCGATCTCCTCGCGCTCGCGGGCCTCGTCCGCCAGGGACTTGCGCGGCAGCACCAGGTTGAGCACGAAGGCGGTAATGGCCGCGACCACGATCGGCGCCCCGCCGATCACGTTCTGCAGGGTCTCGGGGAACTGCGCGATGGCCGACGGCACCGCCGAGATCCCCAGGCTCAGCGCCAGGGCCAGGCCGACGATGGTCATGTTGCGCGCCGACATCTCGTCCTTGGTGAGCAGCTGGATGCCGGTCATGGTGATCATGCCGAACACCGTGATGGTCGCCCCGCCCAGCACCGGATAGGGAATGGTGGTCATGATGGCGCCGAACTTCGGACTCAGGCCGGCCAGCAGCATGAAGATCCCGGCGATCGCCAGCACGTAGCGGCTGATCACCTTGGTCATGGCCACGATGCCCACGTTCTGGCTGAAGGTGGAGGTCGGCAGGGCGCCGAAGAAGGAGCTCGCCGCGGTGGTCAGGCCGTTGCCGAGCAGCCCGCCGGTCAGCTCCTTGGTTTTCAGCTCGCGGTTCATGCCGGCCACGCTGGTCGCCGACAGGTCGCCGATGGTCTGCACCGAGTTGATCACGCAGATCACCACCATCGAGACGATGGCCGCGGAGTGGAACTCCATCTCGAACGGCATCACCCGGGGCACGGCGATCCACTGGGCGCTGGCCACGCTGCTGAAGTCGACCATGCCCAGCGGCAGCGCGATCAGGTAGCCGACCAGGATGCCGACGATGATCGCCGACAGCTTGACCACGCCGCGGCCGAACTGGGAGGCCAGCAGCACGGTGACCAGGGTCACCAGGCCCACGCCCCAGTTCTGCAGCTCGCCGAAGTTGGGCGCGTTGACGTTGCCGCTGCCGGCGATGTAGCGGATGGCGATGTCATACAGCGACAGGCCGATGACCAGCACCACGGTGCCGGCCACCACCGGCGGGAAGAGGTGGCGGATGTACTGGATGAAGTAGCCCACCACCATCATGGTGATGCCGCCGATCAGCTGGGCGCCGAGGATGCCCTCGATGCCGAACTGGCCGCCCACGGCGATCAGGGTCGGCACATAGGCGAAGCCCACGCCGAAGATCGCCGGCAACCGGGCGCCGAACTTCCAGACCCCGTAGAGGTGGAAGAGCGTGCAGATGCCCGAGGCGAGCACCGCGATCTGGATCAGCAGCAGCTTCTCCTGAGGCGTGGCGCCCACCACCCCGGCGATGATGATCGGCGGGGTGATGACCCCGGCGATCATCGCCAGCACGTGCTGCAGGGAGATGGGGAGCGCCTTGGCAAGGGGAGGCTTGCCATGGAAGTCGAATATCGAGGTGTTATTGACGTTGGTCTGCATGGTATCGGCCATTGGGTGTGGTGTTGTTGTGGCGTCATGCTGCCGGCGGGGCCGGGCAGCCGGGATCCGCCGAGGCACCCCTCTCGGGCGGCGGCCTGCTGCGGGCGGGCGGGGAATGAAGGGGCATGCCGTGTTGTCGTTGTCTTCCCTGTCCGCCAAATGGATACAGTTAGACCGGGATCCTTGTCGAACAATAATGGAGCTTACTGTATACAATCAAGGCGGCGACGGAATTCACGCCCCCCACCGCCTAGACTGGTAGTCAGAGCACGCGACCCGGGAGGCTTGCCATGTTTCGCGACCGGCTGGATGCCGCCGAGCGCCTGGCGCGGCGGCTGGAGGCACTGCACGGGCAGCACCCGCTGGTCCTGGCCATCCCACGGGGCGGGGTTCCCATGGGGCGGCTGCTCGCCGACGAGCTGGAGGGCGACCTGGACGTGGTGCTGGTGCGCAAGATCGGCGCGCCGGGCAACCCGGAGTACGCCATCGGCGCGGTCGGCGAGGAGGGCCAGGTGCAGCTCGAGGAGACGGCGCGACATGCAGGGGAGGCGGCGCTGTCCCGGGAGATCGAGACCCAGCGGGCGCTGATCGCCGAGCGCCGCCGGCGCTACACGCCGGTGCGGGCGCCCCTCGATCCCCGGGGCCGCGTGGTGGTGGTGGTGGACGACGGCAGCGCCACCGGCGCCACCATGGCCATGGCGCTGGCCTGCCTGCGGCCGCGGGGCCCTGCACGGCTGATCGCCGCCATCGGCGCGGCGCCGCCGGACACCCTGGCCCGGCTCGAGGCGCTGGCCGACGAGGTGGTGTGCCTGACCTGCTCGCCGACCTTCGCCGCGGTGGGCCAGTTCTTCGCCGACTTCGGCCAGGTCGACGACGACGAGGTCATGCGCCTGCTGGGCACCGAGCACGGTTGAGGCGACGAACGCCCGGCGCCCGCGGCGGCGCCGTCAGCGGTAGGCGCCGGCGATATCGGTGATCCTCGGCGCCTCGCGCCCCAGCCCGCCGTGCTGGTCGAGCATCCGCTCGCGCCAGGCATGGACGGGGTCGGCATTGGACACCAGGTCGGCGCTGGACACGCAGCGGGCCCACATGAAGAAGCCGAACACCAGGTAGTCGGCGCCCCCGGGGGCCGCGCCGTCCAGGAACTCCGCCTCGTCCAGGTGGCCGCGCAGCGGCGCCAGGGCCGCATCGAGCTGGGCGAGCCCCTTGGCCGGGGAGTGGAACTCCTCCAGGGTCCGGCCGAAGCGCCGCTCGCGGCTCTCACGGAAGTAGGGCCGGTCATCCGGATGGATGGCGTTGAACAGGTCCATGATGATGGTGCGCATCATCGCCGGCGCCAGGGCGCGCTCGGCATAGTGCTTGAAGAAGCGCGCCCGGGCCTCCGCCGCGCCTTCGCCGAGCAGCGGCGCCCGGGGATAGGTCGCGTCCAGGTAGCGCAGGATCGCATAGCTGTCGGTCACCACCTCGTCGCCGTCGACCAGCACCGGCACCCGGTCGTGATCGGCGAAGGCCAGCGCCGCCTTGTCGGTAAACCGCCAGGGCCGCGTCTCCACGTCGAGCCCCTTGTGGGCCAGGGCGAGGCGCACCCGCCAGCAATAGGGGGAAAAGCGCAGCCGCTCGTCGATGCCGCAGAGGTCGTAGAGAATCCGGGCCATGTCGCCTCCTGGGTCGTCGGGAAAGCCCCGATGGTGGCAGGCCGGCGCCGGCCCTGCCATGACCGAGCCGTCCCTCGCCCCTGTCCATTGGTCTAATTCGTTCCCCCCGACGGCCGGCGGGGCCCCTGCCCCGAGCTCCTGCAGCCCCTTGAATTACCGGGCCCTGCCGGTTCGCCGGCCGGGACGGGCGCCGCGCCGGCATTGGCCAGACCAATTTCCCAGTGATGACCGAACGGCGGGCCACGACCTAAGGTAAACGCAGCCCGAAGCCTCGGCCGGGACGTCGCGGCGTATTGTCGCAGCGTCGGGCGCCACAGGCCCGCCAGCCGGCCGATCCGGGCTGGCGCAGCAAGAAGGCCGCTGCGCCGCCGAAAAAACGGAAATTTTTTCCATAGATTTATGGAAAACACTTCCATAACATCGAACCAACGGATGCCTTCCCGTTCCCGGAGCCGCCATGAACATCCACTACGACGCGCGACTCGACGGCGAGCTGCCCCGCCAGGACAAGGCGGCGGTGCTCGACGACCTGCAGCAATCCGCGCCCGGGTTGACGCTGCTGCACCGCGAGGAAGACCTGCGCCCCTTCGAGTGCGACGGTCTCTCCGCCTATCGCATCCTGCCCATGCTGGTCGCCCTGCCCGACGACCTGGACCAGGTGAAGATCCTGCTCGAGCGCTGTCGGGCGCTCGGCGTGCCGGTGGTCACCCGGGGCGCCGGCACCGGCCTCTCCGGCGGCGCCCTGCCACTGGAGCAGGGCGTGCTGCTGGTCATGTCCCGCTTCGACCGCATCCTCGCGCTGGACCCCGAGGCCCGCACCGCCCGGGTCCAGCCCGGCGTGCGCAACCTGGCCATCTCCGAGGCCGCCGCGCCCTTCGGGCTCTACTATGCCCCGGACCCCTCCTCCCAGATCGCCTGCTCGATCGGCGGCAACGTGGCCGAGAACGCCGGCGGCGTGCACTGCCTCAAGTACGGCCTCACCGTGCACAACGTGCTCCGCGTCGAGCTGCTGACCCTGGAGGGCGAGCGCCTGGTCCTCGGCGGCGAGGCCCTGGACGCCCCGGGCTTCGACCTGCTGGCGCTGATCAACGGCTCCGAGGGCATGCTCGGGGTGGTCACCGAGATCACCGTCAAGCTGCTGCCCCAGCCGGAGACCGCCAAGGTGCTGATGGCGAGCTTCGACGACGTGGAGCAGGCCGGTCGCGCGGTGGGCGACATCATCGCCGCCGGCATCGTGCCCGGCGGGCTGGAGATGATGGACAACCTCGCCATCCGCGCCGCCGAGGACTTCATCCACGCCGGCTACCCGGTGGAGGCGGCGGCCATCCTGCTCTGCGAGCTGGACGGGGTGGAGGCCGACGTCGACGAGGACTGCGCACGCGCCCGGCGGGTGATGGAAGCCGCCGGCGCCACCGAGGTCCGCCAGGCCCGTGACGAGGCCGAGCGCGCGCTGTTCTGGGCCGGACGCAAGAACGCCTTCCCCGCGGTGGGCCGCATGTCGCCGGACTACTACTGCATGGACGGCACCATCCCGCGGCGGGCCCTGCCGGCCGTGCTGTCGACCATCGCCGCGCTCGCCGAGGAGTACGGCCTCCAGGTGGCCAACGTCTTCCACGCCGGGGACGGCAACATGCATCCGCTGATCCTCTTCGACGCCAACCGCGAGGGCGAGCTGGAGCGCGCCGAGGCCCTGGGGGGGCGCATCCTCGAGGCCTGCGTGGAGGCCGGCGGCTCGATCACCGGCGAGCACGGGGTCGGCCGCGAGAAGATCAACCAGATGTGCGTGCAGTTCCGGCCCGACGAGCTGGCGACCTTCCATGCGGTCAAGGCCGCCTTCGACCCCGAGGGCCTGCTCAACCCGGGCAAGAACATCCCCACCCTGGCGCGCTGCGCCGAGTTCGGCGCCATGCACGTGCATGGCGGCAAGCTGCCGCATCCCGACCTGCCCCGTTTCTGAGGAGTGATCATGGCCAAGCAGATCCAGACGCTCCCGGATCGGGACGTCACCCAGGCCCTCGGCGAACGCCTGCGCCAGGCCGACGCCGACGGCACGCCGCTGCGCATCGTCGGCGGCGACACCAAGGCCTTCTACGGCCGCCCCGTCGAGGGCGACACGCTCTCCACCCGCGAGCATCGCGGCATCACCCGCTACGACCCGGTGGAGCTGATCGTCTCGGCGCGCGCCGGCACCCCCCTGGCCGAGCTCGAGGCGACGCTGGCCGAACAGGGCCAGATGCTGCCCTTCGAGCCGCCGCACTTCGGCGAGGACGCCACGGTGGGCGGCATGGTCGCCGCCGGCCTGTCCGGGCCCCGGCGCCCCTGGGCCGGCGCGGTGCGCGACTTCGTGCTCGGCGTCCGCCTGATCGACCGCCACGGCGAATCCCTGCGCTTCGGCGGCGAGGTGATGAAGAACGTGGCCGGCTACGACCTGTCGCGGCTGATGGTCGGCGCCCAGGGCGCCCTGGGCCTGATCGCCGAGGTCTCGCTCAAGGTCCTGCCCCGGCCCGCCGCCCGCCAGAGCCTGCGCCTGGCCCTGCCCCTGGACGAGGCGCGCCGCCGGCTGGCCGAGTGGGGACGCCGTCCCTGGCCGATCACCGCCGCCGCCTGGCAGGACGGCGCCCTCCACCTGCGCCTGGAGGGCGGCCGCGGCTCGGTCGCCGACACCCGGGCGGCCCTGGGCGGCGAAGCCCTGGACGACGGCTACTGGGACGCCCTGCGCGAGCTGCGCCTGCCGCACCTCGACGCCGCGGACGCGCGCCCGCTGTGGCGCCTCTCCGTGCCGCCGCGGGCCACCCTGGCGCTGCCCGGGATCGACGAGGAGGCGATGCTCCACGACTGGGGCGGCGCCCAGCGCTGGCTGCGCTGCGACCTCGACGCCGCGACCCTGCGCGACGCCGTCGCCCGGGCCGACGGCCACGCCAGCTGCCTGACGCCCGGCGCCGCCGAGCCCTTCACGCCGCTGGCACCGGGGCTGGCCGAGGTCCATCGCCGCCTCAAGGCCCAGCTGGACCCGAACGGGATCTTCAACCCCGGACGACTCTACGGGGGGCTATAACATGCAGACGCACTTCACCGACGAGGACCTCCAGCAACCGCATCTCCGCGAGGCGGACCGGGTGCTGCGCACCTGCGTGCACTGCGGCTTCTGCAACGCCACCTGCCCCACCTACCGGCTGCTGGGCGACGAGCGGGACGGCCCCCGCGGGCGCATCTACCTGATGAAGGCGCTGCTCGAGGATCGCGAAGAGCGCGCCGACATCACCAGTGAGACCCGGCTGCACCTGGATCGCTGCCTGAGCTGCCGCAACTGCGAGACCACCTGCCCCTCCGGGGTCGAGTATCACAAGCTGCTCGACATCGGCCGCGCCGAGCTCGAGCGCCGCCTGCCGCGCAAGGCTCCCGAAAGGGCCTTCCGCTTCGCCCTGCGCAAGGCCCTGGTGGAGCCCGCGCGCTTCAAGGCGCTGCTCAAGATCGGCCTGACCTTCCGGCCGCTGGTGCCGGGTCCGCTCAAGGCCAAGATGCCGCCCGCCCCGGTGGATGCCGGCGCCCGCCCCGAGGGACGCCGGCATGCCCGGCAGATGCTGATCCTCGAGGGCTGCGTGCAGCCCGGGCTCTCGCCCAACACCAACGCCGCCACCGCCCGGGTGCTGGACCGGCTGGGCATCGGCCTGACCCCGGCCCCGGAGGCCGGCTGCTGCGGCGCCGTGGACTTCCACCTGGACGCCCAGGACGCCGGAAGGGCCCGGGCGCGGGCCAATATCGACGCCTGGTGGCCGCACATCGAGGCCGGCTGCGAGGCCATCGTCCAGACCGCCAGCGGCTGCGGCGCCTTCGTCAAGGAATACGCCGACATCCTGGCCGACGATCCGGCCTACGCCGACAAGGCCGCCCGGGTCAGCGAGCTGGCCCGCGACCTGGTGGAGGTGCTGCGCGACGAGGACCTCGGGGCACTGGACGCGCGGCCCGAGCGGCGCCTGGCGTTCCACTGTCCCTGCACCCTGCAGCACGCCCAGAAGCTCGGCGGCGCGGTGGAGGGCGTGCTCACCCGGCTCGGCTTCGCGCTGACGCCGGTCCAGAACCCGCATCTGTGCTGCGGCTCGGCGGGCACCTACTCGGTGACCCAGCCGGAGCTGGCGACCCGGCTGCGCGACGACAAGCTCGACGCCCTGGAAGCCGGCGAGCCGGAGGTGATCGCCACGGCCAACATCGGGTGCCAGACCCATCTGGGCAGCGCCGGGCGGACCGAGGTGCGCCACTGGATCGAGATCGTCGACGAGGCCCTGTCATGAGGCTCGCAAGCGATCGCCACCGCGCTCATGCATTCAGCTGCCAGCCCCATCCCGGGCAGCGCCGGGCGGACCGAGGTGCGCCACTGGATCGAGATCGTCGACGCGGCCCTGTCATGAGGCTCGCAAGCGATCGCCACCGCGCTCATGCATTCAGCTGCCAGCCCCATCCTGGGCGGCGCCGGGCGGACCGAGGTGCGCCACTGGATCGAGATCGTCGACGCGGCCCTGGAGTGATCGAGACACGATGATGCCATCGAGTTCGACGGGGGCCTGGTCGCCAAGGAATCGCTTCTCCCCCCGGGCTGCCGGCCCGGGGACTCCCTGCTCTATCCCAAATCCAAACCAAGGAGCATGCCATGCAGACCAAAGCCATCCTCGGACTCGCGGAAGTCAACGCCATCCTCGACGCCGCCCAGCGTGAGGCCGAAACCCACCACTGGAACGTCGCCATCTCGGTCACCGACGACAGCGGTGAGCTGCTGGGGCTGCGCCGCCTCGACGGCGCGGCGCCCATGACCGCCATGATCAGCGCCCAGAAGGCCCGCAGCGCCGCGCTGAGCCACAAGGAGACCCAGGTCTTCGAGGAGATGATCAACGGCGGGCGCAACGCCTTCCTCTCCGCGCCCCTGCAGGGGCTGATGGAAGGCGGCGTGCCGGTCGTCGTCGACGGTCGGGTGATCGGCGCCGTGGGGGTCTCCGGCGTCAAGGCCGACCAGGACGCCCAGGTGGCCCACGCCAGCATCGCCGCGGTGCTCTGACCCGAGAGCGCACGCGCCCCCTCCCGACCCCGGCTCCGGCCGGGGTCTCGCGTTTCGGGGTATGGCGTCCCGTGCCCCGATCTGCCAGGCTGAGCCGAGCGACACGCATCGGGGGCCCTTCCCATGGCCGGCGGCTGGTCGAAAGACGGCGACGTACAGCAGCAGATCGACGACAGCATCCGCGACGAGCTCGAGCGCGCCCGCCGCGCCCTGCCCCGCGGCGAGAGCGCCCATGAATGCGACGAATGCGGCGAGCCGATCCCCGAGGCGCGGCGACGGGCCGTGCCCGGCGTGCGGCTGTGCCTGGCCTGCCAGGCCGAGCGCGACCGGCGCCGGGGCCCGGCCGGCGGCGTCAACCGCCGGGGCAGCAAGGACAGCCAGCTTCGGTAGCACATCCGAACGCGAACTCGCGAGACGGGGACGGATCGCCGAGGGAGAAAGCCTGTCGGCGCCGAGGCGGCGGGCTGCTAGACTGCGGCTTTCGTGACCGGATGGAGAGCCGCGGCATGTCCCTCGACGATCTGCACCTCAACCTGCGCAACCTGACGCCGGACGACTACCCGCAGCTCAAGACGCTGATGGACGCCGTCTACCACGACATCGGCGGCGCCTGGCCCGAGCACACCATCGACACGCTGATCGAGGCGTTCCCCGACGGCCAGATCGCCATCGAGGACGACGGCCGCCTGGTGGGCGTGGCACTGACCGTGCAGGTGGATTACGACGAGTTCTCCAACCCCCACCAGTACGACGACCTGATCGGCAGCCGCGAGATCATCCTCAATGATCCGGACGGCGACGCCATGTACGGCCTCGACGTGCTGATCCACCCGGACTATCGCGGCTACCGCCTGGGACGGCGCCTCTACGAGGCCCGCAAGGAGCTGTGCCGCTCGAGGAACCTGCGGGCGATCCTGGCCGGCGGGCGCATCCCCCAATACCACCACTACGCCGAGGAGCTCTCGCCCACGGAGTACATCGACAAGGTGGCGCGCAAGGAGATCCACGACCCCATCCTCTCCTTCCAGCTGGCCAACGACTTCCAGGTCAAGCGCCTGCTGCGCAAGTACCTGCCCGAGGACGAGAAGTCCCAGGGCTACGCGACCCTGCTGGAGTGGAACAACATCCTCTTCGAGCCCGCCGAACGGGTGCTGGAGAGCCGCCGCACCCAGGTGCGGGTGGGCGCCGTGCAGTGGCAGATGCGCGAGTTCGACTCGGTGGAGGCGGTGCTGCAGCAGGTCGAGTACTTCGTCGACGCCCTGGCCGACTACCAGAGCGACTTCGCGGTCTTCCCGGAGCTGTTCAATGCGCCGCTGATGGGCCTGCAGGACCGCGCCGCCCAGCAGGACCAGCTGGCCGCCATCCGCTTCCTGGCCGGTTTCACCGAACGCTTCAAGACCGAGCTGTCGCGCATGGCGGTGGCTTACAACATCAACATCGTGGCCGGCTCGATGATCGAGGTCGGCGAGGAGGACCGGCTCTACAACGTCGCCTACCTGTGCCACCGGGACGGCTCCGTGGAGCGCCAGGCCAAGCTGCACATCACCCCCCAGGAGCGCCGCGACTGGGTGATCGAGGGCGGCGACGAGCTGCAGGTGTTCGAGACCGACGCCGGCCGGGTGGGCATCCAGATCTGCTACGACGTGGAGTTTCCCGAGCTGTCCCGGCTGCTCGCCGAACAGGACATGGACATCCTGTTCGTGCCCTTCTGGACCGACACCAAGAACGGCTACCTGCGGGTGCGCCACTGCGCCCAGGCCCGAGCCATCGAGAACGAGTGCTACGTGGTGCTGTGCGGCAGCGTCGGCAACGTGCCCTCCATCGAGAACCTGGATATCCAGTACGCCCAGTCCTCGGTATTCTCGCCCTCGGACTTCTCCTTCCCCCACGACGCCGTGCTCGCCGAGACCACGCCCAACACCGAGATGATCATGTTCTCGGACCTGGACCTGACCCGGCTCACCGTGGTGCGCAACGAGGGCTCGGTGACCAACCTCAAGGATCGCCGCCAGGACCTCTTCGACCTGCGCCTGCGCGACTGGTCCTGGAAGTCCGGGGGCCGGCCATCCGGGGGCCGCGACGTGGAGGAAGGCTGAGGCCGTGCTGGAGCGACTGCGCCGCTGGCGGGAGGCCCGCTTCGCCGCCCGCTATCCCTTCCCCGCGGAGGCCTGGGCCGAGGCCCGGGCACGCTTGCCGCTGCTCGCCGCGGTGCCCGAGGCCGACGCCGAGCGCCTCGGCCATCGGGCCTGGCGCTTCGCCCACGCCAAGCGGCTGAGCCGCCACCCCGACCTGGACCCCGCCATCGACTTCGACGTGCCGGCACGGCTGGCCATCGCCGCCCAGGCCTGCCTGCTGACCCTGGGCTGGGAGGCGCGCACCCACCGCGAGGCCCTGGCCGGGGTCCACGAGATCCTGATCGTGCCCGACGCCTTCCATCGCCGGGTCGAGGAACTCGACGAGTT
The DNA here is from genome assembly GCF_031451675.1 of Halomonas koreensis. Taxonomy (NCBI): domain Bacteria; kingdom Pseudomonadati; phylum Pseudomonadota; class Gammaproteobacteria; order Oceanospirillales; family Halomonadaceae; genus Halomonas; species Halomonas koreensis. The sequence goes on along the minus strand of NZ_JARWAK010000001.1, from coordinate 292,239 downwards.
CGGGGTGATGCACGAGTACGACGACGAACGCGCCGGCGAGACCTCCCACCAGGGGCCGGTGGTGGTGGCCTACCCGGACCTGATGGCAAGCGGCGACCGGGACGGCTTCAACGTGGTGATCCACGAGCTGGCCCACAAGCTCGACATGGCCAACTCCCTGGACGCCGACGGCTTCCCGCCGCTGCCCGGCGACCTGGACCCGCGGGACTGGCACCGGGTGTTCACGGCGGTGTGGGACGACCTCCAGGCGCACCTCGAGCGCGGCGAGGCCACGCCCATCGACGACTACGCCGCCAGCCACCCCGGCGAGTGCTTCGCGGTGGCCTGCGAGTATTTCTTCGCCGCCCCGCAGGCGCTGCACGACGCCTACCCCGAGCTCTACGCCCTGCTGACCCGCTACTTCCGCCAGGATCCGCGGCGCTGGCCCTCGACCTAGGCGCTTAGGCTAGTCCCCCGCCTCGCCCACCAGCCATCGCCAGACCCGCGCCGCCTCCTCCCGGGGCGCCCGTCGCGCGGGGCGCACCAGCCAGAAGCCCTCGGCGCTGGCCACCGGCAGGTCCAGCGGCGCCACCAGGTCGTCGCGGCCCTCGACCAGCCGCCGGTGGGTGAGCGCCACGCCCGCGCCCCGGGCCGCCAGCGCCAGGGTCATCACCTGGCTGTCGCAGGTCAGGCTCGCGCAGCGCGAGGCCAGGCCCGCCAGGCCGACGTCCTCCAGCCAGGTCGGCCAGCCCACGGCGAAGCCCACCGCATGCAGCAGGGTGTGATCCGCCAGGTCGTCCGGAGTCCGGATGCGCTCGGCCAGCGACGGGGCGCAGACCGGCAGCATCGCCTCCTCGCCCAGCGACACCGCCTCCAGCCCCGACCAGTCGCCCTGGCCGTAGCGGATCTCCAGGTCCGCTCCCTCGGGCCCGAAGTCGTCCGGCCAGATGGCGCTGACCAGGCGCAGCGCGATCCCGGGATGCGCCTGGCGGAAGGCCGCCAGCCGCGGCGCCAACCAGCTCTGCTGCACCACCGGGGTGGTGCGCAGGGTCACCGGCGACTCGCCTCCGCCGCCGAACACCTCCCGGGTGCCCTCGGCCAGGCGGGCGAAGGCGTCCTGCAGGCTCGGCAGCCAGGCCTGGCCGGCGGGGGTCAGGCTCAGGCTGCGCGGGTGGCGGATGAACAGCTTCTGGCCGAGGCGATCCTCGAGCAGGCGCACGCGTTGGCTGATCGCCGCCTGGGTCACGCCCAGCTCCTGGCCGGCGGCGGTGAAGCTCAGGGTGCGGGCAGCGGCCTCGAAGGCCTGCAACCAGGTCAGCGGGGGCAGGGCACTCATGCAAAAGCCTGTCATAAGTTATCTGGGGTCAATGAGGCCAGATTAATCGTTTGTCAGCCAAGCGGCCAGCCGCCACCCTCTCGGCATCCCGAACCGAGGAGGCGAGCATGACCGAGACCCCGACCGTCAACATCCGACCCCACCTGCCCATGGGGGAATTGGCCGACCACGCCCGGGGCCCCGCCCTGAGCCAGGCCACGGCCAGTCGCGCCCGCCTGACCCTGAGCTGGGAGGACGGCACCCTGGCCGACTTCCCGCTGGCCTGGCTGCGCGACCACTGTGCCTGCCCCGAGTGCCGCCACCCCCTGACCCGGGAGCGTCTCATCCTGCCCCTCGAAGCGCCTACCGAGGCCCCCGAGACCCGGGTGGTCGAGGGCAACCTGGCACTGGTCTGGGCCGATGGCCACGTCAGCCGCTTCGATGCCGTCTGGCTGCATCAGCGCCGCCCGGGCCAGGGACGGGAGGATGCCGTGCCGACTCGCCGCCCCTGGGCCCGGGACTACCGCCCGACACGCGTCGACCATGCCGACTTCGTGGCCGGCGCCGAGGGCGAGCGCACCTGGCTCACCGCCCTGCTGCGTGACGGCCTGGTGCTGCTCGAGAACGGCCCCCTGGCCGACGAGGAAGTGAGTCGCTTGGCGAGCCGCATCGGGCCGCTGCGCGCCACCAACTTCGGGGCTCGCTTCGACGTCAAGTCCAAGCCCAACCCCAACAACGCCGCCTACACCGCCATCGGCCTGGCCCTGCACACCGACCTGCCCAACTGGCGTCATCCGCCGGACATCCAGCTGCTCTACTGCCTGGAGAACGACGCCGAGGGGGGCGAGTCCACCTTCTTCGACGGCTTCGCCGCGGCCGAGGCGCTGCGCGTCGAGTCTCCCGAGGCCTTTCGGCGGCTCGCCGAGACGCCGATCGACTTCCGCTTCCAGGACGAGAACCACGACATCGTCTGGCGCGCCCCGGTGATCGACCTGGACGAGGCCGGCCGCGTCGTCGAGGTCCGGCTCAACAACTGGATCCGCGACACCCTGCGCCTGCCCCTCGAGGAGATCGATGCCTGGTACGACGCCTACCGCGCGTTCTGGACGCTGGCCCAGGATCCCGAGAACCGGCTCGAGTTCTCCCTGGCCCCGGGCGAGATGGTCGCCTTCGACAACCGCCGGGTGATGCACGGACGCAACGCCTTCGACCCCAGCACCGGCCGGCGCCACCTGCAGGGCACCTACCTCGACCTCGACATGTGCGAGTCCCGTCTGCGGGTGCTGGCCCGACGGGCCTGACCTTCCGGCCGCCGGGAGGGGCGGAGCTCGCGCTCCGGGAAGGATGTCGCTTTGGCCAGCGTCGCCGCTGCCTTATGCTGTGGCGGTCACTCGCCAGGAAGCCCGTCATGCCCCGCCGCCTCGGAGTCGTCGCCCTCATCCTGATCGCCCTGCTCGCCCTGGGCGGGCTCTGGCAGTGGCTGGCCATGCGGGACCTGCTCACCGTCGAGACCCTGTCGAGCCTGGCCCGGGGGTCGGTGGCCTGGCGCGACGCCCCCTGGGCGGTGCTGGTGATCATGGCGGTCTACGCCGGCGCCTCGCTGGTGATGTTTCCGTTGAGCCTGTTGGTGGCGCTGACCGGCCTGATGTTCGGCCCCTGGTGGGGCTTCGGCTATGCCCTGGCGGGCACCCTGGCCGCCTCGATGCTGACCTGGTGGGTGGGCCGCCGGCTGGGCCGCGACGCCCTGCTGCGCCACGGCGGCAAGCACCTCAAGGGCCTGTCGCGCTATCTCTCGGGGCGCGGCATCCGCACCATGACCCTGGTGAACCTGCTGCCGCTGGCGCCCTTCACCCTGACCAACATGATGGCGGGCGCCTTCCGGCTGCGCTTCCGCGACTACATGATCGGCTCGACGCTGGGCATCGTCCCGGGACTCGCCGGGGTGACCCTGCTGGGCAGCCAGCTCGGCGAGCTGGCCACCGCGGACAGCCGCCAGGAGGTGGTGATCTCGCTGCTGGGCCTGCTGGCGGGGGTGGGACTGCTCGTCGGCCTCAAGCGCTGGGCCGAGCGCCGGCGGCGGCGCTGAGGCGGACGAGGGTCACTTCGACGGCAACTCGGGCTCGTCGGAGCGCCCGCCGGGCCACCAGGACGGGCGCTCCTGCTCCCATTCCTCCTGGACCAGGTGGCGCAGCAGCCGGCCGCGATAGCGCAGCATCTGCCATTCCGCGCCCAGGCGGCCGCGTACCCGGTCCCAGCCGCCGTCGTCGGCGTGGGTGAAGGGACCGCCCCGGGCGATGGCGCGCCGGTAGACCGCCAGGCAGCGTTCGGCGCAGAGCCGCTCGTCGTAGTCCGCGGCGGTGACCCGGGCCCCGTGGTGCAGCGGCCGGCGACGCGCCTCGTCGCCGAGGGCGACCAGCGCCGCGGCCATGGCCGCGGCGTCGTCCTCGGCCAGCAGCCGGCCGTTCTCGCCGTCGACCACCACCTCGACCACGCCGGGCGCGCTGACCGCCACCACCGGCAGGCCGGCGGCCATGGCCTCGGCCACCACCATGCCCTGGGTCTCGCTATGGGAGGCGAAGGCGAAGACGTCCATGGCGTGATAGGCGTCGATCAGCGCCTGCCCCTGCAGCCGGCCGGCGAAGTGCACCCGCTCGTCGACGCCGGCGACCTCGGCGCAGGCCGCCATGGCCTCGGCGGCGTCGCCGTCGCCGACCACCAGGAAGTGCGCCGCGGGCCGCTCGGCCAGGGCCCGGCACACCGCCTCGGCCAGGAAGGCCAGGTTCTTCTCGCGGGCCAGCCGCCCCAGGTGGCCGATCACATAGGCGTCCCCGGGAATCCCCAGCCGCCGCCGGCAGGCCGCCCCGTCGCCCTCGGCGAAGCGCGCCGTGTCCACGCCGCTGGGCACCACCCGGATCTCGGGGTTGCCCTCGCGCTCGAGCAGCAGGTCGCGGATGCTCTCGCTGGGCGCGATCACGGCATCGCACAGCCAGGTGTACTGGGTGGCCAGGGCCACGGCGAAGCGCTGCATGCGCGGCGAGTCGCCGGGCACGTAGTGGGTGTAGTGCTCGTAGAGGGTGTGATGGGTGAACACCAGCGGCAGGCCGTAGGTCTCGGCGGCGCGGGCCGCGGTGTCGCCGAGCAGGAAGGGATGGTGGGCGTGCACCAGGTCGGGCTCGAAGGCCTCGATGGCGTCGAAGAGCTGGCCCGGGATCGGCACCGGCAGGGAGAAGTCGCTGCCGTTGAAGTGCTGGACCGCCGCCACCCGCACCACGTCCGCCTCGAAGTCGGGTTGCCCCTCCAGGCGCGGCGCCACCACCAGCACCTGGTGCCCGGCGGCCTGGAGCTGGCGCTTGAGGCGCTGCACCGATTCGCTGACCCCGCCGACGATGGGCAGATAGGTGTTGGTGAACATCAGCACATTCACGGTGACGACTCTCCTTGCCGGGCTTCCTGGGGCACGTCGCCTGCCGGCACGCGACCCGGCATCTCCTGCTCAAGATAGGCGATGAAGGCGCGAACCCGCAGCGGAACGTGGCGGCGCCGATCATACACGGCATGAAAGTCCGCGCGCACGCCCCGCCACGCCGGCAGCAGCTCCACCAGCCGCCCCGCCGCCAGGTCCTCGTGGACGTCCCACCAGGAGCGCAGGGCGATGCCGTGGCCGTCGCGTGCCAGCCCGCGGATCACCTCGCCGTCGTTGCTGGCCATCGGCCCGGCCACCTTCACCGCGCATTCCTCGCCCGGGGCGTCGCGGCGCTGGAAGCGCCACACCGCATAGTCGCTTTCGATCTCGCGCAGCACCAGGCAGGCGTGGCGCGCCAGGTCGGCCGGCTCGTCCAGCGGCGGCATGTCGGCCAGGTAACGCGGCGCCGCGCACAGCACGCGCCGGCTGGCCAGGATCCGCCGCGCCACCAGCCGCGAGTCCGGCGGCTCGCCGACCCGGATGCCGATATCGATGCCCCGGTCGGCCAGGCCGAGCGGGAAGTTGGTCAGCTCCAGGCTCGCCTCGAGGCGCGGGTGCCGGGCCAGGAAGGCCGACAGCAGCGGCGCCACGTGCCGGCGCCCGAAGCCGAAGGTGGCGTTGATGCGCAACGGGCCGGAGAGCTCGGCGCGATGATCGCCGAGGGTCTCCTCGAGCTCCGTCAGGTCGTCGAGGATCGCCGTGCCGCGCGCCAGGTAGCGCTCGCCCTCGTCGGTCAGCGTCAGCCGCCGGGTGGTGCGCGCCGCCAGCGAGACGCCCAGGCGCGCCTCGAGCCGCTGCAGGCGCTTGCTCACCGCCGACAGCGACAGGCCCAGCTCCCGGGCGGTGGCGGTCAGGCTGCCGGCCCGGGCGAGCCGCTGGAAGAAGGCCAGGTCGTCGAGGGGCGTCACCGCATTCTCCACTCGAATTCAACAATGACTTGAATATTACCCCGATTATCTTCGCCTTGTCCGCCGCTAGACTGGGCGGACTCTCGTGCCGCGACAGGAGCTCCCATGACCCAGCGCATCGCCGTGCTCGCCGGTGACGGCATCGGCAAGGAAGTCATGCCCGAGGGGCTGCGCGCCCTGGAAGCCGCCGCCCGCCGCTTCGGCCTCGACCTGGCCTTCGAGGCCTTCGACTTCGCCAGCTGCGACTACTACCTCGAACACGGCCGGATGCTGCCCGACGACTGGCACCCGACCCTGGCCGCCTTCGACGCCCTCTACTACGGCGCCATCGGCTGGCCGGACAAGGTCCCGGACCACGTCTCGCTGTGGGGCTCGCTGCTCAGGTTCCGCCGCGAATTCGACCAGTACGTCAACCTGCGCCCCTGCCGCCTGCTGCCGGGCATCGAGAGCCCGCTGGCCGGGCGCGCGCCGGGCGACATCGACTTCTACGTGGTGCGCGAGAACACCGAGGGCGAATACTCCAGCGTCGGCGGCACCATGTTCGAGGGCACCGAGCGGGAGGTGGTGATCCAGGAGACGGTGATGACCCGCACCGGCGTCGACCGGGTGCTGAAATACGCCTTCGACCTGGCGCAGAGCCGCCCGCGGAAGAAGCTCACCTCGGCGACCAAGTCCAACGGCATCGCCATCACCATGCCCTGGTGGGACACCCGCGTCGCCGCCATGGGCGAGCGCTACCCGGAGGTCGAGGTCGACCGGTTCCACATCGACATCCTCGCCGCCCACTTCGTGCTGCACCCGGACTGGTTCGACGTGGTGGTGGCCAGCAACCTGTTCGGCGATATCCTCTCCGACCTGGGCCCGGCCTGCACCGGCACCATCGGCGTGGCGCCCTCGGCCAACATCAACCCGGAGGGCCGCTTCCCGAGCCTGTTCGAGCCGGTTCACGGCAGCGCCCCGGACATCGCCGGGCGCGGCATCGCCAACCCCATCGGCCAGATCTGGTCCGGCGCCATGATGCTCGAGCACCTGGGCCACCCGGCGGCGGGCGCGGCCATCCTCGCCGCCATCGAGGCGGTGCTCGCCGAGGGCGACGCCGGAGTGCTGACCCCGGACCTCAAGGGCCGCGGCACCACCGAGGCCCTGGGCCGCGCCATCGCCGAGCGCATCGCCTCCCAGACCTGAAAAAGAGAGCCTGAACGACGACGCCCCGCACGGGGCGGGGCGCCGGGGCAAAGGGGCCAGGTCCGGCTAGCCGGCCAGCTTCGCCGCCACACCGGCCACGTGCTCGCCCTGGAAGCGCGCCAGGTCGAGCTCGGTGTCGCTGGGCCGGCGCGAACCGTCGCCGCCGGCGATGGTCGCCGCGCCATAGGGCGAGCCGCCCTTGACCTCGGAGATGTCGAACTGCGCCTCGAGGCCGTAGCCGATCGGCACGATCACCATGCCGTGGTGGGCCAGGGTGGTCCAGGCGGTGAGGATGGTGGACTCGTTGCCGCCGCCGGTGCCGGTGGAGGTGAAGACGCTGGCCACCTTGCCGCGCAGCGCGCCCTTGGCCCAGAGGCCGCCGGTCTGGTCGAGGAAGGTGCGCATCTGGCCGGACATGTTGCCGAAGCGGGTCGGGGTGCCGAGGATCACCGCGTCGTAGTCGGCCAGCGCCTGGGGGCTCGTCTCGGGGGTGTCGAAGGCCTGGCCGCCGGCCTTGGCGAAGGCCTCGGCGTCCATGGTCTCGGGGACCCGCCTGACATCGACCGCCACGCCCGGCACCCGGGCGGCGCCCTCGGCCACGGCGCCGGCGAGGGTGTGAATGTGGCCGTACATGGAATGGTAGAGCACCAGCACCTTGGTCATGAGCCTGCCTCCCGTCGATGAACGATGACGTCACGCCCGTTCAGTCTAGCCCGGCTCGGTGCGCGTGCCGCCGGCGGGGCTCAGCGGCGAACCCAGGCGCCCTCGAGGATCCGCACGCGGTCGTCCGCCAGGTTGTCGCCCAGGTTGCGCCCCATGACGGCGAAGTCGTCGCCGAAGATCAACGCCGGGCCGGGCAGCGGCGCCGCCGCGTTCGCGGTCTCCCGCGGGGCGGCCGCCCGCCGGCCCTGCTTGCGCCGCCAGGCCAGGGCGGCCTCGGTGACATCCGTCAGGCTCGAGACGGCGAAGCCCGCCGCATCAAGCAGCGCCTCCAGGGCCCGGCCGCTCACCAGGTGGCTGGTGGCCGCGCTGCGCGCCCAGGGCACCGGCAGGGCCAGCGGCGCCGGGTTGTCGCCGGCCACCACCTCGTGCAGCAGCAAGCGGCCGCCGGGCACCAGCAGGCGGTGCCACTCGGCGAGCGCCCGGGTCGGCTCGGGCATGTTCATCAGCGCGTGCTGGCACCAGATCACCTCGACGCTGGCCGACGGCAGGGGCAGCCGGGCGGCGTCGGCGCACAGGAAGCGGGTGCGATCCGCGAGCCCGGTGGCTCGGCTCAGCCACTCGGCCACGTCGACGAAGGCCGGGGTGATGTCGACGCCCAGCGCCTCGGCGCCGAACTCGTCGGCCAGCAGCCGACTGGCGCCGCCGGTGCCGCAGCCGACGTCCAGGACCCGCTGCCCGGCGGCGATCGCCCCCCGGCGCGCCAGGGCCCGGCTGGCCGCGCGCCCGCCCTGATGCAGCTGATCGATGCCGGCGGTGGCATCCGGATCGAGGCACTCCGGGTCGCGGCCGGCCGCCCGGAAGGCGTCCCGCAGCCGGCGCAGCAGGGGCTCGCCCCGGGCCCGGGCGAGGGCATCGTAGTGGGCGTCGAGCCGGCGGGCATGGTCGGTCATGGGGCCTCCTGGCGGGGGAAAGGCCACAGGCTAGCGCCTTCGCCGCCGGGTCCCTATCCTGCCATGGTCGCCCTCGACAAGGAGTTACCGGTGTTGCGCCCCCTGCGTCCCCTGATCCCGACCCTGCTGCTGCCGGCCCTGGCCGCCTGCACCGGCCTGCCCGACGGCACCCGGGCGGTCACCGGCTTCGAGCTCGACCGCTACCTGGGCCGCTGGTACGAGATCGCCCGCCTCGACCATGCCTTCGAGGAGGGGCTGGACTGCGTCACCGCCGACTACGCCCGCCGCGAGGACGGCGGGGTGCGCGTCATCAACCGCGGCGTCGACCTGGCGGCCGGCGAGGTCGATGTCGCCGAGGGCAAGGCCTATCCCGTCGGCGCCCCCGGCGAGGGCCGACTCAAGGTCAGCTTCTTCGGCCCCTTCTATGCCGGCTACAACGTCCTGGCGCTGGCCGACGACTACGCCTGGGCGCTGGTCGCCGGCCCCGACCGGGACTACCTGTGGCTGCTGTCCCGCACCCCCGAGCTCCCGGCCGCGACCTACCGCGACCTGGTCGAGCGCGCCGCGGCGCTGGACTTCCCGGTGGAGACGCTGATCGAGGTGGCACAGGGCGAGGCCTGCGCGCCATGGCGCTGAGCCGGCCCGCGGCGCCGCCGAGTTACAGCTTCGCACCCGCCGCTTTCATCCTGCCGACAGCCCCCCTTGAGCCCCGCCCGGGCAGGGCCGAAGGTAGGCCGCAGCCCGAGAAAAGCGACAAGACAAGGAGCGACATGATCCCTGCATTCCGTCACCACCGCCGCGAGGGGCCGAGGCATGCTGGCTGAGTGGCTCGATGCCAGCCTCGAGGGGCGCGCCCCCGAGCGAGGCGAGGGCCACCTGCCCGGGGGGCGCTTCCGGATCGCCGGCCCCGGCCTGCTCGAGCTGACGCCGACCTCGCCGTCCGCCGATGCCCCGGCACTGGTGCTGTCCGCCGGCGTGCACGGCAACGAGACCGCGCCCATCGAGCTGCTCGGCGAATGCCTGGCCCGGCTCGAGTCCGGCGGCCTGACCCTGGGCAGCCCGGTGCTGGTGATCCTCGGCAACCTGACGGCCATCCGCGCCGGCACCCGCTTCGTCGAGACCAACCTCAACCGGCTGTTCCGGCGCGGCCTGGACGCCGAGGGCGAGGAAGCCGACCGCGCCCGGGCGCTGATGGGCGCCGTGGATGCCTTCTTCGCGCGTCACCCGGGCCGGCGCCGGCTGCACTACGACCTGCACACGGCGATCCGCGACAGCCAGTACCCGCGCTTCGCCGTCGAGCCTCACGCCGAGGCCGTGACCCCGGCCGACCAGTGGTCCTGGCTGGCCGGCGCCGATATCCAGGCCGTGCTGCACCAGGAAGGCCACAGCTGGACCTTCTCCCACTATTCGAAGCACTACCACGGCGCGGCGGCCTTCACCCTGGAGCTGGGACGCGTCCGTCCGTTCGGCGAGAACGACCTGGCGCCGCTGGCGCCCATGGCCCGGTTGCTCGAGGCGCTGCTCGAGGATCGCCCGCCGGCCGCCCGGCCGCCCGAGGCCATGGCCTTCTTCCGGGTCGCGCACGAGCTGTTCCGCCGGGCCGAGGCCTTTCGGCTGTGCTTCGCCGACGACACCCCGAACTTCACCGAATTCGCGCCCGGCACCCGCCTGGCCGAGGACGCCGAGGCCGGCCCCTTCACCGTGGGCGACACCCCGCTGCGCGTGGTCTTCCCCAATGCCCGGGTGGAGATCGGCGCCCGCGCCGCCCTGCTGGTGACCGCGGCCCCGCCGCCGGCCGGCGCGCCCTGAGCGGGCGCCAGGCCCGCCATCCGATGCCCACAACAACAACACGGAAGCCACTCATGACAACGTCACCGCATCACCTCGACCAAGGTCGCATGAGCGAACCGGCGCCCCGGCCTGCCGACGCCCCGCAGGGCTGGTAGAATCGCCCCCTTTTTCGCGTCCGGTCTCACGGGTCCTGTCCGAAGCGCCGCCATCGGCCGGCTTCCGACAGGGCCCCGGTGATCCCCCTGAACTGGAGCCCTTTCCATGGCCGACACCCCGATCCCGCTGGAAGTGCGCAACATCAAGAAGCGCTTCGGCGACACCGAAGTCCTCAAGGGCCTGTCCCTGCAGGCCCACAAGGGTGACGTCATCACCCTGATCGGAGCCTCCGGCTCCGGCAAGAGCACCTTCCTGCGCTGCATGAACCTGCTCGAGCAGCCCAACGAGGGCGAGCTGATCGTCCACGGCGAGTCGATCCGCTTCAAGGAGACCAAGCACGGCCGCGAGCCGGCGGACTGGAAGCAGGTCGTCGGCATGCGCGCCAAGCTGTCCATGGTCTTCCAGAGCTTCAACCTCTGGGCGCACATGACCCTGCTCGAGAACGTCATCGAGGCGCCGGTCCACGTGCTCGGCAAGTCCAAGCAGGAGGCCACCGCCCATGCCCGCGAGCTGCTGGAGCGGGTCGGCCTGGCCGATCGCGCCGACTACTATCCGGCCCAGATGTCCGGCGGCCAGCAGCAGCGCGGCGCCATCGCCCGGGCACTGGCCATGGACCCGGAGGTGATGCTGTTCGACGAGCCCACCTCGGCGCTGGACCCGGAGCTGGTCGGCGACGTGCTCAAGGTGATGCGCGACCTGGCTGAGGAAGGCCGCACCATGATCGTGGTGACCCACGAGATGGCCTTCGCCCGGGACGTCTCCTCCCAGGTCATCTACCTGCATCAGGGCCAGGTGGAAGAGGCCGGCCCGCCCGAGGAGGTGCTGGGCAACCCGCGCTCCGAGCGCCTCAAGCAGTTCCTGGCCCCCAAGCACTGAGGCGTCCCGCACGAGGAGATCACCCATGATCGATCTGCACGGCTACGGCCCGCGCCTGCTGGAAGGCGCCCTGATCACCATCGAGCTGGCGGTGCTGTCGCTGATACTCGCCATCGTGCTGGGCCTGCTCACGGCCAGCGCCAAGATGTCGCGCAGCTGGCTGCTGCACCGCATCGGCACCCTCTACACCACCATCATCCGCGGCGTGCCGGACCTGGTGCTGATGATGCTGCTGTTCTTCGGCGGCCAGATCGGCATCAACATGGTCACCGACTGGCTCTACTACCAGTTCGACGTGGATATCTTCATCAACGTCAACGAGTTCGTCGCCGGGGTAATCACCATCGGCCTGATCTTCGGCGCCTACATGGGCGAGACCTTCCGCGGCGCCTTCATGGCGGTGGACAACGGCCAGATCGAGGCCGGCCGCGCCTACGGCATGAGCCACTGGCTGGTGTTCCGGCGCGTCCGCTTCCCGCAGATGATGCGCCATGCCCTGCCGGGGCTGTCCAACAACTGGATGGTGCTGCTCAAGACCACCGCCCTGGTCTCGGTGATCGGCCTGTCGGACATGGTCCGGGTGGCCGCCGAGGCCTCCAAGGCCACCCGCGAACCCTTCACCTTCATGATCATCGTCGCGATCATCTACCTGCTGATCGCCAGCGTCTCCGAGTGGGGCTTCGCCCGCCTGCAGAAGCGCTATGACATCGGCTTTGGGGAGACGAAATGATGGACGCCCTGATGACCTGGCTCGAGGCCCGGCTGGCCGACAACAGCATCTTCACCCTGCAGACCCTCTCCTACTATGGCGAGGGGCTGACCACCACCGTCCAGCTGGTGTTCCTGTCGCTGATCATCGGCCTGGTGCTGGCGGTGCCGCTGGCCATCGGCCGCGGCTCGAAGCACGCCTGGCTGCGCCTGCCGATCTTCTTCTACTGCTACGTGTTCCGCGGTACCCCGCTGCTGGTGCAGCTCTACCTGATCTACTACGGGGTGGTGTTCGTCGACGGCATCCAGGAGACCTGGCTGTGGGTGATCCTCGAGAAGCCCTTCGTGCCGGCGCTGATCGCCTTCACCCTGAACACCGCGGCCTACACCACCGAGATCTTCCGCGGCGCGATCAAGTCCACGCCCCGCGGCGAGATCGAGGCGGCCCGGGCCTACGGCATGTCCTGGGGCCTGATGATGCGGCGCATCGTGCTGCCCAGCGCCTTCCGCCGCGCCCTGCCGGCCTACGGCAACGAGGTGATCTTCATGCTCCACGCCAGCGCCATCGCCAGCGTGGTGACCATCATGGACCTCACCGGGGCGGCGCGCTTCGTCTATGCCCGCTTCTACGCGCCCTTCGACGCCTTCCTGTTCGTGGCGGCGATCTACCTGTGCCTGACCTTCGCCATCCTCTACCTGTTCCGCTACCTGGAGAAACGCCTGCTCGCCCACCTCAAGCCCGCCAGCGGCTGAGGCGAGCGTAAAACAAGCGTTGGGAACCGTCGTTCGATCCCGACCTTTCGACCCGTTCCGGCTTCGGCTATCGTGGACGGGTCATCACCCACAAGGTGACCACCAACAACAAGGGGAAGCACCCATGAAGTTCCAGAAGATCCTGAGCCTCGGCGTGCTGGGCGCCGCCATGATCGCCGGCAGCGCCAATGCCGAGGTCCGCGATATCCGCATCGGCGTCGACGTGCCCTACGAGCCGATGGAATTCCGCACGCCGGACGGCGAGCTGACCGGCTTCGACATCGAGCTGGGCGACGCCCTGTGCGCCGAGATCGGCATCCAGTGCGAGTGGGTGGTCCAGGGCTGGGACGGCATCATCCCCGGCCTGCAGGCGCGCAAGTACGACGCCATCATGTCGTCCATGACCATCAACGATCAGCGTCGCGAGCAGGTGCTGTTCTCCGATCCCTACTTCACCCCGCCGTCCGCCTGGTTCGCCCCGATGGACGCCGAGATCGGCACGCCCAGCGACGAGAGCCTGGACGGCACCACCATCGGCGTGCAGCGCGGCACCCTGCAGGACAACTACGTCACCGACATGTACGGCGACGTGGCGGACGTGAGCCGCTACGCCACCGCCGACGACATGGTCCTCGACATGGACGCCGGGCGCCTGGACATCGTCTTCCTCGATTTCCCGGTGGGCAAGTCCACCCTGCTCGACAGCCAGGCCGGCGAGTACAAGGTGGTGGGCGAGATGATCACCGAGCCGAAGGAGTACTTCGGCGACGGCTTCGGCATCGCCTTCCGCCAGCGCGACGAGGAACTGGCCGCCGCCTTCAACGAGGCGCTCGCCGCCCTCAAGGACAACGGCACCTACGACGAGATCTACGCCGAGTACTTCGGCGAGTGATCGCCGCCGCCCCGGGCTCGCCCGGGGCGGCCTGCCCCCGCAGGTCCCCCATGCATCGACCGCCGACCGACCTGACCGTCGTCCCCGTCCCCCGCCGGAGCGCCGCGCCGCGCTTCTACCTCAGCGAGTGGTTCGACGAGTAAGCCTTCCCGATGGCCGCCTTGGCCATCACGGCACGCCCGTGCCCGACTCCCAGGCGCCCTGCGCCGACCGCGGCGATCCCGCCGCCCTCGCCACCGCGGCGAGCCCCTGAATCCAGCACCTCATCCATGCCCTCACGGGAGGAGATCCCCATGCGTCACGCCAAGCTGCTGCTGGCCGCCACCCTCGGCGCCAGCCTGTTCGCCACGTCCGTCCAGGCCGAGGACCCCATTCGCCTGGCCGTGGACGTGCCCTACGAGCCCTTCGAGTACAAGCTGCCCGACGGCACCCTGACCGGCTTCGAGGTCGAGCTGGGCAACGCCGTCTGCGCGTACCTGGAGCGCGAATGCACCTGGGTCGAGCAGCCCTGGGACGGCATGATCCCGGCCCTGCAGGCACGCAAGTTCGATGCCATCATGTCCTCGATGGCCATCACCGAGGAGCGCGCCCGGCAGGTGCTGTTCTCCGAGCCCTACTACACCACGCCGAGCGCCTGGATCACCGCCAAGGGCGAGGACATCGACATCTCGGATCGCGAGAGCCTCGAGGGCCTGAGCGTGGGCGTCCAGCGCGCCACCCTGCAGGACAACTACGTCACCGACCTCTACGGCGATGTCCTGGACGTGCGCCGCTACGGCAGCGCCGACGACGTCATCGCCGACATGCGCACCGGGCGCCTGGACCTGACCTTCATGGACTACCCGATCGCCGAGGCGATGATCGATATCGACACCCCGGAGAGCGAGTTTCAGCGCATCAGCGACTTCATCAAGGAACCGGAGAAGTACTTCGGCCAGGGCGTCGGCGTGGCCTTCCGCCAGCGCGACCGCGAGCTCGCCGAGCAGTTCAACGAGGCCCTCCAGGCGCTGAAGACCAACGGCACCTACGACGAGATCATGGCCAGGTACTTCAGCTACGACGTCAAGCTGTAAGCGCCGAGCCCCAAGGCAACCACAGTCGGGCATGACGAGGTGCGCCGGAGACAGGTCGAAGAGGGGGGCCTACGCCAGGGGTGAGGAGCACGGCTCCGAACGGGCTGGCCAGGGATGGCCAGCACCGGTCCTGCAAGCGTAGCGGGACGCGAGAGCGCCGCAGGGCGTCGGTAGCGCCCATGGAGGGGGTCACAGCGCCCCCTCGTCGGTCCGGCGCCCCGGGACCTGTAGACGGATGAGCACCGAGAGACACCTGCTGTTGTGCCCACTTGCCACGACGCCGGCGCAAGCCGGCGTCTTCATTTCGAGAGGAGCGACGATGCTGACCCTGCTCAAGAACGCCCGCCTGCACGCCCCCGAGCCGCGGGGCCTGTGCCACCTGCTGATCAGCGACGGCCGCATCGCCGCCATCGCCGCGGCGGACGACGCCGGCGAGCCGCCTGCCCGGGGCCCGGCGGTCGCGGTCGTGGACCTCGAGGGCCGCCGTGTCATCCCCGGCCTGGTCGATCCCCTGGTGCACTTCATCGGCGGCGGCGGCGAAGGCGGCTTCGGCACCCGCACCCCCGAGCTCGGCCTGGACGAGGCTTTGGCCTCCGGGGTCACCACCCTGGTCGGCGCCCTGGGCACCGACGCCCTGACCCGCACTCCCGCCAACCTGCTGGGCAAGGCCCGGGAGCTGGCCGCCGGCGGGCTGACCACCTACTGCTACACCGGCTCCTACCAGCTGCCGCCGGTGACCCTGACCGGCTCGGTGGCCGGCGACATCACCTTCCTTCCCGAATGCATCGGCCTGGGCGAGGTGGCCATCAGCGACCACCGGGGCTCCCAGCCGAGCCGCGAGGAACTCACCCGGCTGGCCGCCGAGGCCCGCACCGCCGGCATGCTCGCCGGCAAGGCCGGCATCGTCTTCATCCACACCGGCGACGCCACCGGCGGCCTCGAGCCGCTGCGCGAGGTGGCACGGCACAGCGCCATCCCGCTGGCGCAGTTCCTGCCCACCCACGTCAACCGCACCGCCGCGCTGTTCGAGGACGGGCTGCGCTTCGGCCGCGAAGGCGGACGCATCGACTTCACCACCAGCACCACCCCCGAGCTGCTGGCCGACGGCGAGGTGCCCGCCGCCCGCGCCGTGGCCCGAGCCCTGGAGGCCCGGGTCGAGCCCTCGCGGATCACCCTGTCCTCGGACGCCAACGCCTCGCTGCCGCGCTTCGACGCCGAGGGCCGCTTCGCCGGCCTCCAGCCCGGCCGCCTGAGCAGCCTGTTCGAGACCCTGGGCGAATGCGTCGAGGATCACGGCGTGGCGCTCGACAAGGCCATCGGCACGGCCAGCACCCATGCCGCCGATGCCCTGGGCCTGCCCCGCAAGGGCCGGCTGTGCGTCGGCGCCGACGCCGACCTGCTGGTGCTGGCCGACGGCGCCTGGGCCATCGACGAGGTCTGGGCGCTGGGGCGGCGGGTGCATCGCCGTCGACACTAGTCATCACAACTGAAAACAAGCCGGCATCGCGGTATCATCGAAGGGTATAGCTGACAATTTCAGCATTTCTTACTGACCCACCCGATTTCGCGAGACTTCCCATGCGTCAATCCATCCGACTGCTGGCCGCGGTGCTGGGCGCCGGGCTGCTGGCCACCTCCGCCCAGGCCGAGGAGCCCCTGCGCCTGGCCGCCGACGTGCCCTACAAGCCCTTCGAGTACAGCCGTCCCGACGGCAGCCTGGCCGGCTTCGATATCGAGCTGGGCAACGCCATCTGCGACTACCTGGAGCGCGAGTGCGAATGGGTCGTGCAGAGCTGGGACGGGCTGATTCCCGGGCTGCGGGCGCGCAAGTTCGACGCCATCATGTCGGCCATGACCATCTCCGAGGTGCGGCGGCGCCAGGTGCTGTTCTCGGACAGCTATTTCCGGATGCCCAGCGTCTGGGTGGCCCGGGACGGCAGCGACATCGACGTCGCGGATCCGGCCAGCCTGGCGGGCAAGGTCGTCGGGGTCCAGACCGCGACCCTCCAGGACGAGTACGTCACCGACCTCCATGGCGACAGCGTCGAGGTCCGGCGCTACGCCAGCTGGGCCGACGTGGTGACCGACATGCGCGCCGGGCGACTCGACCTGGCCTTCATGGAATACCCCACCGCCCAGTCCTTCGTGCAGATCGATCAGGCCGACAGCGACTTCCAGCGCCTGGGCGAGCTGGTCCGCGAGCCGGATCGCTACTTCGCCCAGGGCGTGGGCGTGGCCTTCCGCCGGCGCGACCGCGACCTGGCCGAGCGCTTCAACGAGGCCCTGGCGGCCCTCAAGGCGGACGGCACCTACGACGCCCTGGTGGCGAAGCACTTCGACGCCCCCGACGCCTGAGCCTCCCCCTCAGACCCGGGGATGCACCCCGGGCACGTGGTCGTCGTCGGCCGCCGAGGGGGTGGCCCCCTCCGCCGGCGGCTGTGCCAGGGCATCCAGGATGCCGCACTCGGCGGCCGTGCGGGGCTCCCGGCAGCGGGCGCGCAGCGCCTCCAGGTCCCGCTTGAGGGACTCGAGCTGAGCGATGCGCGCCGCCACGTGCTCCAGGTGGGCGTCGATCAGGTCGTTGACGTCCCGGCAGGGACTCTCGGGATGGTCGTGAGCCTCCAGCAGGGCGCGGATCTCGTCCAGCGTCATGTCCAGCGCCCGGCAATGGCGGATGAAGGCCAGGCGCTCGACGTGCCGGTCGCCGTAGAGGCGGTAGTTGGCCGCACTGCGGGCGGGGGCCGGCAACAGCCCCTCGCGCTCGTAGTAGCGAATGGTAACCACGCGGCAGCCGGTGCGCCGCGCCAGTTCGCCGATCTGCATGGCAGGCTCCTTCTGGCGGCTTGACCCTATAGTGCCTATAGGTTGTGTCATCGGACACGTCATCCCCGACGGAGTTTCCCGATGGCCGATACCTCCCAGACCTGCAGCGGCGGTTGCGGCGACGCCTCGCCGGCGCGCGAGGCGGTCGCCGCCCCGCCCGGCACCGAGACCTTGCGGCGGCGCATCACCGAGATGGACTGCCCCACCGAGGAGGCTTTGCTGCGCAAGGCCCTGGACCGGGTGCCCGGGGTCGCCGCCCTGGACTTCGACCTGATGGGCCGGGTGCTCAGCGTCCATCACCGCGACGCCGATCCGGCGGCCGTGGACCGCGCCATTCGCGATGCCGGCATGACGCCCCGGCCGCTGGACGCCGACGCGCCTCGGGAGGCGCCCGCGCCCCGTCCCTGGGGCCGGCTGGCGGTGGCCGCCCTGCTGGCGCTGGGGGCCGAGCTGGTCGGCTGGACCGCCACGCCCGCCGCCGGCGTCATGGCGCCGCTGCTGGCGCTGGCCGCCATCGCCCTGGTGGGCCTGCCCACCTGGCGCAAGGGCTGGGTGGCGTTGCGCCATCGCAGCCTCAACATCAACGCCCTGATGAGCGTGGCGGTGACCGGCGCGCTGCTGATCGGCCACTGGGCCGAGGCGGCCATGGTCATGGTGCTGTTCACCCTGGCCGAGCACCTCGAGGCCCGCTCCCTGGAACGGGCCCGGGGCGCCATCCGCGCGCTGCTCGACAAGGCCCCGGCGCAGGCGCGTCGCCAGGGCCCGGACGGCGGCTGGGTCCGCGTGCCCGCCGGCGAGGTGGCGGTGGGCGAGACGGTGCGCGTGCTGCCCGGCGAGCGCCTGCCGCTGGACGGCGAGGTCGTCCGCGGCACCCCGACCCTGGACGAGTCGCCGATCACCGGCGAGAGCCGGCCCCGGGACAAGGCCCCCGGCGAGGCCGTCTTCGCCGGCACCGTCAACCGCCACGGCGACTTCGACCTGCGCGTCACCCGACCCGCGGACGATTCCACCCTGGCGCGCATCATCCAGGCGGTGGAGGCCGCCCAGGCCGCTCGCGCCCCCACCCAGCGCTTCATCGACCGCTTCTCGGCGGTCTACACGCCGGCGGTGCTGGGCCTGGCCCTGCTCACCGCCCTGGCCTGGCCGCTGCTGTTCCCCGGCGCCTGGCTGGACGGCGTCTACCGGGCGCTGGTGCTGCTGGTGATCGCCTGCCCCTGCGCGCTGGTGATCTCGACGCCGGTGAGCATCGTCAGCGGCCTCTCGGCCGCCGCCCGGGCCGGCATCCTGATCAAGGGCGGCCGCTTCCTGGAGCAGGGCCACCGGCTGACCTGGCTGGCCCTGGACAAGACCGGCACCCTGACCCGGGGCGAGCCGCGCCTGGCCGACTGGCAGCCACTCGGCGTCGCCGGGAGCGAGCCGGCGCGGATCGCCGCCGGCCTGGCGGCGCGCTCCACCCATCCGGTGTCCCGCGCCCTGCACGCGGCCCTGGGCGAGGACGGCGCGGCCGCCGAGGTGAGCGAGCTGCGCGAGCGGCCCGGCCTGGGCGTGGAGGGCGAGGTCGACGGCCGGCGCTGGTGGCTGGGCAACCGCCGCCTGATGGCGGCCCGGGGGCTCGTCGACCCGACGCTGGAGCCGCGCCTGGACGCGCTGGCCGAGCGCGGCGACAGCGTGGTCCTGCTCGGCGACGCCGAGGCGCCCCGGGCGCTGTTCGTGGTCCGCGACATGCTCAGGCCCGGCGCCCGCGAGGCGGTGACGGCGCTGCACGAGCTCGGCGTGCGGACCTGCATGCTGTCCGGAGACAGCCAGCGCAGCGTGGCCGCCATCGCCGCCGAGGCGGGCATCGACGAGGCCCGCGGGGAACTGCTGCCGGAAGACAAGCTGGCCGCCATCGAGCGCCTCGGCGGGCGCGGCGTGATCGGCATGGTCGGCGACGGCATCAACGACGCCCCGGCCCTGGCCCGCGCGGACATCGGCTTCGCCATGGGCGCGGCGGGCAGCGATGCGGCCATCGAGACCGCCGACGTGGCCCTGATGGACGACGACCCCGGCAAGCTGCCGACCTTCCTGCGCCTGTCCCGGGCCACCCGCCGGGTGCTGATCCAGAACATCGTCCTGGCCCTGGGCCTCAAGGCGGTGTTCCTGGCGCTGGCCTTCGCCGGCCAGGCGACCCTGTGGATGGCGGTGTTCGCCGACATGGGGGCAAGCCTGCTGGTGGTGGCCAACGGCCTGCGGCTGCTGGGCGCCCGGCGGCCCTGAGCGCTCAGCGCAGCACGCGGCGCACCAGCATGGGCCCGATGGTCTCGAACACCAGGGTCGAGGTCACCACCGCCGAGAGCAGCGCCGTCCCGTGGGCCGGGAAGTGTTCCGCGGCGAGCAGCGCCATGCCCATGGCGACCCCGGCCTGGGGCGTCAGCGCCAGGCCGATGTCCCGGGGCAGCTCCGCCTGGCGCACCCTGGCCAGGCGCACCCCCAGCAGGCCGCCCAGCAGGCGCCCCGCCAGCCGCAGCAGCACATAGGCCAGGATCAGGCCCAGCGACTCGTCGAGGTGCAGCAGGTCGACGCTGGCCCCGGAGAGCACGAAGAAGAACACCAGGAAGGGCCACTCGATGTGCTCGATCTCGTTGAACGAGCGGGTATGGTGGCGCGACAGGTTGGCCACCAGGGCGCCGGTGACCATCGCCGCCAGCAGCGACGAGACGCCCAGCCAGGACGATAGCCCGGCGAGCAGCAGGATCAGGGCGATGGCCTCGACCCGGGTGGGCTCCCCGGGGGCCAGGCGGCCGGTCAGCCAGGCCGCAGGCAGGCCGACGAGCGCCCCCAGCGCCAGGGCGCCGCCCAGTTCCCAGGCGGCCTCGAGCAGCGCCAGCTGGCCATCGCCGGACAGCGCCCACCCCAGCGCCGCCATGGCCAGGCCGAACACCAGGATGCCCCAGCCGTCGTCGATGGCCACGATGCCCAGCAGCACCCGCGCCCGCAGCCGGGTGTCGCCGCCGGCATGGATCGTCTCCTGGACCGCCGCCGGATCGGTGGCCACGGAGATGGCCGCCAGGGACACGGCGACCGCCAGCGGAAAGCCCAGCGCCAGCAGGCCGGCGCCCACCGCCAGCGCGCCCACGACGATCACCGACAGCGAGACGATCAGGATCAGGGGCCCGGTGGTGCGCAAGCGCTCGGCGGTCAGCTCGCCGCCCAGCAGGAAGGCCACCATGACCAGGGCCACCTGGATCAGCGGCTCGCCGAGGCCGTCCAGCGGGCGCGCGTCGGGCTGGGCGAGCCACCACTGCTGGACCACCGCCACGCCCAGGCCCACCAGCACCAGCAGCGAGATCCGCGGCAGCCGGGTGCGGCTGGCCACGGCGTCGGCGAGGATGCTGAGCGAGAGGATCGCGCCCAGCAGGATCAGGCTGGCTGACGCCGGCCCCGGCTCGGTCATCGACGGCACCACGCGTCGGCTCCTCCTTGATCGGCCGGCTCGCGACCCCGCGAACTGCCCTCGGCCATGGCCCTATGGTGAGCCGGCCCTGCGCCCTCGACAAGCCCTTCGCCGCCGGGGCTCGCCCGGATCAAGAACGGGCGCGTGCGTCCAGGGCCCGGCGCATGAAGGCGAGGATCCAGCGCACCATCAGCGCATCGTCCACCGGCGCATGCAGCGAGGCCAGGCCCTCGCGGACCCGCTGGGCGCCGACCTGGTCGCGGCGCAGCGCCATCAGGTCCGCCGAGTAGGGCTTGGCGAATTCCGGATGGCCCTGGACGCCGAGGAAGGTCTCGCCCACCTGCATCAGGTAGACGGGGCAGAAGTCGCTGCCGGCGAGCACCCGACTGCCCTCCGGGGGCGACACCACCTGATCCTGGTGGCTGACCACCAGGTCCAGGCCCTCCTGCCAGGGCGTCATCCACTCGGCCCGGCCGGTCACCCGGTTGAAGGACATGCCCACGCCCCAGCCCCGCTCGCTCTTGACGACCTCGCCGCCCAGGGCCTTGGCGATCAGCTGGTGGCCGAAGCAGATGCCCACCAGCGGCCGGCCGGCGGCCCACACCCGGCGGACGAAGGTCTCCAGGTCGGCCACCCAGGCCAGGCCGTCGTTGACGCCGAACTTGGAGCCGGTGGTCAGCCAGGCATCCACCGCCTCGGGATCGTCGGGGATCTCCCCGTCCAGGCAGCGCCAGACCCGGAACTCGAGGGTCGCGTCCACCGAGGTGAACAAGCGCTCGAACATCGCCGGGTAGTTGCCGTGGCGCTCGCGCAGCTCCGGCGCCACGTCGTCGCATTGCAGCAGTCCGATCCGCATCGGCGGTCTCCCTGTGCAGGTTAGAGGCGCCCCTCGACGGCCTGAACGAAGATGTCCCGGTACTGGCCGGCGGTGAAGGCGATGGGATTGGAGCCGGAGGAAGGATCGGCGACGGCCATCTCCCCCACCCGATCGGCCCGGGCGGTATCGATGTCCAGGGCGGCCAGGGTGTGCGGGATGCCCAGGCGCTCGCGCAGGTCGAGCACCCAGTCGATGACCGAGGCGGTGCCCGGCTGGCGCAGGTCCAGGTAACGCCCCAGGCGCACCATGGGCTCGCCGATGGCCCGCTCGTTGGCACGCAGCACATAGGGCATCAGCACGGCGTTGAGGGTGCCGTGATGGGCATCGTAGAGCGCGCCCAGGGGGTGGGCCAGGGCATGCATGCCGCCGAGCCCCCGCTGGAAGGCGGTGGCGCCCATCATGGAAGCGACCAGCATATTCATGCGCGCTTCCAGATTACGGCCATCGGTATAGGCTTGAGGCAGGAAGTCGCGGATCCGGCGCATGCCCTCCACGGCGATGCCCTCGGCCATGGGGTGGTAGTTGGGCGAGCACCAGGCCTCCATGCAGTGGGACAGCGCGTCCATGCCGGTGGCCGCGGTGATCGCCGGCGGCAGGCCGGTGGTCAGCTCGGGGTCGAGGATCACCGTGGCCGGCACCATGGCCGGATGGAAGATGATGCGCTTGACCTGGGCGCCCTCGTCGGTGATCACCGAGGCCCGGCCCACCTCCGAGCCGGTGCCGGCGGTGGTGGGCACCGCCACAACCGGGGCCACGGCGTCGCCGTCGGCCTGCGTCCAGTTGTCGCCGACGTCCTCCAGGGCCCACAGCGAGAGGTCGTCGCGCTGGCGGGCCATCAGCGCCACCGCCTTGGCGGCGTCCAGGCCGGAGCCCCCGCCGAAGGCGATCACGCCGTCGTGGCCGCCCTCGCGGAAGGCCGCTACCCCGGCGGCGACGTTGGCGCCGGTGGGGTTGCCCTTGATGTCGCTGAACACACCGATGTGCAGCCCGTCCTCGGCGCCGGCATCCACCAGGTCGCGGACCATGGGCAGGCCGGCCAGGCCCGGGTCGGTGATCAGCAGCGGCGCGCGCATGCCCAGCGCCCGGCAGGCCGCCGGCAGCTCCCGGGCCCGCCCCGCGCCGGTGAGGATCTGGGCCGGATAGTTCCAGCCCGTGGTGAATCGGCTCATATCGTCTTGGCTCATGATGACCTCGTACCAGAGATGGAAGACGGAAGATCGCCGCTGCGCGGCTGGAAGACGGAAGAAGCACGAGGTTCTTCCCTCTTCCTTCTGTGCTCTTCCTTCCGTTCAGTGCTTGAGATGAAAGGACTTGGGCCGGGTCAGGGTCTCGTAGCCCAGCCGGGACAGCGAGCAGCCCCGGCCGGACTGCTTGACGCCGGTCCAGGCCAGTTCCGGGTCCAGGTAGTCGCAGCGGTTGGTGAACACCGTGCCCGCCTCCAGGCGACGGGCCAGCGCCTCGCCGGCGGCGATGTCCCGGGTGAACACCGCGGCGGTCAGGCCGAAGTCGCTGTCGTTCATCAGCCGGACGGCCTCCTCATCGTCCTCGACCGGCATGATGCCCACCACCGGCCCGAAGCTCTCCTCGCGCATGACCCGCATGGAGTGATCCACCCCGGTCAGCACCTGGGGCGCCAGGTAGGCGCTGCCCGGCCGCGACAGCGGGTAGTCGCCGGGATCGATCCAGGCCCGGGCCCCGGCGGTCACGGCCTCCTCCACCTGGCCGCGCACGAAATCCGCGGCGGCCGGCTTGACCACCGGGCCCAGGGTCGTCGCCGGATCGGTGGGATTGCCGAGGCGGAGCTCACGGACCCAGGCCACCGCCCGCTCGACGAAGGCGTCGTAGAGGTCGCGGTGCACGTAGATGCGCTCGATGCCGCAGCAGCTCTGCCCCGAGTTGAAGAAGGCCCCGTCCATGACCCCGGGCACGGCCTCGTCCAGGTCGGCGTCGGCGCGCACATAGGCCGGATCCTTGCCGCCCAGCTCGAGCCCGGTGGCGATGAAGCGCCCGGCGGCGTTGCGCTCGACCATCTCGCCGCCGCCCACCGAGCCGGTGAAGGAGACGTGATCGATGCGCGCGTCGCGGATCAGCGCCTCGGTGGCCGCATGGGAGAGGTGCAGGTGCTGGAAGACGCCATCCGGCAGGCCGGCGGCGTCGAAGGCCTCCTGCAGGCGCTCGGCGCACAGCGGGGTCTGCGCCGAGTGCTTGAGGATCACGGCGTTGCCGGCCATCAGCGCCGGCACGATGGCGTTCACCGCGGTCATGAAGGGGAAGTTCCATGGTGCCACGATGAAGGAAACGCCCAGCGGCTCCCGGGTGATGTAGCGGGTGAAGCCCGGCTTGTCGGGCAGCTCGACCGGGGCCAGGGCGGCTTCGGCCAGGCCGATCATTCCCCGGGCGCGCTCCTCGAAGCCGCCGATCTCGCCGCCGCCGGCGGCGATGGGCCGGCCCATCTGCCAGGTCAGCTCCTCGGCCAGGGCATCGCGCCGGGCCACGATGGCGTCGACCATCGCCGAGCAGTAGCGGGCCCGCTGGCCGATCGGGGTCTCGCGCCAGGCCTCCTGGGCCGTCACCGCCCGCGCCAGGGCCGCCTCCACCCGGGCCGGATCGGCCAGCTCGCGCTCGACGTAGATCGAGCCATCCACCGGGGATATCGTCTGTTGTACTGCCATGGTGTCTTGATCCTCTCGTTATCGGCGACGCGTCGCCACGGGCTTCGGGTCTTGAGCTCCGGGCCTCGGGCTTCGGGCTTCGGGCTTCGGGCTTCGGGCTTCGGGCTTCGGGCTTCGGGCTTCGGGCTTCGAGCTGGGAGCTGCGGGCTGCGGGCTGCGGGCTGCGGGCTGCGGGCTGCGAGCCTTTCACCTCACCCCTCACCCTTCACTCCTTACTCCTCGCCCCTCGCCCCTCGAACCTCGAACCTCGCCCCTCAGATAATCTCGAAGTAGCGATCCAGCTCCCAGTCGGTGATATGCCGCCGGAACTCCCGTTCCTCCCATTCCCGGGTGGCGGCGAAATGCTCGACGAAGGCCTCCCCGAACATCTCGCGAGCCGCCTCCGAGGCCTTGAACCGCTGGGCCGCCTCCCAGAGGGTGGCGGGCAGCGCCTGATGGGCGGGGTGGTCCAGCTCGTAGGCGTTGCCCTTGACCGGCTCGTCGGGCTCCAGGCGGTGCTCGATGCCGTAGAGCCCGGCGCCGATGGCGGCGGCCAGCGCCAGGTAGGGGTTGGCGTCGGCGCTGCCCAGGCGGTACTCGACGCGCTGGGACTTGTCGCCGCCGGGGATCACGCGCAGGGCCGTGGTGCGGTTCTCCACGCCCCAGGTGGCCTCGGTGGGCGCCCAGAAGCCGGGGATCAGCCGGGTGTAGCTGTTGATGGTGGGCGCGAACATGGCCAGGAACTCCGGCATCAGCTTCTGCTGGCCGGCCACGAAGTGGCGCTGGACGTCGCTCATCCGGTAGGGCTTGTCGGCGTCGAAGAAGGCCGAGCGGCCCGAGTCGCGCTCGCGCAGCGACAGGTGGATGTGGCCGCTCTGGCCCGGATAGTCCGGGGACCACTTGGCCATGAAGGTGGCCATCAGGCCGCGGCGCTGGGCCCAGACCTTGGTGAAGGTCTTGAACAGCGCGCCCTTGTCGCCGGCGGCCATGGCGTCGTCCACGGCGATGGCCGCCTCCAGCACGCCCGGACCGGTCTCGGTATGCAGCCCCTCGATGGGGAAGTCCATGGTCTCGGCCAGCGCCAGCAGCTCGTGGTAGAGCTCGCTGTGCACCGAGCTCCTGAGCATCGAGTAGCCCATCATGTCGGGGGTCAGGGGCTTGAGGTTGCGAAAGCCCTTCTCGCGCACCGACTCGGGGGTCTCCTGGAACATGAAGAACTCGTACTCCAGGGAGCCGAAGGCGTCGTAGCCCATCTCACGGCCCCGCTCGAGCACCCGGCTCAGCAGGCCGCGCGGGCAGATGTCCCCGGCCGGCCCCTGGAAGTCGGCCAGGAACAGCAGCATGCCGTTGCCCTCGCTGGGCAGCTCGCGGCAGCTCTCGGGGATGACCCGCAACGGGGCATCGGGATAGCCGGTGTGCCAGCCGGTGAAGCGGACGTTGTCGTAGAGCTCGTCCTTGCTGTCCCAGCCCAGCACCACGTCGCAGAAGGCGAAGCCGTCCTCCAGGGCCGAGAAGAACTTCTCGCGCTGCATGTACTTGCCGAGCATCACGCCGTCCATGTCGAACATGCCCACCTTGACGTGACTGAGGCCGCGTTCCTCGACGATGCGCCGGGCGTCTTCCGCGGTCTTGATCTCTCTGGCCTGCATTCCGCTCATCGTGGATTCCTCGTTGGGTCTGTTGTTATCGGAGTCGCCGCCGGGCCCGCGCCCGGCGGCATGTCGGGTCGTAGGAGTTAGACCATGCTCGGGGCCGGTTCTTCGTCCGCCAGTTCCCGCTCGGCCCGGGCGATGGCCTCGAATTCCTCCTCCGGGGCCTGGGCCACCAGGCGGTGCCGGCTGTAGAGGCCGAAGTAGGCGAGCATCACGGCGTAGAAGACCGCCGACCACAGCGCCGCCTCGACGCTGACCACGAAGGTCGAGAGGAAGGCGACGATGGCCAGGACGAAGGCCACACCCGAGGTCAGGGTGCCGCCCGGAGTCCGGTAGGGACGCTCGAGTTCAGGCTCGCGGCGGCGCAGCAGGATGTGCGAGAGGGTCATCATGGCGTAGGAGATGGTGGCGCCGAACACCGCCATGGTGATCATCAGGTCGCCCTTGCCGGTCAGCGACAGCAGGAAGCCGATCACGCCGGGCACGATCAGCGCCAGGTAGGGCACCTTGCGCTCGCCGGTGACCGACAGCCAGCGCGGCAGGTAGCCGGCCCGGGACAGGGCGAAGGTCTGGCGGGAGTAGCCGAAGATGATCGAGAAGAAGGAGGCGATCAGCCCGGCCAGGCCCACCAGGTTGACGAAGCCGGCCGCCCAGGAATCGGGGCCGTAGACCGCCTGCAGGGCGCCGACCAGGGGCGCGGCGTGCTCGCTCATGGCCGCCGCCCCGGCGCCGCCGGGGGCCAGCAGCAGCACGCAGGCGGCGAACACCAGCAGCACCAGCATGGCGGTGATGATGCCCCGCGGCATGTCGCGGCCCGGATCGCCGGCCTCCTCGGCGGCCAGGGGCACGCCTTCGACCGCCAGGAACAGCCAGATGGCGAAGGGCAGCGCGCCCCAGATGCCCATGACGCCCTCGGGCAGGAAGGCCGAGGCCCCCGCGACGCCGGCGCTGGGCGCGATGTCGAACAGGTTGTCGACGCTGAAGTGCGGCAGCATGCCGATCACGAAGACCAGGA
This sequence comes from Halomonas koreensis, assembly GCF_031451675.1. NCBI lineage: Bacteria > Pseudomonadati > Pseudomonadota > Gammaproteobacteria > Oceanospirillales > Halomonadaceae > Halomonas > Halomonas koreensis. Next base: position 265,076 of record NZ_JARWAK010000001.1, on the reverse strand, counting down.
TGGCCACCACCGCCAGCGCCGTGATGCCCATCATGATCTTCAGCGCCTCGCCGGCGCCCCACAGGTGGATGCCGACGAAGAGCGCATAGAAGGCGGCATAGACCAGCGGCCCGTTGAGGCCGATCAGCTCGTTGACGTAGCCGCCGATGAAGATGGCGATGGCCGCCGGGGCGATGGCGTATTCCAGCAGGATGGCGGTGCCGGTGACATAGCCGCCCCAGGGGCCCAGGGCGCGCCGGGCGAAGCTGTAGCCGCCACCGGCGGTGGGCAGCGAGGAGGACAGCTCGGCGATGGACAGCACCATGGCGGTATACATGATCGCCATCAGCACCGTGGCCACCAGCATGCCGCCGAAGCCGCCGGCGGCCAGGCCGAAGTTCCAGCCGGCGTAGTCGCCGGAGATCACGTAGGACACGCCCAGGCTGGCCAGCAGGATCCAGCCCGCCGCGCCCTTCTTCAGCTTGCGTTTCTCGAGGTAGGTCGTGTCGACGGACTCGTAGTCCACCGAGGAGGGGGGATGGCTCATCGAAATCTCACTCTGGCTTGTTGTCATTGTCGGGCCCGGCCGGATCGCGCCGCCGCCGGGCCAGCATCGCCACTAGCACGAGGCCAGTGTGGTCTCCCCCGCTCGCAGGCGGCAAACAGCATCGGCCCAGCCGACAGCCAGGCCATAGGTAAAACCGATAGTGGCCGCGCGAGACGGCCCGCCCCGGCTCAGAGGCCCTGGAGTTCGGGCTCCACCCAGGGCAGGTGGCGGCGCATCTCCTGCACGAAGTGACGCTCCAGCAGGCGGCGACTGTCCCGGGCCAGCCGGGCGGGCAGGCCGCCGAGCTCGTCGCGCCTGGCCACCAGGGTCAGGTCGCGGCGCAGGGGCTCGGTGGGGAGGGGGACGACGCGCACGGCCAGGTGATCCAGCCCGGCCTGGTAGAGGCAAAGCGGGGTGGTGATGGTCCAGCCGGCGCCGCCGGCGACCAGGCTCAGCACGGCGTAGGTGTTGTCCAGGTGCAGGCGCCCCGGCAGCTCCATCTGGTTGAGGCGCAGGTGGCGTTCGATGGTCTGGCCGATCAGCGCCTGGGAGGTATAGCGGACGAAGTCCAGCCGCCGGGCCAGCCAGCCCAGGTTGTCCACCGGGCCGTCCCAGTCGGCGGGCAGTACCAGCACGAAGGGCTCGCCGAGCACCGGATGGCGCTCCAGGCCGTCGTAGCTCTCCAGGCGATCGTCGGAGAGGATGATGTCCACGTGCCGGGTCAGCAGGGCATGGCCATGCATGTGGGAGAGCCCGGTGGTCAGGGTGTAGTCGGCGGTATGCCGGCGGATCACCTCCAGCAGCGGCTGGCCGACGGCGGTGGCCAGGGAGTCGACCAGCGCCATGCGCACCTGGTGCAGCTGGCCGAAGGCGCCGGCCTGGAGCTCACGCCGGGTGGTGCGGGCCTCCCCGAGCAGCCGCTTGGCCCGATCGTAGAAGAAGCGCCCGGCCGCGGTGGGTTCCAGGGGGCGCGAGTGGCGATCGAGCAGGATCACGCCCAGGGCCTCCTCGAGGTTGGCCAGGCTCTGGGAGATCGACGACTGCTTGACCCCCAGGTGGCGGGCGGCAGCCGTCTGGCTGCCCCTCTCCAGGGTCTCGACGAAGATTTCCATGCTGCGCAGGTCGAAGCCGAAGCCGTGTCGCATCCCGATCCCTCGGTGTCGTGGGTGACGCTCCAGTCTACCCGGCCCGGGGAGCGCTGCCAGCCCGGCGCTCCCGCGGCGGGCGGGCCTCGACCAGGAAGACCTTGAAGGCCTGCCACAGGGGGCTGCGGTAACGGTCGGGATGCCACACCAGGGAGAAGGTCCGGCGCAGCGACAGCGGCGTGTCCAGAGCCACCAGCTCGCCGCGCTCGAGCTCCCCGGCCACGCTGAGTTCCGACAGGCAGCCGAGCCCCAGCCCGGCGCGCACCGCCTGCTTGATGGCCTCGTGCTGGCCGAGCTCCAGCCGGGCCTCGGGCCGCAGGCCCCGAGCCTGCATCGCCTGCTCCAGCACCGCCCGGGTGCCGGACCCCGACTCGCGCAGGATCCAGGGCGCCGCGGCCAGGGCCGCGTCGTCCAGCGCGCCGCCATGCGCCAGGGCATGACCCGGCGCGGCGACCACCACCAGCCGGTCCTCGCACCAGGGCTCGCCGACCAGCGCCGGCTCCCGGCACTCGCCCTCGATCAGCCCCAGATCCGCCTGCAGGCGCAGCACGTCGTGGATCACCTCGACGGTATTGCGCAGCCGCAGGCGCAGGTCCACCGCCGGATGCGCCTCGCTGAAGCGCCCCGCCAGGCCGGGCAGCAGGTAGGTGCCCACGGTGGCGCTGGCCGAGATCCCGAGCACCCCGCTCAGCTCGCCCTCGGGTTCCCGGGCGGCGGCCACGAAGCCCGCCAGGCCGTCGAGCAGCTCCTCGGCCCGGGGCAGCAGGCGCCGGCCCAGGTCGTTGAGGCACAGCCGCCTCCCGGGGCGCTCGAAGAGTGCCACGCCGAGCTGGCGCTCCAGGTCCGAGAGCGCCTGGCTGGTCGCCGACTGGGACAGCGACAGCGCCTCGGCGGCGGCGCTCACCGTACCGAGGCGCGCCACGCTGACGAAGACCTGCAGCTGGCGGAAACTCACCTGGGGCGTCATATCGGTTTTTCCGAAAAGAAGGTTCGTTATTAACTGATAACCATATGAGCTATTAGGGCATAGCATGGCGGCCATCCACAACGCTCGGGAGGATACCGCCATGTGGCAAGGCCTGCTGCTCTGTTCCCTGCTGACCGCCGGCGGCGTCGGCCTCGCCGACCTGCCGCCGCTCGCCCGGGCCGGCATCAGCCCCCTGGTGCTGGCCCTGGCGCTGGGGGTGCTGGCGGGCAATTCCCCCCTGGCCGGGCGGCTGTCCGGCGCCGGGCCGGGGCTGGCCTTCGCCACCCGCCGGCTGCTGCGCGCCGGCATCGTGCTGTTCGGCCTGTCGCTGACCTGGCAGCAGGTCGGCGCCCTGGGCCCGCGGGTGCTGCTGCTGGACGCCCTGGTCATCGGCGCCGTGCTGACCACCGGCTACCTGGTCGGCACGCGGCTGCTGGGCATGGATCGGGAGACCACCCTGCTGACCAGCGCCGGCAGCGCCATCTGCGGCGCCGCCGCGGTGCTGGCCACCGAGTCCACCATCCGCTCGCGCCCCGCCGCCGCCTCCATGGCGGTGGCCACGGTGGTGCTGTTCGGCTCCCTGGCGATGCTGCTCTACCCGCTGCTGTATCCGCTGCTGGGCATGGACGAGGGCCTCTATGGCGTCTACATCGGCGCCACCGTGCACGAGGTCGCCCAGGTGGTGGCCGCCGGCGAGGCGGTGGGCCCCGATGCCCTGACCAACGCGGTGATCGTCAAGCTGGTGCGGGTGATGCTGCTGGTGCCCTTCCTGCTGATCGTCGGCCAGTGGTGGCTGCATCGCCGGGATACCGAGGATGCCGGCGAGGCACCGGCCCGGCTGGCGATTCCCTGGTTCGCCCTGGGCTTCGTGGCGATGGTGGGCGTCAACAGCCTGGTCGCCCTGCCGGCGCCGCTCCACGAGGGCCTGGTGCACGCCGGCCAGCTGGCGCTGACCATGGCCATGGCCGCCCTGGGCTACGAGACGCGCCTGGCGAAGCTGCGCGCCCTGGGCCTGCGCCCCTTCCTGCTGGCGCTGACGCTGTTCGTGCTGCTGCTGGCCGGGGGCGGGCTGGCGAGCCGGGTGTTGATGGGGTGAGGTGTGAGGTGCGAGGTGTGAGGTGCGAGGTGCGAGGTGCGAGGTGCGAGGTGCGAGGTGCGAGGTGCGAGGTGCGAGGTGCGAGGTGCGAGGTGCGAGGTGCGAGGTGCGAGGTGCGAGGTGAATAGGGTGAGGGGGAAGAGCGAAGCACGACAAGGCCGCGCCCGAGAGGCGCGGCCTTGTTGCGTTCGGGGCCGGTCAGTCCGTCACTCGAAGCTGAAACGCGGCGGCGGGGCGTCGGGCACCAGGGCCGCGCAGGCGCGCACCTTCTCCAGCAGCGCCGCATGGGTCGGCGCGACCAGGTTGATGTGGGCCAGCTTGCGGCCCGGGCGCTCGCCCTTGTCGTAGCGATGCAGGTGGGCGTCGCCCATGGCCAGCACGGCGGCGTTGTCGGCCTCGCGGCCGATGACGTTGACCATGCAGGTGGGCGCGCGGGCGGCGGTGTCGCCCAGCGGCAGCCCCTGGATGGCCCGCAGGTGGTTCTCGAACTGGCTGGTGACGGCGCCGTCAAGGGTCCAGTGGCCGGAGTTGTGCACCCGGGGCGCCATCTCGTTGGCCATCAGGCCGCCGTCCCGGGTCTGGAAGAGCTCCAGGGTCAGCACGCCGACATAGTCGAGCTCGTCGAGCAGCGCGCGAATGTAGCCGTCGGCGGTGCGCTGGACGGCATCGTCCAGGTCCGGCACCGGCGCCACCGAATAGCGCAGGATGCCGTCGGCATGGACGTTCTCGGCCATGGGGTAGAAGGCCACCTCGCCGTCGCGGCCGCGCACGGCGATGATCGACACCTCGCGCGCGAAGTCGACGAAGGCCTCGACGATCAGCCGCGGGTGGTTGATCGCCCGCCAGGCTTCCCCGGCCTCGGCCGGGTCCTTGATCACCGCCTGACCCTTGCCGTCGTAGCCCTCGGTGATCGACTTGGCCACCACCGGGGCGCCCAGCTCGCGCACCGCGGCCTCCAGCGCCTCGGCGCTGTCCACCAGGCGATAGGCCGGGGTGGGAATGCCCAGGCGATCGAACAGCGCCTTCTCCTCGGCGCGGTTCTGGCAGACCCGGATCGCCTCGCTTCCGGGATACACGGGCTTGCGTTCCTCGATGGCCCGGACCAGCGACACCGGCAGGTGCTCGAACTCGTAGGTGACCAGGTCGACCTTGTCGAGGAAGCACTCGAGATGCTTGCCGTCGGTGTCGATCATCACCTCGCCGATCCCCGCGCTGGGGTTGCCGGTGGTGTCGAGGAAGGTGAAGCGATTGGCCAGCGGATAGCCCGCCAGGGCCAGCATCCGGCCCAGCTGGCCGGCTCCCAGTACGCCGATGTTCATCGTCTCTGCCTCACTCGCTGTCGGGACGCGGGTCGGGGTTGTCCAGCACCGTCCGGGTCTGCTCGGCGCGGAAGGCCTCCACGGCGGCGCGCACGCTCTCGTCCTGCAGGCCGACGATCTGGGCGGCCAGCAGGCCGGCGTTGGTGGCGCCGGCCTTGCCGATGGCCAGGGTGCCCACGGCGACGCCGCCGGGCATCTGCACGATGGAGAGCAGCGAGTCCAGGCCCTTGAGGGACTTGGACTCCACCGGCACGCCCAGCACCGGCAGCGCGGTCTGGGAAGCCACCATGCCGGGCAGGTGGGCCGCGCCGCCGGCGCCGGCGATGATCGCCTGCAGGCCGCGGCCGGCGGCCTCCTTGGCGTAGTCGAACAGCAGGTCCGGGGTGCGGTGGGCCGAGACCACCCGGGTCTCGCAGGGCACCCCCAGCCGCTCGAGCATGGTCACGGCATGCTCCATGACCGGCCAGTCGGACTTCGACCCCATGATCACGCCGACGCGCGGCGCTTGCTTCGATGATGGCATCCCGGGCTCCTCGAAAAACGGAATGGCGCCGCCTCGCGGCCGATGCCGCGGGCGGTGGGGAAAAATGGAAGCTCCGTATTCTAGCAGAGCCGCGTCCCGGCTACCTCTCCCCCGGCGCCCCGCGTCGCGCAACGACACGTCGCCGCCGGGCGACAAGTGGTTTCACCCTTCCTGCAGATTGCGCTGTTAGGGTGCGTAGTGAAGCGGTCGCAGGGAGGCGACCCTTCCACCCCACAGGGACCCCGTGTTCAAGGAGACCGACCATGAAGCGTCATCTTTTCCTCGCCGCCGCGCTGACCGGCACCCTGGCGCTGGCCGGCTGCGATCAGGCCGACGACGGCGAGCAGAACGCCCCGGCCGACACCGCCACCCAGAGCGAACAGGCCGACAACGCGACGGCGACCCGGAACGACCAGGCCGCCGGAGACGCGCAAGCGCAAGGCCGCACCCTCGAGGGCATGCTGGAGTTCGCCGCCACCGATACCCCGCTGCCCGAGGACGCCCGGGTCACGGTCAGCCTGCGCGACGTGGCCCTGGCCGACGCCCCGGCCACGGTCATCGCCGAGACCCAAGTCGACGCCGGAGGCAACGCGCCGGCGGCCTTTGCCATCGACTACCCGCTGAACCAGGTGGATCCCGGCCACGCCCACGCCCTGCATGCCGAGGTCCGCGATGCCGACGGCCAGCTGCAGTGGATCAGCCCCGCGCGCCACAGCGTCGAGGTGGGGCCGGACGCCGATCAGGGGCCGATCACCCTGGTGCTGGAGCCGGTCGAGGGCGCCTCGGCCCTGGAGACCGCCGATCGGGCCGTGGACGAGGCCATCGAGCGGGGCACCGAGGCGGCCGGCCAGGCCGTCGAGGACGCCGGCGAGACCCTCGCCGAGACCGCCGACGAGGCCGCCGAGTCACTGGAAGCGGCCGGCGAGGACGGCGACCGCTAGCACGCCGCCCTTCCCGCTCACGCCATGGCCCCGCCCGAGTCGCCTCGGGCGGGGCCATGGCGTGTCCGGCGGGATCAGCCGGCCAGCGCCGCCTGTCGCCGGCTGGCCAGCCAGTTGCCGGCCAGGGCCAGGGCCATCACCGCCGCCCCCGCGGCCTCCGCCGCCAGGCTCGGGTAGAAGACCGCGACGATCGCCGGCAGCAGCGCCAGGCGCACCGGCGCCGACATCCGCGTGAACAGGTAGCCCTCCAGGGCCGCCGCGAAGGCGCCCAGGGCCAGGAAGCCGGTCAGCGCCGTCCAGGCCAGCAGCGCCGGGGCGCCGCCCATGATGATCTCCGGGTTGTAGACCATGAACAGCGGGATCAGGTAGAGCCCCTTGGCGAACTTCCAGGCCTGGATCCCCGTGTCCATGGGCCTGGCGCCGGCGATGGCGGCCCCGGCGAAGCCGGCCAGGGCGATCGGCGGGGTGACGTTGGAGTCCTGGGAGTACCAGAACACCACCAGGTGGGCGATCAGCAGCGGCACCCCGAACTCGGCGGTCAGCGCCGGGCCCACCAGCACGATCAGCACGATGTAGCTGGCGGTCACCGGCAGCCCCATGCCCAGCACCAGGCTGGCCAGCAGCACCATCACCAGCGCCAGCAGCAGGTTGCCGCCGGAGAAGGCCATCATCATCGCCGAGAACTTGAGCCCCAGCCCGGTCAGGCCCACCACACCGACGATGATCCCGGCCACGGCGCAGGCCATGGACACCGCCACGGCGTTGCGGGCACCCAGCTCCAGGCCGTCGAGGACCTTGCGCAGGCCGTGCAGCACGGCCTGCCACAGCGCCGCGCCGCTCGCCGGCTCGCCGCGCCTGGGGGCGACGAAGAAGAACCACACCGCGAAACGCAGCGCCGCCACCGCCAGCATGGTCAGGATGGCGTAGTAGCCGACCCGCATCGGCGACATGTTCATCACCAGCAGCCACACCAGCACCGCCAGCGGCAGCAGGAAGTGCCAGCCGGCGCCCATGACGTCGCGCAGCTGCGGCAGCTCGCTCTTGGCCATGCCCTGCATGCCCTGCTTCAGGGCGATGATGTGCACGAACAGGTAGACGGTGCCGAAGTACATGATCGCCGGCAGGATGCTGACCTTGACCACGTCCAGATAGGGCATCCGCGTGTACTCGGCGATCAGGAAGGCGCCGGCGCCCATCAGCGGCGGCATGATCTGGCCGCCGGTGGAGGCCGCCGCCTCGATGCCGCCGGCCTGGTGGGGCTTGTAGCCCAGGCGCTTCATCAGCGGGATGGTGAAGGCGCCGGTGGTCACCACGTTGGCGATGGCGCTGCCGGAGATCGAGCCCATGCCCGCGGAGGCGATGACCGCCGCCTTGGCCGGCCCGCCGCGCTGGCGGCCGGTGGCGGCATAGGCCAGGTCGATGAAGAACTTGCCGGCGCCGGTGATCTCCAGGAAGGCGCCGAACAGCACGAAGATGAAGATGTAGGTGGCCGCCACGCCCATCGGCAGGCCGAAGATGCCCTCCTGGCCCAGGTAGAGCTGGCCCACCAGGCGGTCCAGGTTGTAGCCGCGGTGCTCGAGGATCCCCGGCAGGAACTGGCCGAGCCAGGGCAGCTCGCCCCGGGGACCGGCGAAGGCGTAGAGGATCGCCAGCACGCCGATCACCGTCATGCCCAGCCCCACCGCCCGGCGGCTGGCCTCGAGCACGGTGACCGTGGCGATGATGCCGATCACGATATCGGTCTGGCTCCAGAAGCCGGCGCGGCCGATGATGTCGTCCAGGAACAGCACCATGTAGCCGCCGGTGATCACCGCCCCGGCGAAGAACGCCAGGTCGAGCAGCCCGCCGAGCGCCCCGCGGCGACGGTCGGGCCCGAAGATCGGGAACATCAGGAAGGCCAGCATCATGATCAGCGCCAGGTGGATGCTGCGCTGGTAGAAGAGCCCCAGGGGCTGGATGCCGGCGGAATACAGCTGGAACAGCGACAGCGCCACGGCCACCAGGCCGATCAGCCACAGCACGCCGCGCGGATGCGCGGCCTGGCTGCCGGGAACGATGGGGGAGGTATCCGGTTCGCTCATTGCGTGTCTCTTATGGCTGGATGCCCAGCGGGCGGGTCAGGGGAAGACGGGCTCGAGGGCCAGGGTCACGGCCCGATCGGCGGCGCGGGCGCTCAGGCTGAGCGTGACCGGCGCGGCACCCGGCGGGGGATAGCGGCCGGCCGCGCAGTCCCGAGCCGCGTCCAGCAGGGCCGCGAGGCTCGGCTCGCCGTGGCGCACCAGGCGGTGATCGACCCGCGGCGAGCCGACCCGCAGCCGGTAGCGGTCGCCGGGCACCGGCTCGTCGATGGCCTCGATCCAGTAGCCGCCGCGGCCGTCGGAGACCTGGCGCCCGCGGCCGGGAATATGATCCAGGCCGGCGGCGAAGTCCGGCAGGTGGCTACGCTCCAGCACCATGCGTCCGCCCCGGTTGCGATAGCAGTCGTGGACCGGAAAGCCCTCCACCGAGTGGTTCCAGGCCAGGCACCAGCCGGCGCCCTCCGGCATCGGCAGGCGCGCAAGCGGCCGGCCCTCGGCATCGCGCACCCGCAGCTCGTGGCTCGGGCAGTCGGCCGCCGCCGGCGCGGCCGCAAGGCCCCCCAGCGCCAGGCAAAGCAAGGGGGCGAGCCGTCTGGCCCGCCCCGGGGAGTGTCGTCGAGCGCCGCCCATCAGGGGCGCTGGTGGTCGGCGATCTCGGCGCCCACCTCCTCGTAGTAGCGCAGCGCGCCGGGGTGGAAGCCGATCGGCGTGGAGTCGACGCTGAACTCGACGGTGGTGTCGTTGGCCGCCGGGTGGATGGCGATCAGCTGCTCGGTCTGCTCGAACAGCGTCCTGGTGACCTCGTAGGCCAGTTCCTCGTCCATCTCGCTGCTCACCGCCAGCACGTTGGGGATGCCGATGGTCTGCACCGCCTCCTCCATGCCCTCGTAGAGGTCGGCCTTGAGCTGGTAGGCGGCGAACACCGGCTGGGTCTGCTTGGCGTTGGCCACTTCCTCGTCGGTCAGGCCGATCAGGCGGATGTCGCGGGTGGTGGCCAGGTTGAGGATCGAGCTGGTGGGCGGGCCCACGCTCCAGAAGCCGGCGTCGATGTCGCCGTCGCGGATGGCGTCGGCGGTCTCGTTGAAGTTGAGCCGGCGGGCGTCGATGTCCTCGTAGGTGATGCCGTTGGACTCGAGCACCGCCCGGGCATTGAGCTCGGTGCCGCTGCCCGGCGCGCCCACCGAGACGGTCTTGCCCTCGAGGTCGGAGAGCGAGTCGATGCCGGAGTCCGCCAGGGTGACGATCTGCACGGCGTTGGGATAGATGGACGCCAGGGCGCGGATGTTCTCCAGCTGGCGCCCCTCGAAGTCGCCGGTGCCGTTATAGGCCTGATAGACGGTGTCGGCCAGGGCCAGCGCCAGGTCGGAGTCGCCGCGCCAGACCAGCCCCATGTTCTCCACCGAGGCGCCGGTGACCTCGGCCACGGCGTCATAGCCCTCGACGTGCTCGTTGATCAGCTCGGCGAGGCCGCCGCCGTAGGGGTAGTAGGTACCGCCGGTGCCGCCGGTGGCGATGGACAGCTGCTGCTGGGCCAGGGCCGCGGGCGCCGCCACCAGCAGGGTGGCCGCCAGGGCCGTCTTGAGTGCTCGCATGTGGTTCCTCCGCGATTCGATGGGGCCTTGTCCTTGTTGGCGGCGGCCGCTTCCATGACCGCCTCGCCAAACGCTAGCAGGCCCCCGCGCAGGGGGCCAGGCCATAATGTCGATATTCGCTAATACTTTCGGCAAGCGTCGGGCTCAGCCCTCGACCTGCGCCTTGACCTGCTCGACGATGTGCGCGCCGATGGGAATCGCCGAGGTGGCGGCCGGCGACGGCGCATTGCCGACGTTGACCGTCCGCGGCGTGTTGACGAACAGGAAGTCGTCCACCAGCTTGCCGTCCCGGGACACCGCCTGGGCGCGCACCCCGGCCGGATAGGGGCCCAGGTCGTCCAGGGTCAGGCTCGGGCAGTACTTGCGCACCAGCTCCAGGTAGCCGCGCTTGTGCAGCGAGTTCTTCATCTCGGCCAGCCCCGGGCGCAGGTTGCGGCCCAGCACCTTGAGGATGCCGGGATTGGTGAGCATCTGCGCCAGGTCCCGGGGCGAGACGTCGCGCTTGCGGTAGCCCTCGCGCTTGAGGGCCAGCACGGCGTTGGGGCCGACGGTGACCGAGCCGTCGATCATCCGCGTCAGATGCACGCCGAGAAACGGCATCGACGGGTCCGGGATCGGATAGATCAGGTGGTTGACGATATCGTTGTGCCGCGCCGGCAGCCGGTAGTACTCGCCGCGGAAGGGGCAGATGGTGAAGCCCGGATCCTGACCCAGCATGCGCACCACCCGGTCGGCCATCAGCCCCGAGCAGGTCACCAGGTAGCGCCCCGTGAACTCCCCGGCGGCGGTGGTCACCACCACCTCTCGGCGCCGCTCCTCCAGGGCGGTGACCTCGGCGTGATAGCGGACCTCGCCGCCCATCCGCTCGAACTCGGCGGCCATGGCCCGGGTGACGGCGGCGTAGTCGACGATGCCGCTGGAGGGCACGAAGATGCCGCCGACGCCGGTGATGTTGGGCTCGCGCTCGCGCAGGGCCTCGGGCCCCAGCCACTCGCGCTCCAGGCCGTTGGCCTCGGTGCGCTCCCACAGCGCCTGCATGCGCTGCATCTCCAGGTCGTTGGTGGCCACCAGCAGCTTGCCGCAGCTGTCGTAAGGGATGTCGTGGGCGTCGCAGAAGACCTTGGTGGCGCGATTGCCCTCCAGGCAGAAGCGCGCCTTGAGGCTGCCCGGGGTGTAGTAGACGCCGGCGTGGATCACGCCGCTGTTGTGACCGGTCTGGTGGCGGGCCGCCTCGCCCTCCTTCTCCACCACCAGCATGCGGCGGTCCGGATAGGCCTGCTTGAGCTGCATGGCGGTGGACATGCCCAGGATGCCGCCGCCGATGATGATGAAATCGTACATGCCGTCCTCGTTCTTCTAATGCGACGGCCACGCCGTGATCACGGCGTGGCCTCGTCAGGGTATCGCGTCGGGCCGGCGGCCCGCCTCAGACCTGGCGCGGGTTGCGCAGGGTCTTGGCATGGGTGAAGTAGCCGCGCTGACGCATCAGCTCCCGGCGCAGGTCCGGATGGGACTGGAAGCGATCCCGGCCGTGCAGCCAGAAGTGGTTGTTGATCAGCAGGAAGCTGCCCACCGGGTTGGGCACCGAGAGGATCGCCGGGCTGTTCTCCAGGGACTCGGAGAGGTCGGTCAGCCAGTTGCCCTCCTCGAAGTCCTTGGGCTGCACGAACTGGTCGATGTAGGACATGATCGGCAGACCCGAGGCATCGACGTCGAACACCGCATGATAGATGTCCTTGCCGACGTTCTTGCTGGGCGGTGCGGCCCAGCGCATCTCGCGGCGCGCCAGCGGATGACGGTAGAAGCGCTCCAGCTCCTCCCAGTCGTCCAGGTGCAGCAGCAGGGAGTTGCCGCCCTCCATGTTCTGCTCGTCGATCTTCATCATCAGCACATAGTCGGTGTCCTGCTCGACGAAGGTGCCGTCGTTGTGCAGCTCCATCACCCGGTGCGGCTGACGCAGGTAGCTGTCGGACTTGTCGACGTTCTTGACCACGAAGCGCGCATAGTACTGGCCGCTCATGGCGTCGTAGTTGGAGCGCCCCATCAGGTGCGCCACGGCGGTGGCGAACTTGACCATGTCCTCGGCCTGCTCGACGTCGTCGAGGCCCTCAGCCGTGACCTGCAGGCCGCCGGTGCCGCGATCCACCAGGGTGTTGATCAGCACCGGCTGCAGGGTGTTGTCGCACAGATCGTCGAGGATCTTCGCCACCCGGAAGCGCAGCATGGACTTGTATTCCAGGGCCTGCACCGGCCATTCGGCCACCGCCTCGAGGAAGGCCTCGACCACCTCGCGGGAGAAGGTCATCTCCAACAGGCGCGGCGAATGGGCGGACGGCGCCAGGGTGAAGCCCTGGATGTCGGCGGGCAGCGGCATGGCGGTATCGGGGATCCGGGTCAGCACGGTCATGTCGGGGGTCTCCGTTGTCTCGAGCGTTGATGACTCAAAAATATCTACATTTTTAAAAATCGTCAACGAATAAACGTTATATCTACCACCATGGTCTAGCCGTGCGAACCCCGGACAGGCGCGCGCCCCGGCCGTAACCGGGGCGCGCGGGGCCGGCGCCGGGCCTCAGCGTCCCGGGTAGGGATCCGCGCCGGCCAGCTCGCGGCGCATCATGGCGTCGCTGTAGGCGACCCCGTAGCGGGCGCGCGACCAGGCGTAGAGCGCCAGGCCCAGCAGCATCCAGCCGCCGAACAGGCCCCACTCGAGCGGCGACAGCGCCGAGGGGCTGCCCGGCAGGTACATCCCGGTCAGCACCAGCGACAGGATCACCGACAGCGCGCCCACCGTCTTGCCGCGGCGCACCCGGAAGGGACGCGCCATCTCCGGCTCCCGGCGACGCAGCAGCACGAAGGACAGCGAGACGAACAGGTAGGCGATGACGATGCCCAGGCCCCCGGCGACCACCAGCCAGACCAGCGCCTGGCGGCCCAGGAAGGGTGCGATGCTGGAGATCAGCCCCATCACCAGGATGGCGTTGGTGGGCGTGCGGTACTTGGGATGCAGCCGGGCCAGGAAGGCCGGCAGCATGCCGGAGTGCGCCAGGGCGTAGATGGCCCGGGAGCCGCCCACGTAGAAGGCGTTCCAGCTGGTGATGATGCCGGCGATGCCGGCCAGCACCATCAGGTTGCCCGCCCAGGGCGCCTGGAAGGCCGCCTGCATGGCGTCGGGCACCGCCAGGGAGCTGTCGGCCAGCGCCGCCGGCTCGAGCATCAGCGAGGTGCCGAGGATGATGAAGGCGTACCAGAACACCGCCAGGATCACCGAGATCATCAGCACCCGGCCGATCTCCTTGAACGGCAGGTCGATCTCCTCGGCGGCCTGGGGGATGACGTCGAAGCCGACGAACATGAAGGGCACCATGATGATCACCGTCATGATGCCGCCGACGACTCCTTCCTCGACGTTGAACAGGGGCTCCATGGTGGCGGTGCTGCCCTCGAACAGGGCGCCGGTGATGAACATCACCCCCACCGCCAGGATCAGCAGGGTCACCACCTTCTGGACCAGGGCGGCGGTGCGCACGCCGATGTAGTTGATCGCCATCATGGCCACCGAACCGGCCACGCCGACCGCCACCCAGGTGGCCTTGACGTCCCAGCCGGCGATGGTCCATAGCTGGCCCACCGCATAGTCCGGGAAGAGGTGCTCGACCACGGTGGGCAGCGCCACGGCCTCGAAGGCCACCACGCTGATGTAGCCCAGGGTGATGGCCCAGGTGCACAGGAAGGAAGCGAAGTGCCCCATGGCGCGATAGCTGTAGACGTGCTCGCCTCCCACCTGGGGCATCGCCGAGGCCAGCTCGGCATAGGTCAGCCCCACCAGGACGATGACCACGCCGCCGATCAGGAAGGCGGTGATGGCGCCCAGGCTGCCGGCGGACTGGATCCAGCTGCCGGTCAGCACGATCCAGCCCCAGCCGATCATGGCGCCGAAGGCCAGGGCCAGCACGTCCTTGCGTGCCAGGACGCGCGTCAGGTGTGTGTCGTTGTTCATGGGGATCCTCATCTCGTGGATGATTTTTCGAGTAAATGAATACTTTTTTTAAAATTTTCGACAAAATACGCATCCCGGAGCGCCACGGCAATCCGCCGGCGCCCCGGGAGGCTTAGCCTTTAGTCGCAGCGCCCGCCCCGCGGCGGGCCGCGAGGCCCGTCGTGGCGGGGCCGAGGCGGCGCCCCGAACGCCCCGGCTCACGGGGGCTCGCGGGGGACTGGCGAAAGCGGCCAAAAGGCTGCATGCTGTAGCGGTCGATTCTGTCCTCAGGAGCATCATGAGCACGGCAAGCCCCCGCAACGGCGCGGAGCAACTCGAACCTCCGCCTCGGTGCCCTGACCTCGATGTCAGGGATCTCGAACAACGCACGCGCCTGATGCGCATCATCACCCGGCTGATCGCCGTATCGGATCTCGGCAACCGAGAGATCGCCCGCCGCGCGGGCCTGCCGATGCAGAAGATCAGCGACCTGCTCGCCGGACGCCTGGAACAGCTCTCCATCGACGAGCTCCAGTCGCTGCGCCGGACCATCGACCATGAACTCACGCCACCCTAGTCCCGCGGCGCCATGACGCCCGGAACGGGGAAGGGGCCGGCCCCGAGGGCCGGCCTTCCCGCCTCAAGGATTCGAGACACCAGGGAGACCCCTATGCGACGCCTCGTCACCGGCCTGTTGATGGCCGCATCCCTTCCCGCCCTGGCGGACGGCCAGGCCACCCTGGAGAGCCGTTCCGACCAGGGCAGCGCCACCATGCAGGTTCGCTGGGCGGGCGACGACCTGCGCATGGACTTTCCGCAGCAGGCCCAGGCGGGTTTCATGCTGCTCAAGGACGGCAAGGGCTACATGGTCAGCCAGATGCAGGGCCAGACCATGGTCATGGACATGGCGCGGCTGCGCGACATGGCGGAAGGCATGGGCGGCGACAAGGCCGCCGCCGGCCTGACCAGCCAGCAGGCCGAGGCCATCGATGCCCTCGAGGCCACCGGCGAGCGGGAGACCATCGCCGGCCTGGAGGGCGAGCGCTATCGGCTGCAGTGGACCGACAAGGCCGGCAACGCCCACGACGACGAGCTGGTGCTGAGCGACGACCCCCGGGTGCGCGAGCTGATGGCCGCCTTCCACGCCTACCAGCAGACCATGACCGGCGAGCCCGACCCCATCGCGACGACCCTCGAGGAGCGGGGCCTCGGCATGCTGCGCTTCGGCGAGCGCTTCCGCATCGCCGAGCTGAGCGGCGAGACGCCGGCGGCCTCGCTCTTCGTCCTGCCCGAGGACGCCATGACCTTCGAGGACATGCTGCGCTCGACGATCAGCGAGTAGCCGTCCCCGCCGCCCTCCTCTCGCGCCGCGCCCCTCGGGGCGCGGCGCCGTCGTTGGTGGGGGGCCTCGTGAACGCGGCCTCGAACAGGAAGGGCTCATCGAAGTGTCGGCGCCCCACGAACACCGTGGCATGGGTGCCCCACTGGCGCATGGCCCCCGGGCTGCGGATACCCGCCGGCCACAGCAGGAAGCGTTCGAGGCGCTCGGTGTCCGGGACCAGGCCGTCGGGGCCGAAGAGGCTACGCCGGCCGCCGTCCGGCAGCGCCAGGGAGCGACGCCCGTAGCGCGGCGGCTCGGCCACCGGGCGCAGCGCATAGGCGCGCCCCCCTGCCCCCTCGGCGGGCACCGTCTCCAGGCCGACCAGGTAATGGCTGGACGCGGCCAGGCGCAACGCCAGCCGCTCGCCGGGCCCCGGCCGGGGGGCGGGGCCCGGCGTCAGCGGCGCCTCGCGCAGGTCGCGATCCGCGGGCACCGTCACCCGGCGCAGCGGCGGCACCGGGAAGAACAGGTGGTAGCAGCCACAGGCATGGATGCTGTCATGGATCAGCGGCCGGCCGTCCTCGCCCAGGGTCACCCGCCACACCACGCCGTCCAGGCGACCGCCGAGGATATCCAGGGGCCCGGTGCGGGTGCGCGCCGGGAACCACAGCGTGTAGACGAGCTGCGGCAGCACCGCGCCCCGGAAACGGGTGTGGGCGAGGCGCACGTCGGCCTCCGGGCGACGGGTGTCCACCGCCGGGAGGGGCCCATCCGGGCCGCGCCGCCATACCGGGGCACCCGGGCGGTCGTCGTGGCCCCGGGTCTCGATGACGAAGACCGGCGCATGGTGGGCCGCCAGGCGCCGGAAGGCCTCGTCCTCGAGGGTCAGCAGGCCCAGCGGGCTGCGCGGCGCCTCGCGCACCAGCCGGGCGGCGGCCTCGGTATCGAGCGCCTCCCCCGGCGGGGCCCCGGGCACGTAGCGACGCACCTCGGCCGCCGCCGGGAAGGGCTCGCCGAAGGCCGCGAGGTAGCCGTCCCGCCAGCGCTCGTAGCCCAGGGCGATGCCCAGGCGCGTCAGCGGATAGAGCCCCAGCACCCGCCAGGCGTCGAGGTAGTGGTCGGGCGCCTCGACCGCCTCCCCCAGCGCCGTACGCGCCGGGCCATCCCCCGGCCCCGACAGCTCCTCGGCCAGCAGGCGCTCGCCGCAGGCATTGGCCGCCGCGGCCGGGTCGTCGCCGGGCAGGCGGTGGACCAGGCGTGCCCGCAGGGAGGCAGGCAGGTTGGCGGCCTCGATGCGGCGCGCCACGGCATCGCGCTCGCGCAGCCGGGCCAGCCAGTCGACATGGCGCGGGGCGTCGGCATCGACGGGAAGCTCGGGGGCAAAGCTCGCCAGCAGCCGGTCGATGCGCAGGTAGGGAAAGCCGGGGACCGGGGCGGCGCCGGCGTCGGCGACGCCGGCCTCGGCCACCGCGGCATCGAAGGCGGCCAGGCGTTCGCGGCACCGCCGCTGTTCGCTCCCCGGCTCGGCCCGCCAGGCCGGGGCCGCGGCGCAGCCCGCCAGCAGCGCGGCGCCGAGCAGCGCGGCCAACCCCCGGGCGGCCATGACGCTACTCCGGCCGGTCGGTCACCGCCCCGGTCGAGGCGGAGCTGACCGTGCGGGCGTACTTGGCCAGCACCCCGCGGGCATAGCGCGGCGCCGGCGGTTGCCAGGCGGCCCGGCGACGCGCGAGTTCGGCCTCGTCGAGGGCCACCTCGAGGGTATCGGCCTCGGCGTCGATGGTGATGGTGTCGCCGTCCTCGACCAGCGCCAGGGGCCCGCCGTCGAAGGCCTCGGGGGTGACATGGCCGACCACGAAGCCATGGCTGCCGCCGGAGAAGCGGCCGTCGGTGATCAGCGCCACCTCGCTGCCCAGGCCGCGGCCCATGATCGCCGAGGTGGGGGTGAGCATCTCGCGCATGCCGGGCCCGCCGCGGGGGCCCTCGTAGCGGATCACCACCACGTCGCCGGCCACCACGCTGCCATCGTTGATGCGCGCCTGAGCCTCCTCCTCGGAGCCGAACACCCGAGCCGTGCCCGAGAAGCGGGTGCCCTCCTTGCCGGTGATCTTGGCCACCGCCCCCTCCGGCGCCAGGTTGCCATGCAGCACGCGCAGGTGACTCTGGGGCTTCAGCGGCGCCTCGAGGGGGGCGATGATGTCCTGGTCCGCCGGATAGGGGGCGACGTCGGCAAGGTTCTCGGCCAGGGTCGCGCCGGTCACCGTCAGGCAATCGCCGTGCAGCAGGCCGGCCTCGAGCAGGGTCTTCATCAGCGGCAGGATGCCGCCGATCGCCACCAGCTCGCTCATCATGTAGCGGCCGCTGGGGCGCAGATCGGCCAGCACCGGCACCCGGCGGCCGATCTCGGTGAAGTCGTCAAGCGTCAGCGGCACGCCCACGGCGTCGGCCATGGCGATCAGGTGCAGCACCGCGTTGGTGGAGCCGCCCAGCGCGATGACCAGGGTGATGGCGTTCTCGAAGGCCTCGCGGGTCATGATGTCCGAGGGCTTGATGTCGCGATCGAGCAGGGTCAGCACCGCCTCGCCGGCGCGACGGCAGTCGTCGCGCTTGTCCGCCGACACGGCGTTCTGCGCCGAGCTCCCCGGCAGGCTCATGCCCAGCGCCTCGATGGCCGAGGCCATGGTGTTGGCGGTGTACATGCCGCCGCAGGCGCCGGGGCCGGGAATGGCGGTCTCCTCGATCCGCTTGACCGCGATGAGGTCCAGGTCGCCGCGGCTATGGGCGCCCATGGCCTCGAACACCGAGACGATGTCGGTGTGGCCCTCGCCGGGCAGGATGGTGCCGCCGTAGACGAAGACGGCGGGCCGGTCGAGCCTCGCCAGGCCGATCAGGCAGCCCGGCATGTTCTTGTCGCAGCCGCCCAGGGCCACCAGGCCGTCGAAGCCCTCGCAGCCCGCCACCGTCTCGATGGAGTCGGCGATCACCTCCCGCGACACCAGCGAGTACTTCATGCCCTCGGTGCCATTGGCGATGCCGTCGGAGATGGTGATGGTGTTGAAGATCACCCCCTTGCCGCCGGCGGCATCGGCCCCGTCCCGGGCCCGCTCGGCCAGCTCGCCGATATGGCTGTTGCAGGGGGTGACCCGGCTCCAGGTGGAGGCGATGCCCACCTGGGGCCGGGCGAAGTCGGCGTCCTCGAAGCCCACCGCCCTCAGCATGGCGCGGCTGGCCGACTTGCCGACGCCATCCACCACCGGGGCGGAGTGGCGACGGCGCGGGTCCCGGGGCGTCTCGCTCATGGCACGACCTCCTCTTTCGGTTCGGGGAACCTTCAGAGGGTGGTCGCCAATGCCCGGGCTGGCAACCGCTCAGGCGGCGCGACGCACCGCGGCGGGCCGCCACCAGGCCACCAGCAGGGCCACCAGGCTGGAGGCCGCCAGCGCGCCGAGGAAGGGCGGCAGGGTCGGCACCCCGCCCGGGAAGCTCGCCGCCAGCAGGCCCGCGGCGAGGCTGCCCGAGGCGATCCAGCCCGGCAGCACGGCGCCGGCCAGGCCCGCCACCCCACCGGCCAGGGCCGCGGCGGCGCTCATCCGCGGCCACAGCCCGAGCAGCACCGGCACCACGATGGCGGCGCACAGCAGGTCGGCGATCAGGAACAGCCGCAGCACGGAGAGCCCCTGCAGGGCGATGGCCACCACCGGCACCATCAGCGCCACGGTCACCCAGCGCGCCGCGCCCAGCGAGCGGCCGCGCGCCGCGCCGCCGGCCACCACCAGGGAGGCGATGCCGTTCTGCAGGGTATCCACACTGGAGGCCACCAGGGTCACCGCCAGCACCAGGGCCGGCAGGGCCAGCCAGGCCGGCGCCTCGCCGAGCAGCGCGAAGAAGGGGATCGGCGGCTCGCCCAGCGAGACGCCCGCCATGGCGGCCAGCATCCCCAGGCCGCCGACCACCGCCACCACCAGCACGGTCACCGCGCCGCCCAGCCAGGCGCCCCGACCCAGCGCCCGGGCGTCCCGGGCCGCCCAGACCCGCTGCCAGTAGCCCTGGTGGAAGAGGTTGGCCGCGGTCACGGCGATCACCAGGGTCAGGGCCACGGCCAGGGCATCGCCGGTGGGAATGGCAGGCATGGCGGCGTCCGCCGGCAACGCCGGCAGCCGCGTCAGGGCCACGCCGCCGACCAGTCCCAGCAGCGCCAGCAGCAGCCAGGCCTGCCAGCGGTCGGTGGCCAGGCTGGCCCGCAGGCCGCCCAGGGCCGTGTAGACCAGGGTGGCCAGCGCCACCCCGACCACCACCAGGTTGGCGGGCACGTCGGAGAGCAGCCCGGTGATGGCGCCGATGGCGGTGAGCTCGGCGGCCAGGAAGCAGGCCATGTAGAGGATGGAGACCAGCGCCACCCAGCGTCGCACGCCGGAGCCGAAGCAGGCGCCGGCATACTCGCCGATGCTGCGCCCCTCGGGCAGGCGGCGGCGGATGGCGGGCCCGAAGGCGCCGAGCACGATGAACGGCAGCGCCGAGCCCAGGGCGTAGCCGGCCAGGGCGACCGGGCCGGCGAAGGCGCCGATCTCCGGCGGGGCGAAGAGGATCCAGGCGCCCATCCCGGAGGCCAGGAAGGACAGCCCCAGGGTCGGGGCGGACTGGGAGTTGCGGGCGGTGACATAGTCGTCGAGGGGGCCATCGGCCCGGCGGGCCCGCAGGCCCAGGACGGTAAAGCAGAGCAGCGCCGCGCCGAGCACGGCTGACGTCAGGTAAGGCATGTCGCACTTCCTCCGCCGGCATGAACCGGATCAGGTTCCAGGGTCAGCGTCGAACGCTCTCTCAGCCCCGCGTGGCGGGACTCCCCTGGCGACAGTGGATGAATTGTCGTTGACGAACCTCAAGATTTTCGACGCTAAGTCGATATAGGCTCGTGACACCATGATGCCACAATGACGCCAGCCTTCGCACGATCACCCCGAGAGCCCGCCATGCCGTTTACCGAAGCCAAGGAACACGCGCCCGGTCGCCTGCACCGGATCTTCGCCGACCCCTACACCGCCTTCGACAACCTGGTCGGGGAACGCCTGCTGCACCTGCGCGTCGCGCTGGATACCCTGCTCGGCGAGCCGATGCGCGACGGCCGGCTGACGCTTCGGGTGATCCACGGTTGGGAGAACGGCGGCTGCGAGCCCGCGGACCTGCACCACAGCGAGCGCCGCCTCGGCGGCTTCGAGGACTTCCGGGCCCTGGCTCGCCACTACCATGAAGCCGCCGAGGCCCTGGCGCCGCTGCCCCGGGACGACACCTCGCTGCTGGCCGCGCCCCTGGCCGAGGCCATCGCCGACGCCGAGGCGGCGGGCCAGGCCGTCGACGCCGAGACCCGCGAGCTGCCGGCCCGCTGGCCGGCCTTTCCCCGGGGGCTGTCCCTCTACACCTTCTTCAAGGTCTATCACCGCCTGACCTACGGCGAGGACGACGCCTACCGCTCGATTCGCTGCGAGACCCCCGCGGGCCAGCGCGAGATCCACGAGTTCCATCTCGAGGAAGGCGAATTCGCCATCGTCGTGCCCGCCGAGGGCGAGACCGGCGAGAGCGTGCTGATCCTGCACGAGAGCCAGCTGGAGCCGGTGCAGGCGCTGCTGGAGGAAAGCCTGGCCGCCGCCTGAGGCGCCGGCCGGCACGCCGTCAGTCGAAGGCGATCACCTGGCGGATGGCCCGGCCCGCGGCCAGCGCCTCGAAGCCCGCATTGATCTCGTCCAGCGACAGCACCCGGGACAGCAGCCTATCCACCGGCAGCCGCCCCTGGCGGAACAGCCCCGCATAGCGCGCCACGTCGCGCACCGGTACGCAGCTGCCCACGTAGCTGCCGCGCAGGGTGCGCTCCTCGGCCACCAGGCTGACCTGCGGAATGGCCAGCTTGCGCTCGGGATGGGCCAGGCCGCCGGTCACGGTCAGCCCGCCCCGCCGGGTGATGGCGTAGGCGAAGGCCAGGGCCTGCTCGGAACCGGCCATCTCGATGGCCACATCGACCCCGCCGCCGGTGGCCGTACGGACCCGCTCCTCGGCATCCGGCGCCGCGCTGTTGACCGCCAGGGTCGCGCCCAGGGACTCGGCCAGCGTCAGCTTGTCGTCGTCCAGGTCCAGGGCCACGACCTCCCCCGCGCCGGCCACCAGGGCGCCGAGCACGGCATTGAGCCCCACCCCGCCGAGCCCCACCACGGCCACCGACTGCCCGGGACGGATGCCCGCCGAGTTGACCGCCGCCCCCACCCCGGTGAGCACGGCGCAGCCGAACAGCGCCGCGTGCGCGAAGGGCAGGCGCGGATCGATGGGCACCAGGGAGTGCCGGGAGACCACCGCATGATCGGCGAAGGCCGAGACCCCGAGGTGATGGTGCACCGGCGTGCCATCGACGCGGCGCAGGCGACGCTCGCCGCTCGCCAGGGTCCCGGCGGCATTGGCCGCGTTGCCCGGCTCGCACAGCGCCGGGCGTCCCTCGGCGCAGGGGCGGCAGTGGCCGCAGCTGGGCACGAAGACGGCGACCACGTGATCGCCCACCGCCAGGTCGGTCACCCCGCGCCCCACCGCCGCCACCACCCCGGCGGCCTCGTGGCCGAGCGCCATGGGCACCGGGCGCGGCCGGTTGCCGTCGATCACCGAGAGATCCGAGTGGCACAGCCCCGCCGCCCGGATCCGCACCAGCACCTCGCCGTCCCCCGGCGGGTCCAGCTCGAGTTCCTCGATCGCCAGCGGCTGACTCTCGTCGTAGGGGCGCTCGGCCCCGATGGCCTGGAGAACGGCGGCGCGGATCTTCATGGCAGTGACTCCTTTCGCGGGTAACCCGGGCGGGATGGCGTGGGCGAGGGCCGGCTCAGCCCTCGCGGGGCACTCGGCCCATCAGGTAGAACTCGTCGTTGGGAGACGTGGCGGTGAGCGTCACCAGCCGGTTGGAGAGGCCGAAGAAGGCGGCGATGGCGCCGATGTCCCAGATGTCGTCCCGGGTGAAGCCGACCGCCGTCAGCCGCGCCTCCCAGTCGTCGGTGAGCTCGCCGACCTCCAGGCCACAGTGCAGCGCGAAGTCGAGCATCACCCGGTGGCGCTCGCCGAGCGGCGCGGTGCGGTGATTGACCGCCACCTGATCGGCCAGCAGCGGATCCTTGCTGTAGATCCGCACCAGGGCGCCGTGGGCCACCACGCAATACAGGCAGCGGTTGCGCGCGCTGGTGGCCACCACGATCATTTCCTTCTCGGCCTTGGTCAGGGTGTCGGACTCGCGCTCCATCAGGGCATCGTGGTAGGCGAAGAAGGCCCGGAACTCCGCCGGCCGGTGGGCCAGCATCAAAAAGACGTTGGGCACGAAGCCGGCCTTCTCCTGCACCGCCAGGATGGCGTCGCGGATGTCCGCGGGCAGCTCGTCGAGGGACTCGGGCACGGGGAAGCGGCTGAGGGGCGTGGTCATGGCGGCTCCTGAGTTGTGGTTGTCGTGGCGCGCTACACACCCCAGTTAACGTCAACGTCAAGAGCATTGCCACCCGCCTTTCGTGGCCCCCGACGACGACGGCCCCGCCTCTGGCGAGGCGGGGCCGCGTTCGGCGCCGGGCGGCTATCAGCTCAGCGAGATGGTGCTGTTGATGCCGCTGGAGACGTTCTCGGGCTCGAACCAGCGGGCGGTGACCGTCTTGGTCTGGGTCCAGAAGGCGATCGCCTGCTTGCCGTTGGGGCCCAGGTCGCCCAGCTTGGAGGCTCGGGAGCCGGTGAAGCTGAAGTAGGCCACCGGCACCGGGATCGGCACGTTAATGCCCACCTGGCCGACGTCGATCTCGGTCTCGAAGCGGCGCGCCACCCAGCCGGAGTTGGTGAAGATGGAGGTGCCGTTGCCGTTGGGATTGGCGTTGATGAAGTCGATGGCCTCGTCCAGGGTGTCGACGCTCGCCACGCACAGCACCGGCCCGAAGATCTCTTCCTGATAGATGGTCATCTCGGGGGTCACGTCACTGAACAGGGTCGGGCCGACGAAGTTGCCGTCCGGATAGCCCTCGACCTGGCAGCCGCGGCCGTCGACCAGCAGCTTGGCGCCCTCCTGCTCGCCGGTGGCGATCAGCCCCTCGACCCTCTCCCTGGCGGCCGGCGAGACCAGCGGCCCCAGGTCGGCGTCGCGCTGGGTGCCGGGGCCGACGGTCATGTTGCGGGCCCCCTCGGCGATGTCGTCGAGCCACTCGCGGGCCTCGCCCACCAGCACCACCACGGAGTTGGCCATGCAGCGCTGGCCGGCGGCGCCGAAGGCCGAGCCCAGCAGGTTGTTGATGGCCTGGCTGCGGTTGGCGTCGGGCATCACCACGCAGTGGTTCTTGGCGCCCATCATCGCCTGGGCCCGCTTGCCGGCCTCGGAGGCGCGGCGATAGAGCTGGGTGCCGACCTGGGTGGAGCCGATGAAGGACATCGCCTTGATGTCGGGATGCTCGCAGAGGCGGTTGGCCACGTCCGGGCCGCCGTGCACCACGTTGAGCACCCCGGCCGGCACGCCGGCCTCGTGGGCCAGCTCGACCAGGCGCATGGTGGCGCTCGGATCCTGCTCGGAGGGCTTGAGCACGAAGGTGTTGCCGGTGGCGATGGCCAGCGGGAACATGAAGCAGGGCAGCATGATCGGGAAGTTGAAGGCGGTGATGCCGGCGCCCACCCCCAGCGGCTGGTTGAGGGTATAGACGTCCACCTCGCTGGCGGCGTTCTCGGCCAGCTCGCCGAGCTGCAGCGAGGTGATCGAGCAGGCATGCTCCACCACCTCCAGGCCGCGGCCCACCTCGCCGGCGGCGTCGGGCAGGGTCTTGCCGTGCTCCTCGGTGATCAGCGCGGCGAGCTCCTCGGTATGCTCGCGGATCAGCGCCTGCAGCTTGAGCATGATGCGCATGCGTTTGGCCAGCGGCACCTTGCGCCAGGACTTGAAGGCCGCCTGGGCGCTGGCCACGGCCCGGTCGACCTCCTCGAGCCCACAGAAGGGCACCCGCGCGACCACCTCCTGGGTCGCCGGATTGACCACGTCGCGCCATTCCTGGCTCTGGGACGGGACGGCCTGGCCGTCGATGAACAGCGGGATCTCTCGGACAGACATAGCGGCAGCTCCTCTCGGGCCTAAGCGGACGGTGCTCTCCTGTAGACCCGGGCATTGTGATTGTTATCCGGCGCTCGGCTCATGTGCATCTCGGCAAGGCCGGCGCGCCAAAACGGCATGCCCCCGAGTGTAGGAAGGGGGCGAATTGACAGACAACCGCCAGGCGCGCACATTTCTTGTGCAAATTTGCACAACCAAACGGATCGGGACATCGCCCATGCTCGACTGGCAGGACATCCAGCTGTTCCTCGAGGTCGCCCACACCGAGCGCCTCACCGAGGCCGCCCGCCGCCTGGGGATCGACCATTCCACCCTGTCGCGGCGCACCCGCCGCTTCGAACAGCGGCTCAACACCCAGCTCTTCGAGCGCAGCACCCACGGCTACCGGCTGACCGAGGCCGGCCAGCGGCTGCTGGCCCACGCCGAGGAGATGGCCCGCCACGCCACCGAGGCCCTGGAGGTGCTCAGCGACCAGAACCGCCAGCTCAGCGGCCAGATCCGCCTGGGCGTCACCGAGGGCTTCGGCAGCTGGGTGATCACGCCGCTGCTGGCCGGCTTCGGCGAGCGCCATCCGGGCCTGACCCTGGACCTGCTGGCGCTGCCCCGGGTGGTCAACCTGAGCCGCCACGAGGCCGACCTGGCGATCACCGTGGAGCGGCCCAGCAGCGGCGGCCTGGTGACCTCGCGGCTGTGCGACTATCGGCTGCGCCTGTACGCCAGCCGCGACTACCTGGCCCGCCACGGCACCCCGCGGCGCCTCGCCGACCTGGGACGGCACCGGCTGATCGGCTACGTCGACGACCTGATCTTCAGCGACCAGCTGCACTACCTGGACCCGCTGCTCGCCCCCGAGGTGGTCGGCGAGCCGCCCCACTTCAGCATCCGCAGCACCAGCGTCACCGCCCAGTACCGCGCCGCCCTGGCCGGCGCCGGCCTGGCGATCCTGCCCTGCTTCATGGCGGAGCCCCGGGACGAGCTGGTCGCGGTGCTCGACGACGAGGTGGAGGTGGTGCGCCAGTTCTGGATCACCTCCCGCCAGGAGCAGCGCCGGCTGGCCCGGGTGCGGCTGCTGTGGGACTTCCTGCGCGAGGCCGTCGAGGCCAACCGCGGCCTGCTGATGGGCGATCGGCGAGACGGGCCGATACTGCCCGCCCCTGCGAGCCGGCCTGAGCGCCGCCGGCGGGGCGATAACGCCTGACTATCGAGGCCTTCGCCAAAGAAAAATGGCGGCCTGCCCGGCGCGGACTTAGCTTATAGGGAAGAGAGAACGACGGCGTCGCCCGGCCGGATGCCGGGCGAGACATCGACCCTGCCGGTGGGCGCCCCCACCCCGGCGACGCGCCACCGGCGAGATCAGGACAGGAGGAACGGATGAGCGATCAACACGGCAAGGGCGCCGGTCAGTGCCCGGTGATGCACGGCGGCCACACCGCCACCGGTCATTCGAACATGGACTGGTGGCCGGAAGCGCTGAATCTGGACATCCTTCATCAGCACGACCGCAAGACCGACCCCATGGGCGAGGACTTCGACTACCGCCACGAGGTCCGCAAGCTCGACTTCGAGGCCCTCAAGCGGGACATGCACGCCCTGATGACCGACAGCCAGTCCTGGTGGCCCGCCGACTGGGGGCACTACGGCGGGCTGATGATCCGCATGGCGTGGCATGCCGCGGGCTCCTATCGCATCGCCGACGGCCGGGGCGGCGGCGGCACCGGCAACCAGCGCTTCGCCCCGCTCAACAGCTGGCCGGACAACGCCAGCCTGGACAAGGCCCGGCGCCTGCTGTGGCCGATCAAGAAGAAGTACGGCAACAAGATCAGCTGGGCCGACCTGATCATCCTGGCCGGCAACGCGGCCTACGAGTCCATGGGCCTGAAGACCTTCGGCTTCTCCTTCGGCCGCGAGGACATCTGGCACCCCGAGAAGGACACCTACTGGGGCGCCGAGAAGGAATGGCTGGCGCCCTCCGACGAGCGCTACGGCGACGTCGACAAGCCCGACACCATGGAGAATCCCCTGGCCGCGGTGCAGATGGGCCTGATCTACGTGAACCCGGAAGGCGTGAACGGCCAGCCCGACCCGCTCAAGACCGCCGAGCAGGTCCGCGAGACCTTCGCCCGGATGGCGATGAACGATGAGGAGACCGCGGCCCTGACGGTGGGCGGCCACACCGTCGGCAAGTGCCACGGCAACGGCGACGCCGAGGCCCTGGGTCCGGAGCCCGAGGCGGCGGACGTCGAGGAGCAGGGCTTCGGCTGGCGCAACCCCGGCATGCAGGGCAAGGCCGCCAACGCGGTGACCTCCGGCATCGAGGGCGCCTGGACCACCCACCCGACGCAGTTCGACATGGGCTACTTCGACATGCTGCTCGACCACGAGTGGGAGCTGAAGAAGAGCCCCGCCGGCGCCAACCAATGGGAGCCGGTCGACATCAAGGAGGAGGACAGGCCGGTCGACGCCACCGACCCCGCCAAGCGCCACAACCCGATCATGACCGACGCCGACATGGCGATGAAGCTGGACCCCAGCTACCGGGAGTACCTGGAGCGCTTCCGCCGGGATCCGGCGTACTTCCAGGACACCTTCGCGCGGGCCTGGTTCAAGCTGACCCACCGCGACATGGGCCCCAAGGATCGCTACATCGGCCCGGAGGTCCCCCAGGAGGACCTGATCTGGCAGGACCCGGTCCCGGCCGGCAGCACCCGCTACTCGGTGGAGGACGCCAAGCGGCGGATCGCCGAGAGCGACCTCGGCATCGCCGAGATGGTGGCCACCGCCTGGGACAGCGCCCGCACCTTCCGCGGCTCCGACATGCGCGGCGGCGCCAACGGCGCGCGCATCCGCCTGCCCCCCCAGAAGGACTGGGAAGGCAACGAGCCGAGCCGCCTGGCGCGAGTCCTGAAGGTCTACGAGGGCATCGCCGCCGACACCGGCGCCAGCCTGGCCGACCTCATCGTGCTGGGCGGCAGCGTGGGCATCGAGCGCGCCGCCCGGGCCGCCGGTCACGACATCCTGGTGCCCTTCGCCCCGGGGCGCGGCGACGCCAGCGAGGAGATGACCGACGGCGACTCCTTCGCGCCGCTGGAGCCCCTGGCCGACGGCTTCCGCAACTGGCAGAAGAAGGCGTACGTGGTCAAGCCCGAGGAGATGCTGCTCGACCGCGCCCAGCTGTTGGGCCTCACCGCCCCGGAGATGACGGTACTGATCGGCGGCATGCGGGTGCTCGGCACCAACCACGGCGGCAGCCGGCACGGCGTGTTCACCGACCGCGAGGGTCAGCTGACCAACGACTTCTTCGTCAACCTGACCGACATGGGCAATCGCTGGCAGCCCGCCGACGAAGGGAGCTACGAGATCCGCGACCGCGAGAGCGACCGGGTGAAGTGGACCGCCAGCCGCATCGACCTGGTGTTCGGCTCCAACTCCATCCTGCGCGCCTACGCCGAGGTCTACGCCCAGGACGACAACGAGGCGAAGTTCGTGCGGGACTTCGTGGCCGCCTGGACCAAGGTGATGAACGCCGACCGCTTCGACCTGGCCTGAGGCCGGGCGGCGCCCGGCGCCGATGCCGGGAGCTGCCCTCCCTCCAGCGAATACCGCTCGGGCCCGGCCGGGCCCGCGCGGTGCCGTGCGTCTGCGCTGCCTGTGCGCTCGACAGCTTGCCACAGGGCCGACGCCCCCTCATGGCGACCACCCGGGGCCTGCCCTTCTTGACCCCCCGACAGGCGCGGACTAAGCCGGAAGAGAGGCGGCAGGCGGCTGCCGCCCCGATCCACGCACCGAGCAGGGGCGCGGGAAGCGGCCGTCCGGCCCCGCGGGATCGGGCGGGTCCTCTCCTGCCGCGGGCGCGGCTCGCACATCCACCTCAGCCTACCGCCCACCTGGCGGTGGGAGGCCGACATGAACCTACGCATCACAACCGCCTGGGCGACCACGGCGCTCGTCGTCGCGCTGGGCACGCCCATGCTCGCCACCGGGGACTCCACCCCGTTGATAAAGACGCAACTGGAGGACGTCGAGGGCATGGAAGTCAATATCGTGAACTTCGAGGTCGGTCCCGACTGGGCCACCGTCCGCCATATCCACCCGGGACACCTGTTCGTCTACGTGACCGAGGGCCGTCTCGAGGTAACCGTCGAAGGCGAGGCGCCACAGACGGTCTCGGCGGGGGAGGTCTTCCATGAGGCGCCCAACCGGCCGATGGTCGGGCGCACCCTCAGCGCCGAGGGCGCCAAGTTCACGGTGTTCCAGATCGGCCCCGCCGGCGAGCCCCTGATGATCTCCCGGCCCGAGTGACGTCCGCTGCGCGCGACTCGCTCGCCGGGCAACGGCCGACCCGATCGGCCGTCGCCCGGTCCGGAAGCGCGCCTCAGGTGCCGCAGAAGGTCCGCAGCACCTTCTCGCGCTCGGCCGGCGGGCGGGTGTAGTCGACCTCGCCGGCCGGCGCCTCGAAGGGCCTCGTCACCGCCGCCAGCAGCGCCTCGAAGGGACCGAAGTCGTCGTCCTCGGCGGCCGCCGCGATGGCCTGCTCGACGCGGTGGTTGCGCGGGATGACCGCGGGGTTGGCGGCGCGCAGGCGGCGCGCCAGCTCGGCATCGTCGACCGCCTCCCGGGCGAGCCGCTCGCGCCAGCGGGGCAGCCAGGCATCCAGCGCCCGGCGCTCGGCGAACAGCTCGGCCAGGCTCGCCTCGCCCTCCGGCCCCTCCAGGGCCTCGGCCAGGCGCCGGAAGGTCAGGGTGAAGTCGGCGCGGCCGGCCTGCATGGCCTCGAGCAGCGCCTCGGCGAGCTCGCCGTCGTCCGGCTGCTCGGTGGCCAGCCCCAGCTTGCCGCGCATCACCGTCTCCCAGCTCGCCCGGTGGCGCTCGCCGAAGGCCTCGATCCCCGCG
This sequence comes from Halomonas koreensis, assembly GCF_031451675.1. NCBI lineage: Bacteria > Pseudomonadati > Pseudomonadota > Gammaproteobacteria > Oceanospirillales > Halomonadaceae > Halomonas > Halomonas koreensis. Next base: position 235,618 of record NZ_JARWAK010000001.1, on the reverse strand, counting down.
GTGGCGCGCTCGATGGCGCGATCGATGTCGTCGTCGAGCAGCGGCAGCAGGGTCTCGGCGAAGCGCGCCAGGTTCCACTGGGCGATGAGCGGCTGGTTGGCGTAGGCGTAGCGGCCGCCCTCGTCGATGGAGCTGAACACGGTGCGCGGGTCATAGGCGTCCATGAAGGCGCAGGGGCCGTAGTCGATGGTCTCGCCGGAGATGGCGGTGTTGTCGGTGTTCATCACGCCATGGATGAAGCCCACGCCCAGCCAGCGGGCCACCAGCTCGGCCTGGCGCCCCACCACCGCCTCGAGCAGCCCCAGGTAGCGCTCGCCGCCCGCGTGCTCGGCGAGCTCGGGATAGTGACGCTCGATGGCCTCCTCGGCGAGCAGCCGGACGCCCTCGGTGTCGCGGCGCGCCGCGGCGTACTGGAAGGTGCCCACCCGCAGGTGGCTGGCGGCCACCCGGGTCAGCACGGCGCCGGGCTCGGGGATCCGTCGGAAGACCCGCTCGCCGGTGGTGACCGCGGCCAGGGCCCGGGTGGTGGGGATGCCCAGCGCCTGCATGGCCTCGCTCACCAGGTACTCGCGCAGCACCGGCCCCAGGGGCGCGCGGCCGTCGCCGCCCCGGGAGAAGGGGGTGCGGCCGCTGCCCTTGAGCTGGAGGTCGTGCACCCGGCCCCGGGGATCGGTCACCTCGCCGAGCAGCAGGGCCCGGCCGTCGCCGAGCTGGGGCACGAAGTTGCCGAACTGGTGCCCGGCATAGGCCATGGCCACCGGCTCGGCGCCCTCGGGGACGACGTTGCCGGCGAACGCCTCGGCGGCGACCCGGGCATCGAAGGCCTCCAGGTCGAAGCCCAGCTCGGCGGCCAGCCGCCGATTGAAGGCCACCAGCCGCGGCCGCTCGACCGGCGTGGGCCGACAGTCGGCGCGCAGCCGGTCCGGGAAACGGGCATAACGCAGGGTGAAAGGGGGGAACATGGCGCCTCCTGTGGTCGGGCAGGCCGTCGCGCTCGCGCCGGACGGGCCGCTCACCCTACAGGGACAGCCGCCGGCGGCCAACATTCCCGCGGCGCCGCCTAGGCGGGCACCGCATAGAACAGGCAATCGCTGCGCGCGATCTCGCTGTTGGTGGTGGCCATGAACAGCCGCAGCGTCCGGCGGGCATGCAGCCGGCCGTCACGCGCCTCGAACAGCTCGGCGATGCGCTCGCGGCCCTCGCCGTCGATAGCCTGCAGGCAGCCCAGCCCCGCCGGGCCCAGCCAGCCGAGGCAGGCCTGCGGCGAGGTCACGCCGCGGTTGTGCTCGTCGATGCGCGCCCAGAGCGTCAGGTCCGCATCGGGATTCGGCCCCCGGTCGTAGACGACGACGGCACCGGGCCGCAACTCCACCCGCAGCGGATGCACCAGGACCTCCAGGTCCGGGGGGCACGGCAGGGCCGAGAGGTCCTGACAGTCGGCGAGCAGCCGGAAGAGGCCGCCGGCCACCTCCCGGGCCTCGAGCTGCAGGGCGCCGCCGCACTCCAGGGTGAAGACCGGGCAGTCGGCCAGCGCCGGCTCCCGGTGCGGCAGCTCCATCAGGCTGCCCAGCCGCAGGTCGGTGACGATCAGCCGCTCGCAGAAGCGCCCGGCCAGGGCCTCGATGACCGGATGCCGGCGTGTGGCGACGGCGAAGGCCGGGCCGTTGCCGGAGGTGTTGTGCAGGTCGACCACCAGCTCCGGCGCCATGGCCACGAGGTCGGCGATGATCGCCCGGGCCAGCTCGCCGGAAGGCCCGGCGAAGGGCGCCCGGAAGCAGCGGTTGAGGTCGCGGTCGTCCGGGGCATGACGACGGGTGAAGACCGGATGGGCGAGCGCCCCGACGACGTTGGCCAGCAGCACCCACAGCGGCCTTCGCGGCCGCGGCCCCTCCAGCAGCCAGCGATGCAGCGCCAGCGCCCCCGAGGGCTCGTTGCCGTGCAGCAGGGTGACGACCACCCAGCGGGGACCGGCCTCGGGATCGCCCAGCACGATCCAGGCCGGCCCGCCCAGGGACTGCAGCCAGGGCACCGCCTGGTCGTGCAGCCGGGAGGGAGCGACGATCACGGGCAGCGAGAGGGCGGCCATCTCAGGCCTCCTCCGGCCAGCGGGCCAGCGGTCGGCCGTCCATCGCCGCGATGCGATAGGCGGCCAGCATCCGCCGGCAGGCCATCCAGCGCGAGGCGCCGCCGGCCTCCAGCGCCGCCAGGGTCCGGCACTGCCAGCGGGCGCCGCTGGTGCGCGCGTTCAGCCGCTCGGCCAGCACCTCGAGGTAGGGGCCGCTGTCGGCGTCGCCCACCCCCAGGGCGCGCAGGCCGCGCCGGACCTGGGGCCACAGGCGCTCGAGCAGGGCCACCACCGGCACCTCCTCCAGCCGATGGTGGCGCGGGTGCGGCCACAGCAGCCGGGCCTCGAGCCCGGACTGGGCGGCCCGGTAGAAGTTGTGCTCGGCCTGGCGGAACGGCAGCGCGCTGAGGCAGGGGGCGATGTCGTCGCGCAGGGCGGCCACCAGCCCCAGCAGCAGAGCGGCGTTGGCGACCATGTCCACCGCCGTGGGGCCCGCCGGCAGGGCGCGCATCTCGATGCGCAGGTGGCCGCCGTCGGCGGGATCGTAGACGGCCCGATTCCAGGGCCAGATCGTGCCCATGTGCAGGCGCAGCTCGGCCAGGCCCGGCGCCGTGCCTCCCGGCGGCGGCGCCTCCGGGGGCGCCTCGGCGCACAGCGGCAGCAGGGGCGGATGCAGGGCCACCGCCTCGGCGAACAGCTCCCAGGCGCCCTCGCGCACCCAGCCCTGGCCGAAGCCGACCCGAGCCGGCTGGTGGCGGCGCTCGTCGCCCCGGGGCCGGCACTCCACCGCCTGCTTGAACAGCGCGATGCGGGTCTCGTCCCACAGCCGCCGCTGCAGGAACAGCGGCGAATTGGCGGCCAGCGCCAGCACCAGGGGCGTGGCCAGCTGGGCGGCGTTGTAGGTATCGGCGAAGCGGGCCGGCGGCACCCGCAGGTGCAGCTGGAAGGAGGTGTTGGCGCCCTCCATGACCACGTGATCGCTGGCCACCCGGACTCGCTCGCGGCCGTGGATCTCGACGTCGAAGGGCTCGCCGCGCAGGCGCCGGATGCCCTGCTCCAGGGCCCGGTAGCGCGGCAGGTCGGTCATGGCATGGCCCCCCAGGTCGCCGCGGCGCAGGGTCGGCAGGATGCCGATCGGCACCACATGGCCGCGGTGCGCCGCGGCCGCCTGCTCCAGGCGCGCCAAGGCCTGGACCAACTGGTCTTCCAGGGCGTGCAGGGGCCGCCCCGAGAGCGGCAGCGGCGCCAGGTTGTACTCGATGTTGAAGCGATTGAGCTCCAGCTGCAGCTGGGGATCCTGCAGCCGCTCGACCAGGGCCTGGTTGAGCGGGCTCACCCGCCCCCCGGCATCGACGAGGTAGACCTCCAGCTCGGCGCCGATGCTGGGCGGGCCGACGCCGAAGCCCGGCGTCTCGAGGCGCTCGCGCAACAGGTCCAAGCCACGGCGCAGGCGCTTGCCGAAGCGCTGATAGTCCGACGCCGAGAAGGCATCGCGGTCGATGATCGCCCCCATCGCCCGTCCTCCGGGGTACGGCCGCTGATGCTGTCAGTCTAGGCGCCCGCCGGGCGTCGCGCCGGCCCGCTCGACGGCGCGACCGGCCTCAGCCGTCCCGGGCCTCGACGAAGGTGCGGTGATCCTGGGCCACGCAGTCGGCATAGCTCAGCGCCAGGGTGGCGACCATGGCCACGAAGTGGTCCTGGCGCCCCTCGCTCCGGGCGCATACCGCGCGGGCGAAGCGGCCGGGCTCGTCGGCGTGCAGCGCCCGGGCGCCGCGCAGGTGCTCCCGGGCGAGGATCCGCCCCCACTGGCGGGCCAGCTTGCGGTAGGGTTTGGCGCCGTCCAGCTTGTGGGTCGGGAAGTCCTCCTTGAAGGGCGAGCGCTCGCGCACCGAGAACACCGTCTCGCCCAGGTGCAGCCAGCCCAGGTAGATATCCGGGTGCTCGGCGATGGCGGCGAAGGCGGCGGCGTGCCGGGCCCCCTCGTGGGCGAAGGCGCGCCGCCAGTCGCGCTTCTCGGCGGCGTTCATCAACCGCCAGGCCTCCGGCGGAGTCTGCTGCTTGACGTCGAGGATGACGTCGTCGTGCTCGTGGTCGCGGCCGCCCTCGATCAGCACGTAGAAGCGGTCGAGCCCCAGCGAGCCGGTGCCGGCGTCCAGGCGCCGGGCCAGGTCCTTGACCCGGAAGTGGTCCTCCTCGGCCTCGGCCCGCGCGCCGCGCAGGGTGCCGCGATACTCCTCCTCCACGGCCTTGCGCAGCTGGCTGGCCAGGTGGGCCGGCAGCCGCGCCAGCTTCTCGGGGCGCGCCTCCACGGCGAAGCCCCGGCCGTCCTCGTCCAGCGCGGTCCACTTGGCGAGCATCTTCGCCCGGCTCTCCTTGCGCGCCACCTTCTCGAGGAAGGGCGCCAGCGGGCCCTTGGCGGTCTCGAGGGTCACCGCCTCGGGCGGCTCGCCCTCGCCGTGGGCGGCCAGCTCGTCCAGGTAGGCCTCGAGCAGCGCGGCCAGCGCCTTGTCGAGGCCCTTGCGCGACAGCCCGGCGTTCTCGCGGGCATCCAGCACCAGGCTGATGGCCAGCCGCCAGAGGTCGTACTGGTAGTCGCCGACCAGGGCGTCGTCGAAGTCGTCCATGCCGTAGCGCACGGCATCGTCGTGATGCCCGTAGGCGCCGAAGTTGTAGACGTGGGCGTCGCCCTGCAGCCAGGTCTGGGTCTCCGGCAGGCCGCCGAACAGGGCGACCCGCCAGTCGTGCCAGACGTCGTCCCAGTAGAGGTGGTTGGTGCCGCGGAAGAAGCGGTACGGCGACTCGGCCAGCTTGGCGTACTTGGCCCGGCGATCGCCCTCGTCCAGGGCGGCGTTGGCGGCCTCGATGGCGTCGAGGACCTGGCGGGGACGGTTGTGGCGGGTCAGGGGTGGCGACATCCGGAGACTCCCTATGCAAGACGAGGGCCGCGGTTGCGCGACCCTCGTCAGTCAAGCAGGCAGTGAGCCCCCGGACAAGCCGAGGGGAAGGCTGATTTATGTCGCGAGCGAAGGCAGGCTGGCCGCCGCCGGAACGGAAATACCGGAGTTTACACGCCAGTAAATGAGGATATTGAGTACCGCCGGCGGCCAGAGTGGCGAGCGCAGCAATCAATCAGGCTTTCCCTACAGGCTGTTGACCAGCACCACCAAGGGCAGCACCGGGCAGACGAAGCGGATGTACCAGGGCCACAGCTTCCAGAACAGGGTGTCCTCGATCTCCGGCGAGCCCCGGCGCAGCTCCTGCAGCTTGGCGTTGCGGGACAGCAGCCAGCCCACGTAGAGGCAGACCAGGGCACCGATCAGCGGCATGTTGTAGGTGATGGTGACGGTGATCGCCCAGCCGAACAGCACCTCGAAGTGCATCAGGATCAGCGTGGAGATCGCGAAGATCACCGCCCCCATCAGCAGGGTCGCCCGCCCCCGCGAGACCCGGCCGGTCTCGACGATGGTCGCCACCGGCACCTCCAGCACCGGGAACATGGAGGTCAGGGCGGCGATCGCCAGCAGGGCGAAGAACAGGATCTCCAGGCCGGCCCCCAGGCCGCCCAGCTGGGCGAACATCGCCGGCATCACGTCGAACAGCAGCGTCGAGGAGCTCTGCAGCTGGCCGCCGGCGTCGAAGATGTCCACGCCCAGCTCGTCGGCCACGAACATCGAGGGCACGATCAGCAGGCCGGCGATGAAGGCCACGCCCATGTCGATGAACATCACCTGGGCGCCGGTCCTCGGCAGGCTGGCCTCGCGGCTCAGGTAGGAGCCGTAGATCACCATGGCGCCGACGCCGATGGACAGCGAGAAGAAGGCCTGCCCCATGGCGTCCACCACCAGCTGGCCGGACACCCGGGAGACGTCCGGCACCAGGTAGGCGGCGAGCCCGGCGGTGGCGCCGGGCAGGGTCATGACCACCCCGATCAGCGCCAGCATCAGCACGATCAGCAGCGGCATCAGGCGCTTGGACCAGCGCTCGATGCCCTTGTTGACGCCGGCCAGCACCACGCCGACGGTCACCAGCATGGCCAGACTGGCCAGCCCCCAGTCCTTCCAGAAGCCGGCCCCGTCGAGGCGCGTCGCCCAGGCCTCCAGGCCCAGCAGGTCGAGCAGCGGGATCAGGGTGTCGCCGATCAGCCAGCCGGTGACGATGGCGTAGAAGGCCTGGCCCAGGCAGGCGGTGAGGATGGCCAGCCCGCCGATGGCCGCGCCCAGGCGACCGGCCCCGCCGGGCCCGCCGACCCGGCTCATGGCGGCGATGATGCCGCTCTGGGCGTAGCGCCCCAGGGTCAGTTCGGCCATCAGCGCCGGATAGGCGAGGATGAAGGCCATCACCAGGTACAGCAGCAGGAAGGCGCCGCCGCCGTTGTTGGCGGCCATGGAGGGAAAGCTCCAGACGTTGCCCAGGCCCACGGCGGCGCCGGCCGCCGCCATCAGGAAGCCGAAGCGGGAAGAGAACTGCGCTCTTGTCTTGGTCATGACGATGAGATCCCGAGGAGTCGCGTCGCGACTCCGCTGTCGTTGTTGTGGTGTGCCGCCTGGCGGCGGCCTAGAGATGGTCGAGGACGTCGAAGTGATCGCAGCCCGGCCGGTCCTCGAGCGTCGAGGCGCCGCCCGCGGCCCGCACCGCGGCATGGTAGTCGCGGCCCTGGCGCCGGAAGGCGGGCGGATCCCGCTCGGCGATCACCACCCGCCGGGGCGGCAGCCGCGACAGGTCGTCGAACAGCGGGCTCAGCGAGCGGGCCCGGGCCGGATCGAGGCCCAGCGGCGCGTTGACGTAGGTGTCGACCAGCGGCCGCAGGTCATAGACGCCGCTGACCAGCAGCAGCTCGTCGATGACCCGCCCCTGCGGGGAAGCCGCCTCGTCGGCGGCTACCCGACAGGCCAGCTGGGCGCCGGCGCTGTGGCCCCCCAGGGTCACCCGGCCGGCGCCGCCGCGCTCCGCCAGCGCCGCCAGGGCGAGCGCCAGGCCACGCCGGCATTGCGTCGCCATGGCCTCGATCGAGGTCGCCGGCGCCAGCCCGTAGCCCAGCGAGGCGAAGGCCATGCCCCGGCTCAGGTAGCGCTCGGCCAGGAAGTCGGTGGCGGTATGGTCGAGCTCCTGCCAGTAGCCGCCGTGGATGAACGCCATCAGCGGCCAGGGCCCCGCCCCTTCGGGCACGAAGAGATCCAGGCGAGCCGCCGGTTCGTCGTCGTCGACCAGCGTCAGCGGCCGCCGACGGGCCGCCAGCGCTCGCCCCTCGGCGGCCTGGCGGGCCAGGGTGGCCTCGGCGTCACGGGCGAACAGGCTGGGGGAATAGTCGCGATCCAGGCCCTGCGGGGTCATGGCGTGCGCTCCTGCTCAGGTCACCGCGGAGCGGACGTGGAAGCGCGGCTCGCGGTACTCGCCGCTTTCCAGCACCTCGCGGAAGTGACGGGCCGCCTGCCAGACGTCCTCGAAGCTCAGGTAGAGCGGCGTGAAGCCGAAGCGCATCAGGCCGGGCTCCCGATAGTCGCCGATCACCCCCCGACCGATCAGCGCCTGGACGATGGCGAAGCCGTTCTCGGTATCCACCAGCGACACCTGGCTGCCCCGCTCCCCCGCCGCCGGAGTGATGTCCTCGATGCCGTGGGCGGGCAGCAGGTCGGCCAGGCAGTCGCGGAACAGCTCGGTCATCGCCAGGCTCTTCTCGCGCAGGGCCGCCATGTCGACGTCGGCCCACATCGTCAGCGAGGCCTCCAGCGCGCTGTAGATCAGCGCCGAGTGGGTGCCGGTACGGAAGCGGGTGATGTCGCCGGCCGGCGCATAGTCGTCCTCGAAGGCGAAGGGCGCGGCATGGCCGTGCCAGCCGGAGAGCGGCTGCCAGCCGCCGCCCTGATGGTCGCGATGGACGTACAGGAAGGCCGGCGCGCCGGGGCCGCCGTTGAGGTACTTGTAGGTGCAGCCCACGGCATAGCGGGCGCCGCAGGCGTTGAGGTCCACCGGCAGGGCCCCGGCGGAGTGGGCCAGGTCCCAGATGACCTCCGCGCCGCGCTCGTGCACCTGGCGGGTGATCGCCGCCATGTCGCGCAGCCGGCCGGTGCGGTAGTTGACCTGGCTCAGCACCACCACGGCCACGCCGTCCAGGTGGTCGGCCAGCTCGGCCCCCTCGGGCAGGAAACGGTGCTCGAAGTCGCCGAAGCGGCAGAAGCCCTGGGCGATGTAGCCGTCGGTGGGGAAGTTGCCGCCCTCGCTGAGCACCACCCGCCGGCCATCCGTGCGCTGGCCGGTGATATAGCCCAGCAGCTTGAAGATGTTGAGGGTGATGTTGTCGGTGACGACCACCTCGCCCTGGCCGGCGCCGATCACCGGCGCCAGCAGGTCGCCGAGCCGCTCGGGGGCGTCGAACCAGCCCTGGTTCCAGCCCTTGATCAGCTCGTCCCGCCACTGGTCCATGGTGCCGGCGACCGCCTCGCGGGCGCTCACGGGCTGGGCGCCCAGGGAATTGCCGTCGAGGTAGAGCACGCCCTCGGGGAGGGCGAAGTGCGGCTTGAAGCCGGCCAGGGGATCCTGGCGATCGAGTTCGCGTGCGTGGTCGAGGGATACGCCCATCTGAAGCCTCCGGGGCCATGCCGATATTGGGTTGAATACCGGCATTCTAGAGGCAGAGGCGCGCGGCGGGGTTGCGTTTTGCGCTCCTGGCGGCCAGGGTATGCGCAAATATCTTGCATGAACCATGCAGAGAACGAAAAATGCTCTCCCTCGATCGCTTCGACCTGAAGATCCTGCACGCCCTGCAGCAGGATGCGCGCCTCACCCTGGGCACCCTGTCCGAGACGGTGGCCCTCTCGGCCAGCCAGTGCTCGCGGCGGATCGCCCGCCTCGAGCGGGAGGGCGTCATCCAGGGCTACTCGCTGCGGCTGGCCCCGGCGTCCCTGGGCCTGTCGGTGACCGCCTTCATCTTCGTCTCCGTGGACAAGCACCGCATGAACACGCCCCAGCAGGCCGTGGCCGCCCTGCTGGCCCGGGACGAGGTCATCGAGTGCCATGCCATCACCGGCAACCACGACTTCATCCTCAAGGTGGTGATCGAGGACCTCGGCGCGCTGTCGCGCTTCCTCTCCGAGGCCGTGAGCTCCCTCGACGGGCTGCGCGACGTCGCCACCCAGGTCGCCATGGACACCCTCAAGACCAATGGCCCGCTGAAGGTGGCGAACGACTCGTCCAAGGCCTGACGCCGCGCGGCCGAGCGACTAGCGCACCGGGTGGCCTCCATCGGTTCGAGGCATCGCCCCCGCCGCATCGAAGCACTCCGCGACCAGTTGTCGTACCGCGGTCAACACCGCATCGTTCGCATCGGCCGTTCGCCACCCCAGCTCGATCGGAAACTGGGGCAAGGGTAGCGGACAAGGCACGACTCGCAGCCCCGTCATGTTCGCGATGGAGGCGGCAGCGTGCTCGGGGATCGTCGCAATGGCCAGGGTCCCCTTCAGCAAGTGGGGCAGCGCCGCGAAGTGCGTCGTGGCGGCCAGCACGCGACGCGATACCCCCCGTTCGGCCAATGCGTCGTCGACAAGACCGACGAAGCCGCCCGAAGACACCAGGATGTGCGCCGCCGAAACGAAGCGCTCGATATCCAGCTCGGCCGAGGTCCAGTGCTCAGGGTCCAAGACGCAGGCGTAGCCCGCCTTGCCGAGCAGGAGCCGGCTCAATCCGCTTCTTGCCAGGCCCCCGGAACTGATCGCCAGATCGAGACTGCGCCCTGCCAGGGCATCGGCGACCACCTGGCTGTGGGTCTGCCGAAAGATGAGCCGCAACCCCGGCAGCCTCTCGGCCGCAAGCGCCATCAGGCGCGACCCGAGGGCGATCTCGAAGTCGTCGGAAAGTCCTATCGTCACCGAGCGCCCCTCGAAGCTGCGCGTCGTCGTCGACACCAGGGCCAGGCTCTGGCGCATCTTGTTCAGGGCGTCGGAGACGATCGGCTGCAGCTGCTGGGCAAGCAGCGTCGGTGCGAGGCCGCGTCCCGTGCGCTGGAACAGGGCGTCGCCATACAGCGTTCTCAGCCGCCCGAGGGCCGCACTCACCGCCGACTGCGTCACCCCGAGCCGCATCGCGGCGCGGCTTGCACTGCCTTCGTCATAGAGCGCTTCGAAGACCTTGAGCAGGTTCAGGTCGGCCCTAGAGACATCAATATCATTCATATCAAATAGAAAGGAATCTACCTTAATTTATGCCCTGTCAGCCTATAGCATCCTGGCATCACTTACCTGCTCAAGGTCTCGCACCATGTCGCGAACGACGGTCGCCGCCCTCCAGCTCGGCTCACTCCCCTCCGGAAAGGCCGACACCCTGGACCTGATCCTTTCCTACGAAGCCCCGATCATCGAAGCCGGCGCCACGCTGGTGGTGCTGCCGGAGGCCGTTCTCGGCGGCTATCCCAAGGGGGAAATCTTCGGCACGCGGCTTGGCTTCCGGCTCCCCGAGGGCCGAGAGGCGTTCGCCGCCTACTTCGACAATGCCATCGATGTGCCCGGCGCGGAGACCGAAGCGCTGGCGAGCTTGTCGGCCCGTACCGGCGCAACGCTCGTGGTGGGCGTCATCGAACGTGCAGGCAGTTCGCTTTACTGTTCCGCCTTGTTCTTCGACCCCGCCCGGGGCCTGATTGGCAAGCACCGAAAGCTGATGCCCACGGGGACCGAGCGCCTGATCTGGGGCCAGGGGGATGGTTCGACCCTGACCACCATCGACACCCAGGCGGGGACCGTCGGGGCGGCAATCTGCTGGGAAAACCACATGCCGCTGCTGCGCACCGCGATGTATGCCAAGGGCATTGACGTCTGGTGCGCGCCCACGGTGGATGAACGCGATGTCTGGCAGGCGTCGATGCGTCATATCGCACACGAAGGACGCTGCTTCGTCGTCAGCGCCTGCCAGGTCCAGCCATCACCCGCCGCCCTTGGCATCGATGTCCCCGACTGGGAGGACGATCGTCCCCTCATTCGTGGCGGCAGCCTGATCGTCGGCCCCCTGGGTGACGTGCTGGCCGGGCCCCTGCACGATCAGGCGGGCCTACTGACGGCGGAGGTGGATACCTCCCAGCTCGTTCCGGCTCGCTACGACTTCGATGTCGTCGGGCATTACGCCCGCCCGGACGTGTTCGAACTGTCCGTCGACGAGCGGCCGAAGCCGGGCACCCGCTTTGTCACAGGGGATCCCGGGAAAGAGACCTGAATCCCCTCGCCCGGGAACGGCGACGGCAGGCGCCGCCGCTGCCGGCCCCGCGCCGCGTGCACAGGGGGGCGATGCCGTCCGCTTGTGGAGAGGGGAATAAAGGCACAGAGCCTCGCCGACACTTGCCTGGCCAGGGGCACCCCGCCTCGGGGTACGGGCCGATCACGAGGCGCCCACGGCTGTCGCGCAAGCTCAGTAGCGACCCGGCGCCTCCTCGGTGGGCAAGCGTGAGAGAAAGGCTTGAAAGTCCGAGTCCGCCTGCAGGCGCCGATGTAGCTCGTTCAGCGCCGTCACCGCCTCGCTCGAGTGATCGATGCGCAGATCGAGGGGCAGGCCGCCAGGCGCGCGTACCTTGAGCGCCGCCGAGACCAGCCCCCGCCGGTCGCCGCCGGCCTGCTGGCCCGCCACCAGGGCGGCCAGCAAGGCCTCGGCCAGCGCCTCGCCCGAGGCATTCGCCTGGCGATAGGCCTCGATCATGGCGGGCACCACCTCGTCGCTTCCCAGCATGTTGCCCGCCACCGCCAGCCCGGGCTCGAGATGCAGGTCGCAGACCGGCACGTTGTGCGCCCCGGTCCAGCCCGCCACCTCGCCGCGACTGTCCATCAGTGCCAGCTGGCGCCAGGCCTCGCCCCGGTCGGCGCGGCGCAGCTCGGCCACCGCCGGGGTCACCGCCTCGCCGGCGGCGAGACGCCCCAGGCCGCGCTCGGCGGCCATCACGCTGGTGCTGTAGCCCTGGGTGACGGCAGCCCCGACGCCGGCCTGCAGATGTGGCACGAAGCCCCCCAGGGCGGGGCCGCCCGTGGCACAGGCGACACCCAGGGTGCGCCGGTCAGGCGCCAGGGCGATCAGGCTGAAGGTCATGGGCGACTCCCGTGGCGGCCGCCTCGGTGCTACCGAGGACTGGCAAGGACATTTATCATGACAAATATCACGCCCGCGGGGTGGGCGACAATCGGCCCACCTGGACAGCGCGGTGGAGAACCCGGATCATCGGCCCCGTCGACGGCGGCCCGTCCGCACCGGTCGGTCACGCGTCGCCGGCCGCCCCACCCGAAAGGAGAGTGATGAGCCAGTCACCACGACACACCGCGCGCCGGGCTCGCCCCGAGGTCATCGGCGAGGCGATCAAGGAATACATCGCGCGCCACGCCCTGGGCCCGGGGGATCGCCTGCCCCAGGAATCCCACCTGGTCGAGGCGCTCGACGCCTCCAAGGGCACCATCCGCGAGGCGCTGCGCGGCCTGGCGGCCCAGGGCCTGATCCAGACCCGCACCGGTCCCGGCGGCGGCGCCTTCATCTGCGAGGTGAGCGACGACCGGGCCATGGAGCTGCTGGGCAACTACTTCTTCTTCCGCCCGCCGACCATCCACGACATCTACGAGGTCCGCAAGCAGCTCCAGCCCGCCATGGTGGCCAGCCTCGAAGGGGTGCTGGACGACGACGCCTTCCGGCGCCTGGAAGCGGTGATGGCCTACTACACCCATCCGCCCGCCTCGCTGGAGGAGGAGCGCACCCAGCGCATCAAGGAGCTGGAGTTCCACCTGGTGCTGGTGGACTACTGCCCCAACCCCCTGCTGGCGCTGATGTGCCGCTTCATGATCCGCCTGCTGATGAGCCTGACGACCTGCCAGCGCATCTACGAGCAGCCCTACCCGGAGTTGCGCCAGCGCGGCTACGACTTCCAGCGCCGCCTGCTCGACGCCCTGCGCGACGACGACATGGACCAGGCGCGCCGCATCATGGCCGAGCACATGCAGGCCGCTCAGGCGCTGATGGAGGCACGGGCAGCCACCCTCGACAAGGCCTTCTTCCGGGCCGACGACACCGCCGACGAGGCCCCGAGCCGCGAGTACCTGGCACTGCGCGACCTCTCGGCCGGCGACCCCGCCGACTCCTCCCGCTAGCCACACGCCCCTCGATCACCGACAGACCCGGTCCGCCTGTGACGGCATCGCCGTGCCCCTGTGGCCGGCCGGTCCCCCCTGCTCCTGCGCCTCGCCCGGGCCGGGCGACTAGACCATCGTCGTAGCCCGCATGGCGACGACCGCCGAGAATTCATCATAACAAATTGTTTTACCCCGATTTCCCCCGGCCATCGGGCGATATGGCGCGCCTGGCAACCAGGGGGCGGCGATTGACAGCGTTCGTCGGGCCCGACTAGCCTCGATTTATCATGATAAATTAACGACGCCAGGGTGGCGCCCGCCGCGACCGCCCGGCAAGGGGAGTCCATGAGTCATTCGTACACGCCGGCGGCCCGACAAGCCTGGCAGTGGCTGGAAACGGCGGCCCGCTTCAGTGAAACCCGCCACCCGGACCGCGAAGGCGTCACGCGCCGCTGCGCCACGCCGGAGCACCGCGCCACCCTGGAGGCCCTGGGCGGCTGGATGCGGGAACTGGGCATGGCGGTGCGGATGGACAACGGCGCCAACCTGATCGGCCGTCACGCCAGCGCGACTCCGGGTGCCCACACGCTGCTGCTCGGCTCGCACCAGGACACCGTGCCCCACGGCGGGAAATACGACGGCATCCTGGGGGTGATCCTGCCGCTGGCGCTGGTCAAGACCCTCAAGGACAACGCCATCGAGCTGCCCTTCCATATCGATGTCGTCGCCTTCAGCGACGAGGAAGGCACGCGCTTCAGCTCGACGCTGCTCGGCTCCAAGGTGCTCGCCGGCACCTTCGACGACGCCATGCTGGACGCCACCGACGATGACGGCATGACGCTGCGCGAGGCCCTCGAGGCCTTCGGCTGCCGCCCCGAGCGCATCGCCGAGGATCGATACGCCCCCGAGGAGGTCCTCGCCTTCCTCGAGGTGCACATCGAGCAGGGGCCGCAGCTCGAGCTCGACGGCCTGCCGGTCGGCGTGGTGAGCGCCATCACCGGCATCGAGCGCCATCGGTTGACCATCCAGGGCCTGGCCGGACACGCCGGCACGGTGCCCATGCACGTGCGCCAGGACGCCCTGGTCGGTGCCGCCGAGGTGATCCGCCTGGTGGATGCCCTGTGCCGGGAAACCGAGGACCTGGTCGGCGTGGTGGGCAAGATCGAGAACGCCCCCAACGGGGTGAACGTCATCCCCCAGAGCACCACCCTCTCCATCGAGCTGCGCTCGCCGCGCGACGAGATCCGGCGCCAGGCCCGGGAGACGCTGCTCGAGCGCATCGATGCCGCGCTGACCGCCTCCCGCCTGGGGCTCGACCACGCCCTGACCTACGAGCAGTCCGCCGTGCAGTGCTCCGGCTGGCTCACCGAGGAGCTGCGGGGCGCCGTGCATGACAGCGGCCTCCCGCCTCGGGTGCTGTTCAGCGGGGCCGGCCATGACGGCCTGGCCATGCGCTCGCTGTGCGACATCGGCATGCTCTTCGTGCGCTGCGAGGGAGGCGTCAGCCACCATCCCGGCGAGGCCATCGAACCCGAGGACCTGACGGCCGCCGTCGAGGTCCTGGTCCGCGTCTGCCAGCGCCTGGCCCAGCGCCAGGACGCGGCATGACACCCCTTCCCGACTCGCTTCATCCTCCACGACAACACCGACAACGTTCCGAGGGTCGACCATGAGCCAATCCCAACAACATACCCAGACCTCGGCCCCATCGGCCTCGACCGCGCCGAAGTGGTACCAGCGCGTGCCGGATCCGATGGTCCTGATCTTCCTGATCCTGGTGGCCGCCTACCTGATGACCTTCATCGTGCCGGCCGGCGAGTACCAGCGCGAAATGCTCGACAACGGCAGGACGTCGGTCATTCCCGACTCCTTCCGCTACCTGGCGGACGTCGCCAACCTCCACGTCTTCGACATCTTCGTGGCCATCCCCGAGGGACTGATCGCCGCCTCGCAGTACCTGTTCATCGTCTTCATCGCCGGCGGGCTGTTCCACATCCTGCAGCGCACCGGGGCCCTGGAGAACGCTATCGGCGTCGCCGTCCACCGGGTGGGCGCCGAACACAGCACCCGCAGCCGCAACC
Organism: Halomonas koreensis; assembly: GCF_031451675.1. Taxonomy (NCBI): domain Bacteria; kingdom Pseudomonadati; phylum Pseudomonadota; class Gammaproteobacteria; order Oceanospirillales; family Halomonadaceae; genus Halomonas; species Halomonas koreensis. The sequence goes on along the minus strand of NZ_JARWAK010000001.1, from coordinate 220,391 downwards.
TGATCATCGTCGCCGGGACCTTCATCTACGGCTTCTTCGGCGTGGCCGTCGGCTTCGAGAACAACATCGCCCTGGTGCCCATCGGCGTGCTGATCGCCACGGCCATCGGCTGCTCGCGGCTGGTCGGGGTGACCATGGCCGTGGGCGGCATCGGGGTCGGCTTCGCCCTCTCGCCGATCAACCCCTACACCGTCGGGGTGGCCCAGGGCATCGGCGAGCTGCCGACCTTCTCCGGCTGGGGCCTCAGGACCCTGATGGTGGTCGGCTGCCTGGCCACCCTGAGCGCCTTCATCTGCCGCTACGTGACGCGCGTCGACTATCGCGACGACCAGCCCGCCGAGCTCACCAAGCGGCTCGAGGACTACACCCTGACGCGCCGCGACCTGATCACCCTGGGCATCTTCGTGACAGGGCTGGTCGCCATGCTGGTCGGGGTGTTCAGCCAAGGCTGGTACATCAACGAGATCGCCGGCATGTTCCTGCTGATGGCGATCGTGATCGGCTTCGCCAACGGGCTGGGCGCCAACGAGCTGGTCAAGCAGATGATGGAAGGGGCCTCCACCGTCACCGCCGGCGCCCTGGTGATCGGGGTCGCGGCGTCGATCCAGGTCATCCTCCAGGACGCCCGGATCATCGACACCATCGTCCACGGCCTGAGCGGCCTGGTGGGCGACATGCCGACCGCCCTGGCGGCGGTGGCCGCCAGCGTCATCCAGGGCGTGATCAACCTGTTCGTGCCCAGCGGCTCGGGCCAGGCGCTGGTCACCATGCCGATCCTGATTCCGCTGGCCGACCTGATCGACATGAGCCGCCAGTTGATGATCACCGCCTTCCAGGTGGGCGACGGCCTGACCAACCTGATCGTGCCCACCTCCGGCGGCACCCTGGCCATGCTGGCCCTCGGCCGGGTCTCCTATGCCCAGTGGCTGCGCGTGATCATGCCGCTGATGGTGCTGGTCTATGCCATGTGCTGGGTCGCGCTGATCGCCGGGCACTATCTCGGCTACTAGGTTTGGGGACTGAGCGCGCCTGCCGGAATCGCTCCGGCGGTGCCGAAGCTCATGCACAGGCGAGCGCCCGCCCCCACGCGGGCGCTCGCCTTGCCGGTTGCTTAGCTGCGCCTCGACACGACCGCCCCCATGACGGGACGACGCGCCTCCGGGTCCGATTCCGGCTAGTCCCACCCGCTCCGGGCGATACACTGGGCATCAGGCCCACCCGGAGGAACGCCCCATGCTGGATCCCGCCCGGTGTCGCCGGGCCCGCCTGGCCCGGGACGCCCGCTTCGACGGCCGCTTCGTGGTCGCCGTGACGACCACCGGCATCTACTGCCGCCCCATCTGCCCGGCCACGCCGTCCCGGGAAGCCAACGTGCGCTACTTCGCCAGTTCCCTGGCCGCCGCCGAGGCCGGCTTTCGCCCCTGCCTGCGCTGCCGGCCGGACAGCGCCCCGGACTCCCCGGCCTGGCGGGGCAGCCACACCACCCTCGACCGGGCCCTGCGGCTGATCGACGAGGGCGCCCTCCAGCAAGGGTCGCTGGCGGCGCTGTGCGACCGCCTGGGCATCGGCGAGCGCTACCTGCGCCGCCTGTTCGACCGCCACCTGGGCCTCTCGCCCAAGGCCTACGCCCAGCATCGCCAGTGCCTGTTCGCCAAGCAGCTGCTGCACCAGACGACGCTGCCGATCACCGACATCGCCTACGCCAGCGGCTTTCGCAGCCTGCGGCGCTTCAACGACGCCTTCCGCACGCGCATCGGCCTGGCGCCCCGGGAGCTGCGCCGACGGACGGGCAAGGACGACGAGGGCCTGACGCTGTGGCTGGCCTACCGGCCGCCCTATGCCTGGGAGGCGCTGCGCGACTTCCACGCCAGCCGCGCCATCGACGGGCTGGAGTGGGTCGGCGACGCCCACTATGGCCGGCGGATCCGCTGGGGCGAGGCGACCGGCGCGTTCACCGCCGAGCATGTTCCGGCACGCCACGCCTTCCGGGTACGCCTCACGCTCGACGACCTGGGCGTGCTGTCGCCGGTGGTGCGGCGCATCCGCCGCCTGCTCGACCTGGACGCCGACACGGCCGCCATCGAGGCCCACCTAGCCGAGGCGTTCCCGGACCTCCCACTGATCGAGGGGCTCCGGCTGCCCGGCGTCTGGTCGCCCTTCGAGGCCGGGGTCCGCGCCATCCTCGGCCAGCAGGTGTCGGTGGTCGCCGCACGCCGGCTGGTCAGCCGCCTGGTGCGCGAGCTCGGCGAGCCCGACGGCGACGGCCAGCGCTTCCCCACCCCCGCCGCCCTGGCCAACGACGACCTGGCGTGGCTGCCCATGCCCGGCGCGCGCCGGAATACCCTGCGCCGCTTCGCGGCCTGGTACGCTGGAGACGAGGGCAGCGACGCGCCGGCCGACTGGACCGCCCTCAAGGGCATCGGCCCCTGGACGGCGAACTACGCGGCCCTACGCGGCACCGGCGCCCCGGATGTGTGGCTGGACGGCGACGCCGGCGTGCGCCGGGCCCTGCCCCGCCTCGACGGGGCCGACCCGGCTCGGGCCGCGCCCTGGCGCAGCTACCTGACCCTGCAGCTCTGGTCCCAGGACCTCTCTCACCCCCCAAGGAGGAGCCAAGCCGATGACCGATGACGCCCTGGACTACTACCGGCCGCCGGAGACCGAGGCCCTGGGCCTGATCCGCCTGAGCGCCAAGGAGGCGGGGCTCACCGAGATCGCCTTCGTGCTGGAGGAGGACGCGCCGCCCCGGCCCAACGCCCACACCGAGCAGGCCAGGGCCCAGCTCGCCGAATACTTCGCCGGCCGCCGCCGGGCCTTCGACCTGCCCCTGGCGCCCCAGGGCACCGACTTCCAGCGCCGGGTGTGGCAGGCGCTGGCGACCATCCCCTTCGGCGAGACCCGCTGCTACGCCGAGATCGCCGAGCAGCTTGGCTGCAGGGGCGGCCAGCGCGCCGTGGGCGCGGCCAACGGCAAGAACCCCCTGGCCATCGTGGTGCCCTGCCACCGGGTGATCGGCAGCGACGGCCGGCTCACCGGCTACGCCGGCGGCATCGGCCGCAAGCAGTGGCTGCTGGCCCACGAGGCCGGCGAGATCCCCTTCGAACTGGAGTGAGCCGGTCAGTCACACCGGCAGGTGCAGGATGGCACCGCGCAGGGCGGCCTCGTCGGCCCACAGCTTGCCCAGGGTCAGCGGCAGCGAGAAGCGCCGCCGGCCGGCGCCGCCGGGGTTGAACAGCAAGCGGCCGTCGCGCCACTCGTGGCGCGCCTTGTGGGAATGGCCGTGGAGCACGGCGTCGCAGGCGGTGGTCGCGTCGAAGTCGGCGATGTCGTGCACCAGATGCAGGCGCCAGCCGTTGACCGCGAGGCCCTGATGCCAGGGCAGCGCCTCGGCCCAGGCCGCGGTGTCGACGTTGCCGCGCACGGCGTAGACCGGCGCCAGCGCGCCCAGCCGCTCGAGGATCGCCGCGTCCCGCTCCCGGCCGCCCACATCGCCGAGATGCAGGATCAGCCCGCAGCCCTCAAGCAGCGCCAGCGCCTCGTCGCGCAGGGTGCCGTGGGTGTCGGCGATCACCCCGATCGGGGCATCGAGCTCGAGGGTGGAGGTGTCCATGGGAAAGCTCCCGTCATCCGGTCAGGCCCGCCATGGTGACGCCGCCAGCCTGGACTGGCCAGCACCGCGCCACGCTCAGGGCCGCGTCCAGTCCGCCTCGCCCTCGCGGTCCAGCGGCCGGGCCTCCAGCCCCAGCAGCGGCGCCAGCGCCGCCCAGGCCTCGTCCACGGCCTCCGGGCCGAACAGGTAGGCATTGACGATCATGCCGTCCAGCGTCACTTGCACGAGCCGCGCCATGGGCGACGCCGCCTCGCCGTGCATCCCGACGAGGATGTCCTCGACCAGCGCCCTCACCTCGGCCTTGTGCCGCCGCGAGAGCGCCAGCAGGGAGGCCGGCTCCCGGGCGTATTCCTCGGTCGCCTTGAGGAACATGCAGCCATGGAAATGCTCGGCGGCGAACCAGCGGGCATGCCAGTCGAAGACGGCACGCAGCCGCGCGTCCGTCGAGCCCGCCGACTCGACCGCCGCGGCCAGCGAGGCCATGAAGCGCGCGTGGCGCTGTTCCAGCACCGCCTCCACCAGCGCCTCCTTGCCGGCGAAGTGGTGATAGAGCGTCATCTTCGAGACGCCGGCCTCGTCGCGGATCCGGTCCACGCCGACGGCGTGATAGCCGTATGCCCCGAACAGCCGGGTCGCCGTCGCCAGGATGTCGTCGCGCTTGGCCATGAGCACCTCTCCTCGTCATCGGCTGCCTTGCTTCGATGAGCTCATGCTACTACTGTACAGACCTGTCTGTATATAACCCTGACGAGGCAATTCCATGCTCCACAAGATGAAGGGCGGCGGCCCCCTGCCGGCGCGTCCCGACACCCTCCAGATCCTCACCGGCCTGCTCGGCGGCATCAGCGGCATCGGCCTGGTGGCCTGGCTGACCCGGCTCACCGAGGTGCCGCTGCTCATGGCCCCCTTCGGCGCCACCTGCGTGCTGCTGTTCGCCGCGCCGGGCGCGCCCCTGGCCCAGCCCCGCAACGTGGTCGGCGGCCACCTGGTCTCGGCGCTGGTCGGCCTGGTCGTCATGCAGTGGCTGGGCACCGGGCCGCTGGCCATGGCGGTCGGCGTCGGGGTGGCCATCGCCGCCATGCAGGCGCTGCGGGTGGTGCACCCGCCGGCGGGCGCCAACCCGCTGGTGGTGATGATGTCCGGCGCCGTCGGCTATGACTTCCTGCTGATGCCGGTGCTGGCGGGCTCGCTGAGCCTGGTGCTGGTGGCGCTGCTGATCAACAACCTGGGAACGGAACGCCGCTGGCCCAGCTACTGGCTGTGACGGTGCCGGCTTCATGCGCCCCGCGATTTGCGGCACCATGAAGGCCCGTCCAACGCCGCGAAGGATTCGCCATGCCCCTCAGCCTCTCCCAGGGAACCGAGCTCACTCCCGGCTTTATGGTGGTGCATGGCAATCGCCTGGAGGCGCTGCGCGACCTGGCGGTGGAGTGGCTGCGCAACCATCCGCTGGGCCCGTTGGAGGACGAGGTGATCCTGGTCCAGAGCAACGGCATCAGCCAGTGGCTGAAGCTGGCGCTGGCCGCCGACCCGCCCGCCGGCGCCGGCATCGCCGCGGCCATGGACGTCACCCTGCCGGCGCGCTACCTGTGGCAGGCCTACCGCGCGGTGCTGGGAAGCGAGGCCGTGCCCCCGGCCTCGCCGCTGGACAAGCCACGGCTCGTCTGGCGGCTGATGCGCCTGCTGCCGGAGCTGCTGGATGACGCCACCTTCACGCCCCTGGCGCGCTTCCTGGCCGACGACGCCGACCGGCGCAAGCGCCACCAGCTCGCCGAGCGCCTGGCCGACCTCTTCGACCAGTACCAGGTCTACCGCGCCGACTGGCTTTCCGCCTGGGCCGAGGGCCGCGACGAGCTGATCGACGCCCGCGGCCAGGCCCGGCCGCTGGCCGAGGACCAGCGCTGGCAGCCGGCCCTGTGGCGGCGCCTGCGCGACGACATCGGCGAGGCGGGCCTCGCCACCAGCCGCGCCTGGGTGCATACCCGCTTCCTCGAGGCCTGCCGCGAGCTCACGCCAGGGAGCCCTCAGCGGGGTTCTGGAAAGGGACGGCCACCCGGCCTGCCGCGCCGGGTGGTGGTGTTCGGCATCTCCTCGCTGCCCCGCCAGACCCTGGAGGCGCTGGCCGCGGTATCGAGGGTCAGCCAGGTGATGCTCTGCGTGCACAATCCCTGCCGCCACTACTGGGCGGACATCATCGAGCACAAGGACCTGCTGCGGGCCGCCCGCCGCCGCCAGCGCCAGCGCCCGGGCATGCCGCTGGAGCTCGACGACACCCGGCTGCACCTCCACGCCCAGCCGTTGCTGGCCGCCTGGGGCAAGCAGGGCCGCGACTACCTGCGCCTGCTCGACGAGTTCGACGACCCGGATCACTACCGGGCGCTGTTCGACGCCGAGGCGCTGCGCATCGACCTCTTCGATTCGCCGCTGGAGCAGGCCGAGGCCCCGGGGCTGCTCCAGCAGCTGCAGGACGACATCCTCGAGCTGCGCCCGCCCCGGGAGACCCGCGACACCTGGCCGGCGGTGGACCCGGCCCGCGACCGCAGCCTGCGCTTCCACATCGCCCACAGCCCCCTGCGCGAGGTGGAGATCCTCCACGACCAGCTACTGGCCGCCTTCGACGCCGACCCCACGCTGCGCCCGCGGGACGTGCTGGTGATGGTGCCGGACATCGACACCTACGCCGCCGCCATCCAGGCGGTGTTCGGCCGATTGCCGCCGGACGACCCGCGCCATATCCCCTTCACGCTCTCCGACCAGACCAGCCGCCATCGCCAGCCGCTGTTGGTGGCGCTGGAGGCGCTGCTGCACCTGCCGGAATCGCGGCTCACGGTGAGCGACCTGCTCGACCTGCTGGAGGTGCCCGCCCTGCGCGGGCGCTTCGGCCTGGACGCCGAGGCCCTGCCGGTGCTGCGCCGCTGGATCGAGGGCGCCGGCATCCGCTGGGGGCTCGACGCCGAGCAGCGCGCCCGGCTCGACCTGCCCGGCGGGCTCACCGCCAATACCTGGGCCTTCGGCCTGCGCCGGCTGATGCTGGGCTACGCGGTGGGCCGCAGTACAGAAAACGAGAGCGCCGAGGGCCCCTGGCACGACATCGAGCCCTTCGGCGACATCGGCGGCCTGGAGGCGGCGCTGGCCGGCCCGCTGATGGACCTGCTCGACGTGCTCGAGGCCCAGTGGCGCGCCCTCGCCGAGCCCGCCGACGTGCCCACCTGGTGCCGTCGGCTGCGCGGGCTGCTGGGTGCGTGCTTCGCCGCCGAGGACGAGGCCGACCTCGCCACCCTGAGCCGCCTGGAGGAGCTGCTGGAGGAGTGGCAGGAGACCACCGAGGACGCCGGCCTGAGCGAGGCCCTGCCGCTCTCGGTGGTGCGCGAGCACTGGCTCGGCCAGCTCGACGAAGCCAACCTCTCCCAGCGCTTCCTGGCCGGGGCGGTGAACGTCGCCACCCTGATGCCGATGCGCGCCATCCCCTTCCGCCACGTCTGCCTGCTGGGCATGAACGACGGCGACTACCCGCGCACCCAGCGCCCCCTGGACATCGACCTGATGGGCCACGACTACCGCCCCGGCGACCGCTCCCGCCGCGAGGACGACCGCTACCTGTTCCTCGAGGCGCTGCTCTCGGCCCGCGACGGCCTGATGATCAGCTGGGTCGGGCGCAGCATCCACGACAACGAGCCCCGCCCGCCCTCGGTGCTGCTCGGCCAACTGCGCGATCACCTGGCCGCCGGCTGGCGCCTGGCAGGCGCAGAAGCGGGCGACGACGCCGGCCAGGCCCTGCTCGACGCCCTGACCACCGAACACCCGCTGCAGCCGTTCAGCCGCAGCTACTTTGTGAACAACCCACGGCTGTTTACCTATGCCCATGAATGGCGGGCGGTGCATGCGATCGAGACGGCGCCACAAGGCGCCGCGGACGACGAGCTGCCGCCCATGGCGCTGGACACCGCCCTGCCCCTGGCGCGCCTCGGTGGCTTCCTCAAGGACCCGGTCAAGGCCTTCTTCACCACCCGGCTCGGCGTGTTCCTCGAGCGCGAGGCGCTGGAGAGCCCCGATCACGAGCCCTTCGCCCTGGACGGCCTGGACCACTGGCAGCTCCAGCAGGCGCTGATCGAGGCCGGGCGCCGCGCCGTGGACGCGGGGGAATCGCCGACGCCCGCCGTCCACGACACCCTGGAGCGCCTGGAGCGCGAGGGCCGGCTGGCCATGGGCGGCTTCGCCGAACTGATGCGCGAGCAGCTGGTCGAGCCGCTGGACAAGGTGCTCGGCGACTACGCCGACCAGCTCGAGGCCTGGCCCCACGCCTGGGAGACGCCGGCCGCCGTGTCGCTGGCACTGGCCACCGACGAGGGCCCGCTGCATATCGAGGACTGGCTGGACGGCCTGCGCGAGAACGCCGCCGGCGAGCGCTGCCGGCTGGTGCTGATGACCAGCAGCCTGATCAACAAGGGCAAGTACAATTGGAAGCACTGGCTGGCCCCCTGGGTCGCCCACCTCGCCGGCCAACTCGCCCTGGGTCCCATGACCACGGTGCTGCTCTCCCGGGCCGGCGGCGGCACCCTGGCGCCCATGGATGCGACCACCGCCCGAGCCCACCTGGAGACCATCGCCCGCGCCTGGCGCGCCGGCATGACCGCGCCCCTGCCGCTGGCCCGGGACACCGCCTTCGCCTGGCACGAGAAGGGCGGCGACGAGGGCGCCCTGGCCCGTGTCCTCGGTGGCGATGAGGGCAAAGCGGAGGAAGCCGACCTCAAGGCCTGGAAGGCCGCCGTCCAGGCGTTCGAGGGCAACGACTACAGCCCCGGCGAGCGCGACCGCGATCCCTACCTGGCCCGCCAATGGCGCGACCTGGCGAGCCTCGCGCGCCATCAGGCCGCCGGCCGGGGCTTCACCGAGCTGAGCGCGGCGCTCTACGCCCCGCTGCACGACGCCGTGAAGGCCAAGAAGAACGGGAGTAAGGGCCAGGGAGGCAAGGCATGAGCACCGTAGAAACCCTGCACACGGCCGAGACCCCGCGCCTCGATCCGGTGGCGCTGCCGCTCACCGGCAGCCGGCTGATCGAGGCCAGCGCCGGCACCGGCAAGACCTTCACCATCGCCCTGCTCTACCTGCGCCTGGTGCTCGGCCCGCGCGATGAGGCGGACGCGGCCAGTTTCCCGCGGCCGCTGACCCCGCCGGAGATCCTGGTGGTGACCTTCACCAACGCCGCCACCCAGGAGCTGCGCGACCGCATCCGCGCCCGGCTGGTGGAGGCCGCCGAGGCCTTCCAGCCCGACGCTGTATCGGGTCAGGCGCCCGACGACGCCCCCGACCTGTTCCCCAGCGAAACCGGCGACCTCTTCGCCGAACCGGCGGTGGATAACTCAACGCCGGTGGATAATCCCGCAGCCGACGACGCCGGACCTCAGGACCCGCTGCTGGCCCTGCGCAACAGCTACCCGCGCGAGAGCTGGCCGACCTGCGCGCGCCGGCTGCGGCTGGCCGCCGAGTGGATGGACGAGGCCGCGGTCTCCACCATCCACTCCTGGTGTCACCGCATGCTGCGCGAGCACGCCTTCGACAGCGGCAGCCTGTTCGCCCTGGAGATGGCGCTGGACCAGTCGGAGATGGACCTGGAGATCGCCCGGGACTACTGGCGCAGCTTCTACTACGACCTCGCCCCCGAGGCGCTGGAGATCGTCGCCCGCTACTGGACCACCCCGGACGCCCTCAACGACACCGCCGCCCGGCTGCGCACCCACACCGCCGCCCTGCCCGCGGCGCCGCCACCGGCCGAGGCACTCGATAACTACCGCGAGCAGCGCGCCAAGGCGCTGACCGCGCTCAAGGCCCCCTGGCCGGCCTGGCTCGACGAGCTGGAACAACTGCTCGAGCAGGCGAATGGCCGTAAAGCTTTCGATGCCCGCAAACTCAACGCCAAGAGTCGCGCCAACTGGCTCGCCGCCCTGCGCGACTGGGCGAGCGACCCGGAGCTCGCCTGGCCGGCGCTGACCGACGCCGCCTGGAAGCGCCTGACGCCCGAGGGCCTCGCCGAGATCTGGAAGGAGGACCCGGCGCCCCACCTGCCGGCGCTGGAGGCCCTGGCCGAGCTGCCGGAGAAGCTCGCCGAGCTGCCCGACCCGTTCGCCGACCTGCTCGCCCACGCCGTGCACTGGATGGCCGCGCGCCGCGAGACCGTGCAGCGCCGCCGCGCCGAGCTGGGCCCCGACGACCTGCTGCACCGGCTGGACGCCGCCTTCGCGGGCGAGGCCGGCGAGACCCTGGCCGCGCGCATCCGCGAGCAGTTCCCGGTGGCGCTGGTCGACGAGTTCCAGGACACCGACCCGGTGCAGTACCGGCTGTTCGACCGGGTCTATGCGCTGGAAGACAATCGAGACGACAGCGCGGTGCTGCTGATCGGCGATCCCAAGCAGGCCATCTACGCCTTCCGCGGCGCCGATATCCACACCTACCTCCAGGCCCGGCGCGACACCGCCGGCCGCCACGTCACGCTCGGCACCAACTTCCGCTCCGCCACGCCCATGGTCGAGGCCGTGAACCGGGTCTTCGCCCACGCCGAGGCCAATAATGAAGCCGGCGCTTTCCTGTTCCGTCAAAGGCAATCTGAGTCCCTGGATCAATCGGCGAGCGGAATTAAGCACAAGGCGCACGGCGCACAGGAAGCGAGACATAACGAGGGGTTAGGCGAGCTTTCGAGCACCGCGCAACGCAGTGATTCGTCCGCGCAGCCATTTAGCCAGGGATTCAGTAATCCCGTGCCGTTCACGCCCGTCGAGGCGAACGGTCGCAAGGACTCACTCACCCGCCAGGGCGCCACCCAGCCGGCGCTGACCCTCTGGCACCTGGCCGCCGACGAGACGCTGTCCAAGGGCGCCTACCTCCACGAGCTGGCCGGGCGCTGCGCCACCGAGATGGCCGCCCTGCTGCGCGAGGGCCAGGCCGGGCAGACGGGTTTCTTGAAGGAAGGGGAACTGCGCCCCCTGGCGCCGTCGGACCTGGCGGTGCTGGTCAACAACGCCGGCGAGGCCCGGGCCATCCGCAGCGCCCTGCTGGAGCGCGGCATCCGCAGCGTCTACCTCTCCGACAAGGAGGGCGTGTTCGAGACCGAGGCCGCCGCCGAGCTGGAGGTATGGCTGGCCGCCTGCGCCGCCCCGGACGACGAGCGCTGCCTGCGCGCGGCCCTGGCCACGCCGAGCCTGGGGCTGAGCCTGGCCGAGCTGGACGCCCTGAACGGCGGCCCCCAGCAGGACGAGCTGGCCTGGGAGGCGCGGGTGATGCAGTTCCGCGACTACCACCGCCAGTGGCAGCGCCGCGGCGTGCTGCCCATGCTGCACCGGCTGCTGGCCGACTTCGCCGTGCCCGGCCGGCTGCTGGCGGTGCCCGAGGGCGAGCGACGGCTCACCGACCTTCTCCATCTGGGCGAGCTGCTCCAGGAGGCCAGCGCCGAGATCGACGGCGAGCACGCCCTGCTGCGCTTCTTGGCCGAGTCCCGCGCTCATCCCCAGGCGCAGTCCGACAGCCACCGCCTGCGCCTGGAGAGCGACGCCGACCTGGTGCAGGTGGTGACCATCCACAAGTCCAAGGGCCTGGAATACCCGCTGGTATTCCTGCCCTTCATCGCCGCCTTCCGCCCGGTGAAGCAGGGCGACCTGCCGCTGCGCTGGCACGACGACGACGGCCACCTGCGCCTCTCCCTGGCTGCCGACGAGGCCACCCTGGCCCGCGCCGACCACGAGCGCCTGGGCGAGGACCTGCGCAAGCTCTACGTCGCCCTGACCCGCGCCCGCCACGCCACCTGGCTGGGCCTGGCGCCGCTGGAGGCCATGGAACGCAGCGCCGTCGGCCACCTCATCAAGGGCAGCGCGGCGCTGTCGCCCGACGACCTGCGCCCGGCGCTCGAGGCGCTGGCGCGGGGCGATGGCGAACAAGCCAGCGACGAGGCGACCGTCAGGGTGCAGGACGCCCCCGAGGCCGATGCCACGCCGGTGCACCTGGCCACCGAGACGGAAGCACTGGGCGAGGCCCGCGCGCCGACCCGGGCGATCCGCGAGCACTGGTGGATCGCCAGCTACTCGGCGCTGCGCGCCGGGGCCACGCCGAAGGACGAGAGTGACACCGCCGGCGTCGAGGCCGAACCGGCCCCCGAGCCCACCACCGCCGACGAGGCCACCGCCATGGAGGTGATCGACGAGCCCTTCGACGCCGGCGCCGCCACGGTGAGCGAGGGCTCGCTTCACCGCTTCCCCCGCGGCCCTTCGGCGGGTACCTTCCTGCACGGCCTGCTGGAATGGGCCGGCGAGGAAGGCTTCGCCAAGGTGACGGAAGACGCCGCGCTGCGCGCCGACACCCTGGCCCGGCGCGCCAACCGCCGCGGCTGGGAGGGCCAGATCGCCGCCCTCGAGCAGTGGCTACCGGAGCTTTTGACCACGCCGCTGCCGGTGCCGAATTCGGGTGATAGCGAGGCCGCCCCGCTGCGCCTCGATGCCCTGGACGGCTACCGGGTCGAACTGGAGTTCTGGTTCGCCGCCCATCGGGTGGGCACGCGCAGGCTGGACGAGCTGGTAAGCGAGTACACACTCGGCGGCCGGAAGCGGCCGGCGCTGGAGCCCGACACCCTCAACGGCATGCTCAAGGGCTTCATCGACCTGGTGGTGGAGCACCAGGGGCGCTTCTACGTGCTCGACTGGAAGTCCAACCACCTGGGCGCGGATGACGCCGCCTACACCGAGGCGGCGATGGCCCAGGCCGTGCTCGACAAGCGCTACGACGTGCAGTACTGCCTCTACCTGCTGGCCCTGCACCGGCTGCTCGAGGCCCGGCTGCCGGACTACGACATCGAGCGCCACCTGGGCGGGGCGCTCTACGTCTTCCTGCGCGGCACCCGCGCGCCCTCCCGGGGCGTGCACGCCGAACGCCCGCCGAGCGAGCTGATCCTCGCGCTCGATGCCCTGTTCCGCGCCGCCGAGGAGGACGCCGCATGACCCCGGACAGCCCTATCCACACCCCCGATCTCGCCCCCGAACAGGCGCTGGCGGATCACGCGGCGCTGTTCGCTCTGCTCGACCGCTGGGTGGATCGCGGCTGGCTGCGCTCCCTGGATCGCGCCTTCGCCGCCTTCCTGCATCGCGAGGTAAGCGAGGCCTCACCCCGGCTGCTGCTGGCCGCGGCGCTGGCCAGCCACCAGCTCGGCCGCGGCCACGTGTGCCTGGACCTGGCCCAGACGCTTTCCACCCCGGACCTGGCGCTCTCGCTGCCGCCGGAGGGCGACAGCCTGGAGGATCCGCCGCCGCTGCCCAGCCGGGTGATGGCCGGGCTCGACCTCGCCGCCTGGCGCGCGGCGCTGGCCCAGCCCGAGCTGGTGGCCGCCGGGCCCGGCAGCACCCCGCTGGTGCTCGCCGGCACCGCCGAACGCCCCCGGCTCTACCTGCGCCGCTACTGGCAGCACGAGCAGGATATCCACAGCCGGATCTTCGACCGCCTCCACGAAGACGAAGCCAAAGCCCACTGTAGGAGCGCAGCTTTGCTGCGCGATGGCGCCGACAGGCGCCCAGACGAAGCCCCCCATCCCGATACCGAGCGTAGGAGCGCAGCTTTGCTGCGCGATGGTGCCGACAGGCGCCCAGACGAAGCCCCCCATCCCGATACCGAGCGTAGGAGCGCAGCTTCGCGCCGGTCCGACGCATCGGCGACTGGCGCCAACAGGCGCCCCGTCGATCCCAAAGCCCTGCGCCCGATCCTCGACACCCTCTTCCCTCCCCGCAACACCATCGACTGGCAGAAGGCCGCCTGCGCCCTGGCCGGCCGCTCGCGCTTCGCGGTGATCACCGGCGGCCCCGGCACCGGCAAGACCACCACCGTGGTGCGCCTGCTCGCCCTGCTCCAGGCCATGGCGCTGGGCGAAGGCGAGCAGGCCCTGCGCATCCGCCTGGCCGCGCCCACCGGCAAGGCCGCGGCGCGGCTCAACGAGTCCATCGCCGGCCAGGTCAGGCGCCTGCCCTTCGACAAGCTGGCCGCCCTGTGGCAAGCCGACGAAGCCTCCCTGGGGAAAGACGAGGACTCACAAGACATCTCCAAGGCAGGCAAAGCCTCCCTGTGGGAGCGCAATTTATTGCGCGATAAACCAGCCGAGACGCTCGAGCAAGCGATTCCTACGGAAGTCAGCACGCTACATCGATTACTAGGCTCGCGCCCGGACACCCGCCGCTTCCGCCACGACCGCCATAACCCGCTGCCGCTGGACGTGCTGGTGGTGGACGAGGCCTCGATGGTGGACGTGGGCATGATGGCCGCGATGCTCGAGGCGCTGCCGCCCCGGGCGCGGCTGGTGCTGCTCGGCGACAAGGACCAGCTCGCCTCGGTGGAGGCCGGCTCCATACTCGGCGACCTGTGCGCCCGGGCCGAGGGCGGCCACTACACCCCGGCCACCGCCGAATGGCTGGGTGAGGCCACCGGCCAAGAGTTGCCCGAAGAAACGCTGGACGCCGACGGCCAGCCCCTCGACCAGGCCATCGCCATGCTGCGCGTCAGCCACCGCTTCACCGCCGACAGCGGCATCGGCCGGCTGGCCACGGCGATCAACGACGACCTGGCGCCCGCCGCCAAGCGCAGTGCCATCACCAACGCGCTGACCAAGGGCCTCGCAGACCTCTCGCACCTGAGGCTCTCCGCCGACGACGAGCGCGGCCTGGCCTCCCTGGCCGTGACCGGCTGCCCGGAGCGCTTTCCCCATGCCGGCCAGGGCCGCCGGCATCGCGACGAGACGCTGCCGCCCCCGGTGGGCTATCGGCACTTCCTGAGCGTGATGGCCGAGCGGCGCCCGGCCGACGACGCGGATCAGGACGCCTTCGACGACTGGGCCCGCGCGGTGCTCGCGGCCCACGGCGACTTCCAGCTGCTGTGCGCGCTGCGCCGAGGCCCCTGGGGCGTGGAAGGCTTGAACGAGCGGGTGCGCCAGGCGCTGGAGCGGGAGAAGCTGATCGACAGCCAGGACGGCCGCCAGCGCTGGTACCCCGGCCGCCCGGTGCTGGTGACGAAGAACGACTACGGCCTGGGGCTGATGAACGGTGATATCGGCATCACCCTGGACATGCCGCGCCCGGACTCTTCACTCTCTTCACAGCGCCCGAACAATCCGCCTGGCGACGGCAGCCGCCGCCTGCTGCGGGTGGCCTTCCCCGCCACTGATGGCACCGGCCGCATCAAGTGGGTGCTGCCCTCGCGCCTGCAGGCGGTGGAGACGGTGTTCGCGATGACGGTGCACAAGTCCCAGGGCTCGGAGTTCGCCCACGCCGCCCTGGTGCTGCCCGACGCACCGAACCCCATCCTCACCCGAGAGCTGGTCTACACCGGCATCACCCGCGCCCGCCACTGGCTGACGCTGGTGGAAACCGGCCGCGGCCAGCTGATGGACGCGGCGCAGCGGCGAGTGATGCGGGTGAGTGGCCTGGTGTAGGCACCGGACGACTGCCGCGGCCAGGCGCCGGAAGGTTCGCCTATGGACCGGTGGGGACCATCGAAGGGTTGGGAGGTATCGCCGCCGGGCGCAGCGCCCCCCCCTCCTGGCCCGTGTTTGGAAAACGGCAGCGTCTCTGTCAGCATGCCCCGCACATACATCCTGTGCGCGAATGACGGCGGCGCCCCGCTGGCACACCCTGCCACCTCGACGCCTTCGGCAGCGCTTCCATCCTGCTGGCATCGCGCTCAACCACAGGAGGTCGGCATTGCCATCCCGTCAATCGACACTCCCGCCCCTGGCCCCGTCACGCCTGGCCACCATCGAAGCCTTCGGCGGCACCATCACCCCGCTGGACCCACTGGGCGCGCAGGTGCAGGGCATCGACCTGTCCTCCGGGGAGACGCCGCCGCCCGAGGTCCTCGACGCCCTGGAACGCGAGATGGCGAACTGCGGGTTCCTGGTCTTCAAGAACGACACCCCGCTGGCGCCCGAGGACTTTCTCCGGGCCAGCTGCTGGTGGGGCGGCAAGGAATTGCACAGCACCCATGGCGTGCACACGGCCACGCCTGGCGGCAACCCGCATATCTTCCGCCTCTCGAACGACCGTCGTCACGGCATCCCCGGGGTGGGACCGCAATGGCACAATGACGGCAGCTTCAACACGGCCCCTTTCTCGCACTCGGGCTACCACATCATCCGGCCGGCCGAGAAAGGCGGCGGCACCTACTTCGCCCATCAGGGTGCCGCCTACGACGCCCTCCCGGAGGATCGCAAGGCATACTGGAGTCGCCTTTCCTCGGTGAACTCCAGTTCAGGCGCCGTTCACCCCCTGGTGCACGAGCACCCCACCTCTCGGCGCAAGTGCATCTGGATGCACCTGGGCATGACGGGGGCGGTGATCGAGAAGCTGCCCGACGAGGAGGCCTTTCGCCTGTTGAATGCCGATGAACTGACGCAGCTCTGTCATGAGTACAACGACATCCTGAATGCCGGGCTGGAGAACGGCTACGCCACCGCCTACGAGTACCAGGAAAACGACTGCGTGTTCATCGACAACCTCGCCGTGGCGCATCGTGCCGCCCCCGAGGCCCATCTGCCGGTCGAGCAGCAGGGCCTGCGGATCATGCACCGAAGCACCGTGCGCGGCGTTCATGACCTGGCGCCAGGCTTCGGGCTGCCGCTTCAGGTCGATATCTATGGCCCCAATCCCCAGGGCAAGGGAGTCTGGCAGGGCGGCGGCATCGGCTTTCGGTGGGATGACCGCGTTCCCATGCAGAACTGATGAAAGCTCGCGTGGCCCGAGATCAGCTGACAGCAGGGGCCGATCATGGCAGGTCCTGACGCGGGAAGCGGTCTACACCGCCATCAACCGGCCGCGGCCAGTTGATGGACGCGGCGCAGAGACGGTGATGCGAGTGAGTGGATTGGGGAGATCAGCTTCAGCTACTATCCTCAACCTGCACTGGTGGTCCGCTTTCGGTGAATAGCAGACATTAAGAATATACTGATATGAAAGGGGAAGCTAAGCGGCGGCTGCAAAGCCGACGTCCGCTTGAGCGACGTGCTATGCGAAGCAATCTCTGAATGGGCGTCCTGGATTTAAAGAACTCTTCAGTGTCCATGAGAAGATCGCTCAGTAATTCAAGCTGATCGTCAGATCTAGGTTTCGCCCACCGTATGGAAAACTAGCGGCATCGAATGAAGGTGCACTCATCCTGGCTGTTGCGTCGTTTGAAAAACCGTAGCCTTCCGTGGGGACCCCCAGCCAGTTTGCGTCAAGCTTTCCGTTCATATTTTCATCATGAATGACAGCCAACGCATACGTCCCCGGCGGTATGCTTAAAAAGTCACAACGCGCCTGTGTATCCCGAATTTTTATTACCATGATATTGGTTGCGGAGTGAAGAAATTCAGTAGGAAACCCCACTGGCGATGCGAAAAGCGCGCACGCTACGGCTCCAGTGCTGTTGTTTATGTCCAGAATCTTTACATGAATTCCCGAGCATGGTGATTGGGCTAGGACACTGGCGGGAAGATTCGCAAATACCAGCACTGCGCACAATGCTACACAGCGAACGCTCATGGGAACCCGCGTCACCAGACGCTTGACAGAGGAGGCCAACGCGGACTTTCGAGGAGTTGACTCACTCATGATCTCCCTCATGGCTCCGCTCTGCGGAGCCTAGTTGAATCCCCCACTGACGCCGGGCGCCGTGTGAGGATAGATAGGGGCCTCCCCGAGATGGCATCCGGGCCTATGGTTGCCCCGGGTGACCACACCGGCAGCACCTTTTCCGGAAAGCCCGCGTTAGTCATTAACTGCCGCACCAGTTTAATCAATATAGCCTGATGCTCTGCATCCGGCCAAAAGCGGTCAATCGCAAACAGCTAGTATAACGCCAGAACAAATCGTCTCTCGGCGCGCCAAGGGAAGACGCTCTGTTAGGCAAAGCAAACACTGAACGTTCTTGCAGGCCCGACAGCATTGAGCGAACCGCACTTAAGCGCCGTCCGCTTGCCGACTACGGACGGCCAGTCGCTGATCTGATCGCGAAATGTATTGCCATCGAGGTCTGACAACATTTCTTCGGCTCGCACGCAGCCGTAGTCAGCTAGGGCGAGAGCAGGCATAAGGTTTAGACCAGCTATCAACTTAGCTTTCTTGTGACCGTGCAGTGACACACATCGCCGTCGATACTATCAATGCGAACAACAACTGGCCGATCCTCAGCCGGGTCTTCGGCAAACAAGAGCCAGCTGTTAGAATCGAACCCCCGGACATACTCCCTGCCCACCTCAGGATTCTTCACCTGATCCGTGCCGATCTTTGTGGTCATGCCAACCTCAAGCCGACTTATATCTTGCATGGCAATCCCCTGTATCAAAGAAAGCGGAATCACCCCCGCAAGGCGTCCGCTCTGCTGCATAATCTGCTTCATCCATATCATCAGGGTAGACTAACATTCCCCATTCGGCCAGAAGCGGACGCTCAGCGCGGACTGATATAACGCTAGCAGCAGGGGCGCGACGTCAGGAGCGTCCCTTGCCTGCATTTTTTAGAAATTATCGGCTATCCCGCCATGTGAGGAAGAAGCAGGTATTTGGCTCGTGCGGGCATAGCCAAGTCATATCGCATTGCTCGCATTTTTTTGGTTCTTCGCAGATCAGCGTGAAACGGGTAGAGCCCTTGAGGGCAGGCAGAATAGAGAAACGGCGGTGAATCCGGATAAGCTGATATTCGCCAAAACGACAGCCTGCGGACACCGCCGTTGCCATGGATGCTACCCCGCTCTGCCTGTTCTGGAAAGGCTTCACCCCCGTCCAGCAAACCTTTCTCGACGCCGATACCCTGCTTATCCGGCTGGCACCGGATCCTCATGTGCCCCCGGTCTGCAGCGGTTGTGACCATGCCTGTTTTCTGGTGCATGACGTGCATTACCGGCGTGTTCGGGAGGCGCCGCTGCTGATCTATCGAGTGTCGCTGGACATTCCGGTCCGGCGACTGCGCTGCCCCGTCTGCGGCCCAACGCGTGAGCGGATCGACTGGTTGCCCGGCCGGTCCTCCGTCACCGATACGCTGCGTCAGTGGGTGGAACGGCTGGTGGCACTGCTCCCTATCCAACATGTCGCCGATCTGACCGGACAGAGCTGGCATACCGTCAAGACCCTCGACAAGCAGCGCTTGCAACGCGATTTGCCGACCCCGGACCCCAAGCAGCTCCGCCGCTTGATGATGGACGAGTTCGCCCTGCATAAGGGGCAGCGCTACGCCACGGTGATCGCCTGTGCCGAGACCCAGCAAGTCGTGTGGATCGGCGAAGGCCGATCCCGTGAGGCGATCCGTCCGTTCTTCGAGTGGCTGGGTGAGGCGCGGGAGCAGATCGAGGCGGTCGCCATGGACATGAACTCGGCGTTCGATCAGGAGGTGAAAGCACAGTGCGAGAACGCTGAGGTGGTCTATGACCGTTTCCACGTGGTGGCCAAGTACGGACGAGAGGTCATGGACCGGGTGCGTGTCGACCAGGCCAACCAGCTGCGGCACGACAAGGCAGCCCGCAAGGTGATCAAGGGGAGTCGCTGGCTGTTACTACGCAATGCCAGCAACCTGAAGCCCGAGCAGACGATCAAGCTCGAGGAGCTGCTGGCCGCCAATGCTTCCCTGGCCACGACCTATGTCCTCAAAGATCAGCTCAAGACGCTCTGGTTCGCCAAGGATGAAACGACGGCTCGCCATGCCTGGAAGGAATGGTCCGAGATGGCCCTCGGCAGTGGCATCGAAGCTCTGGTCGGCTTCACCAGGAAGCTGGCGCCCTATCTGGACGGGATCGTATCCAGCGCCCGGCACCAACTGAACACCAGCGTGCTGGAGGGCATGAACAACCGGATCAAGGTCATCAAGCGGATGGCCTATGGGTACCGCGACACGGCGTACTTCTTCCTGAAGATCCGTGCCGCGTTTCCCGGCAAAGTGCGATGAACCATTTTTTTGCCATTATACAAGAGCTTATTTCCCCAAAAACCCTGAATCAATTTTCCTCATCAGCCGAATCGCCTTCGCCACAGCGACAGTTAGAGTTGCATATGTGATCCTGATATCACCTTTCTTAGGCCACTCTTCCGGCTGTTCACGATGAGCAATCTCACGATTTCTTTTTTCTTTTAGCTTGTTAGCCACCATGAGCCGTCTGAACTCCTGGACCTCGTCCTGCAGTGTTCGTGTTCCTAGCTTTTCAGACGAGAAATAGAACGTAGTTTTTTCCGATCTTCTGTTCCGAAAGCTCTGCCAACGTAAGCACCAGGTCATTGCTGATCCGATCTCTTACTGCGTAGATAAATGCGAGGCCTTCGCTCTTCATATCTGCCTGAACATCATCAGCTTGCAGATGATTCGCTGAACCGATTAGCTGCCTCAAAATTATCCAATTGGTAATAGCTTCCCCGACTTCCCCGCGAAGGTTGCCAATCAGTACCTCGGGGTTAGTCTTTATTAGACTTACGCGGGAGTCAGCCACAGCCACCTCGAACTTCTAACAGGCATTAGACTGCCAGCACATTTATTTACTTGAACGCGCCGGCACATTAATTCAGGTTATACCGCATACCATTCACGATCCGTCCTCTTGAAATTCAAAGAAACCAAGTATAACTCGGTAGCATAACATCGATCATCATGCCGGCTTCATAACACGGCTGAACGAGCATGCCGTGTTTCCAGGGAGGACCGCTTTGGGTCGATAACCGATATCACTCCACAAGCTCCGTTACCTTGCCAGCATCGAAAGCCAGCCGTATGGCAATCGCCCTCATCTCGTCGATCGGCCGTTCATAGCTCCAGGCCACCTCGTCGATATCGGGCAGCGAGTAATAGGTGGTGTCCCCCTTGAACGGTCAATGCGTCACGGCAGAAGAAACGGAGAGCTTCGACATATCCACATCCGCTCGTGGAAGCTCTTTTTGAAGGTCAGGCCTCTGCGGATAACCACGCTTGCGCAATTCGCTGGCGTTACAGGTATCAGCGATCAGGGTATCGCCATCAAGGATACGCACCCGCCGAGTGTGCGGATGCAGGGTAATGCGAGGTAGGAAGTGGTCGGCCATCGGCAGTTCCCTTGCTGGTTGGCGTCTCAACCAGCTTAGGGTACATGGGGGAGGCTGTCACTCGATCCGGGGCAAGGGCGTCTTCCCATGAGTCGTGTGATCTTACCCAACGATTCTGAACACTGACCTACGCGACTTCGGGCCTCGAAGGCCTCTGGGCCGATCATCCCAACTGCACTGTGCCGAGGGCGCCGCCTCCTGGTCCATTCGATTGACTCGTCGAGTCGCCGCTGACGCTGATCGCCGGCGTGACCGGAGAGGCGTGAGTAATGCCCGGCAACCGCGATCCGTTGCGGATCGTGCCGTGCGACTTCATCGCCCCCATCGTGGTTTCACACCTCCTTCATCCGCCAGGCTTGGCGTAATAGGTGATCACCTCGGAATGCACGCCGCTGTCGTCCACCTTGATGAGTCCGGCTCCCTGGATCGCAGTGCCCGGGATGGTCCACCAGCATGAAGCCGTAACCCCCCCATTCTCCTCATGAGTGAGCACCTCGGTGAGTTCCATCAAGGGGTCTGGCACTCGACCGTCCCCTTGCGCCGCAACGGCCTCTTTCAAGCCGGCGAGGTATTCCGTAAACGCTTCCCGGGTCACCACGCCCACATTGGGGTCATCGAATGTGTAGTCATCCGCGGCGGCCTTCAGAATCGTCTCGGCATTGCCTTTGGTCCACCCTTCCGCATAGGTATTCAAGTGTTCAACTGCGTTCATCGCTACGCCCTCCCCTCCGCAATCGGCAGGTCATCCACTTCCTCGATGAGGCCTGGTGTACTAGATTCATCAGCCCTGATTAACGCCTGGTAACGTCACCCTTCATTCGTTGCAGATCTTCATACGTCATCCTTTTCAAGCACGATAATGACGACACTCACTACAGGGGCCATGCCCACCATCATGCTCGATCCTGGCGCGACAGACGGAGAGAAATGCTCCGGGAGGAACGCCCTACAAGAAGGATAATCTAGCTGTGATCTCTCGGTAGGTTGTTCATCCGGAACCTACCCGGAAGACTGGAGATGCGAACCAACCAATCTCTCCAGGAGGCCCGGATGAACACCCACAAGCATGCCCGTCTCACTCCTCATGGTCGAGCCCTGCTGGTCCGTCGAGTCATCGACGAAGGGCTTCGGCCAGCGGAGGTCGCCCAGGCGCAAGGCATCAGTGTACGGACCGTCTACAAGTGGGTGCGCCGCTACCGGAAAGAGGGCAAGGCTGGGCTGCAGGACCGCTCGTCTCGCCCACGCCGCTGTCCTCATGCGACCTCTGACGACACCCTCGAGCAGGTCATCGAGCGGCGTCGGCAGCGTCAGACCTACCGCCAGATCGCCGAGCAGTTGGGCATCGGGCACAGCACGGTCGCTCGACTGCTCGCACGCGAGGGGCTGAACCGTCTCTCGGCCTTGGCGCCTGCCCGCCCCGAGAACCGCTACGAACATGACGCGCCGGGGGATCTCCTGCACCTGGACATCAAGAAGCTCGGTCGCTTCGAGCGCCCAGGGCACCGTGTCACCGGCGATCGCCAGCAGAACACGCCGGGCGCCGGCTGGGAGTATGTTCACATCGCCATCGACGATCACTCGCGGGTGGCCTACGGCACCCGCTACCCCGATGAAACCGGCTGGAGTGCGTGTTATGCCCTGCTGGAGGCCGTGCGGTATTACCGAGGGCTGGGCGTTCGCTTCGCGCGCGTGCTGACCGACAACGGTGCCTGCTACAAATCCAAGGCATTCCACCGCCTGTGCCGGCGGCTGGGGCTGAAACGCCAGCGCACTCGCCCCTATACGCCCCGCACCAATGGCAAGGCCGAGCGGTTCATTCAAACCGCCTTGCGCGAGTGGGCCTATGCGCGCTCCTACGAGAGCTCGGAGGAGCGAGGCAAGCATCTGCCCGCCTGGCTCCACCAGTACAACTGGCATCGGCCACATGCCAGCCTGAACTATCAGCCTCCGGTTAGCCGACTGGGGCTTTCCGTGAACAACCTGGTGGGTTTACACATCTAGCCGGAGGACTTGTCGATGAACTCGGGGAAAACAGGAGGCCGCTGAGAGGTTCTCGCGCCCGCTGTTCGTTGCGGCAACAATAGGCCTGGCTCGACTCCCCGCTCGTGCCGGCGATGAGCCCCTGATCCCGGGCTGCGCTCATTGCGGGAATCGGTCCTGCACCGATGGATGTTCAGACCCAGGTACCAGGCCAACGGAGCCCGGTAAACGATGAAGCCCTATGGCTCCGGGAAGCGAATCGCTTCCACCCTCGCGCGGAAGAAAGGAAAGTACGCTTCCGTGCCGAAGTGATTGCCACCCTCGACCTTTGTGGGCAAGCGTAATCCGCCGAAGTCGCGATGGCCGTCGAGATAGCCGCCAAAGGGTTGGTACCGCCATTGCCCTTCCGGATTCGCATTGCTCCAGCGTTGGATCTCGACCCAGAGCGGCCGCCCGTCCTCGGCCACGGCGATCTCCATCGCCTGTTCCAGCTTGCCGTGTGTGATCACCGCCCTGGCCCGGCCCGGCGCGTCAGTGTCTTCCCAGCGCACGCCCTGCTGGGGAAGCAAGGCTGCCGGCGCCCAGAATGCGGATTCCGCCACCACCCGACCGAACGATGAGCGCAGGTGGTCCTCGTCGCTCCCCGCCCTGACGACGGGAAGCGTCCAGTTCAGCCAGAAGCGGGTCCAGGAGCGACCGTCTACCATCCCGTCCGAGCCGCTCATTCGCATGGCGCCCGAACCTGCCTCGAGCCGCCAGACGAAGCCATGGGGCGGCGCCAGAATCTGATGGGCCCGCATCGGGCGATAGCCGGGCGTTTCCTTGTCGCCGAGCCCGATCTCGCCCGCCATGTGAATCTCGCTGACCCGGTGGAGCGGCGTGCCCGGTGCGATGGTGTAGAGGAAATAGCGGCGCGCCGCCTCGGGCAGGTCTTCGACCATGGCCGTTTCGAACACCTCGACGGACGCTGGCGCCTTCGCTTGCAGAGATGACCATGCCGAATCTGCCGCTCGCCGATCCGCCAGACGCCACCCCTGCATGGCTAGTATCGCTACCAGTCCCAGTGCCAGCAGCACGCCAACGCCTACTCCCGCATGCGCCATCCTTCGTCTCCTGTGTGTCACCCTGCTGCCGTCTGGCATCGCTTACGGGACCGTTGCCCGTCAGCTGTGGCCGCTTGATCAACACAGTACACTGGGACGAAGCAAACCCTGGCAAGAAAGGCAGCGTCCATGACGAACCACCATACCCACGACTCCCGGGACGAAGCCGTGAGTGAGCCTGGCGTGGCCGAGCCGACGCGTCTGGGCAACCACTCCGTGCTCTTCGTGATGGCGGCGGACGCCGAGTACGGCCCGCATCTCATGAAGAGGTTTACTCCCTTCATGACCGGCGTGGGGCCGGTCGAGGCGGCGGTGGAGCTCACCGCCGCGCTGGCCGAGCTGGAGGCCCGCGGGCGGCGGCCGGACCTGGTGGTGTCGCTGGGCTCGGCGGGCAGCCGGGCGCTGGAGCAGACCGCGGTCTATCAGGCGACGTCGGTTTCCTACCGCGACATGGACGCCTCGCCGCTGGGCTTCGAGAAGGGCGTCACGCCCTTCCTCGACCTGCCGGCCACCCTGTCCCTGCCGCTGCGCATTCCGGGGATTCGCGAGGCGACGCTCTCGACCGGCGCCGATATCGTCTCGGGCGCGGCCTACGACGCCATCGCCGCCGACATGGTGGACATGGAGAGCTATGCCTGCCTGCGCGCCTGCACGCGCTTTTCGGTGCCGCTGGTCGTGCTGCGCGGCATCTCGGACGGCAAGGCGGAGCTGCACCACGTCGACGACTGGACGGAATATCTCCACGTCATCGACGAGAAGCTGGCCGCCGCCGTGGACCGCCTGGGCGAGGCGCTCGGTGAGGGCCTGCTGAAGACCTGATGCGCCGCGCCGGATCTGAAGACCGCTTCCACAGGGCTCGAGGCCATCGCCTGTCTGGGTGCCGCCATCTTTCGCGATCTGAAGATCGCTCCCACGAAGAGCACTCTCACCGTGCCGAACCGGGCTGCGAACGTAAGGGGCAGCGCGGGCATGCTTGTCATGCCACCAACGCCGCGACGCTCTAGGCTGGGTGAGGAAGGAACGTTCCGGCACCGCTAAGGAGGCGCCATGCCCGCCACCCGCACGACCTCGCCCGCCCTGGAGCGGGCCCACCTGGTGTGGGACCTGCTGATCATCGTGCTGGTGATCGCCAACCTGGCCCTGCTGCTGTTCGACAGCCTCTTCCTGCTGCCGCCGTTGAACGCCGCCTTCGAGGCCGTGGCGCCCGGCCTGCACGGCGCCTACGACCGGCACATCCATGCCCACTTCCTCACCATCGACCTGGCCTTCGTGGCCGTCTTCCTGCTCGATGTGCTGCTGGGCTGGGCGGTGGCCATCGCCGAGCGGCACTACCACCGCTGGTTCTTCTACCCCTTCGTGCACTGGTACGACGTGCTCGGCTGCATCCCGGTGGGCGGCTTCCGGCTGCTGCGCATCCTGCGGGTCATCTCGCTGCTGCACCGCCTGCAGCGGCTGGGCCTGATCGACGTGCGCCGCTGGTACCTCTACTCCGTGGTCGCCAAGTACTACGACATCCTGCTGGAGGAGCTCACCGACCGCATCGCCATCCGCATGCTCGACAACGTCCAGCAGGAGATCCGCGCCGGCGACGGGCTCTCCGCCCCGGTGATGGAGCGGGTGGTGCGGCCCCGCAAGCAGGCGCTGATCCACGAGATCAGCCAGCGCCTGGAGGCCATGGCGGGCGAGGCCTATGAGCACAACCGCGACGACACCCTGCGCTACGTGCACGGCCTGGTCGGACGCACCCTGGCGGAGAGCCCGGAGATCCGCCGCCTCGGGCGCCTGCCGCTGGGCGGCCAGGTGGCCCGGGGGCTCGAGGCCTCGTTCTCCGACCTGGCCTGCCGGCTGGTCGACGAGGCGCTGGCGGGGCTGCAGTCGGCGGAGTTCTCGTCGCTGGTGGAGCACCTGGCCGAGAGTGGCTTCGATGCCTGGCTGCGCACCGACCCGCATACCGAGCAGATCACCGAGCAGGTGCTGGTGGACATGCTGGAACTGCTCAAGGAGCAGATCGCGGTCAAGGGCTGGCAGCACCGGTACCGGTGACGCAGAAGGCCGGGGCTCCCGCGACAGGACGAAGCGATCTCGCCGGCGCGGGGCCGAGCCGGGATGGCGTCGTCTTCCCCGCGGGGCCAGCGAGCGGGCCTGGCATGCCCCGCGGAAGGGGCGGCGAGCCGCGGCGATGGCCAGGGGCTCGGCGACACCAGGCGTCGCTCCCACGTCGCTGGCGATCGTAGCCGAAACGGGCGTATGCTGCGCGCTCACGATTCGCCCGGGGCACGGACCAGCCCCGCCGGCACGGACGGCCGGAGGCTCACAGGAGGTGACATGTCGCTCAACCCCCAGTACGCGTTACGCCAACCCTTCAACCGCGTCACGCAAGCGACCAATCGCCTGATCGGCAGGGCGATAATGGGGCTTTTCCCGGTCTGGGGGCCGCTGATCGCCGGCATCTGCCTGGGCGTCGGCATCCTGCTGATGGCCTGCGGTTTTCCCATCGCCGGTTTCCTGGTGATCGTGGCGCCCTACGGCGGGCTAATCGCCCTGCTGTTCGCCTGGCTGCTGATCGCCAACTACCTGGTCTTGCTGTTCGGGGCACACGACAGCGGGCGGCAGAGCGCGATGGTGGCGCTGACCATGTTCGTGATGCCGGTCGTGCTGGGCATGGCGTGGTACGACACCCTGCCGTTCCAGATGCTGTCCCCGTCGGCCTTCGGCTACGTGGCGGCCGGAATCACGCTCGGGATCGTCGCCTTCGGGGCATGGGGCGTTTTGCGGGTCGGCAGCCGCCGGCCGGCGCGTATCGGCCTGCTGGCCCATGCCATCAACGCGGTACTGGTGCTGTCACTGTTGGAGGCGACGCTTCCCTATCCCGAGACCACGATCCCCGATGCACGCACCATGAACTGTCAGCGCGTCGAGGCCACCTCGAAGACGGGCGTCACGACCCGCTTCCCTGTCTGCCGGGTGCGCTTCACCCAGGACGACAAGACGCACGAGCTCTGGCTCACCCCGGACGGCGACGCCGGCGTCCGGGTGCGGCATGGCCTGTTCGACCATTACCGCTGATCCGCCGCGGCGCTCGGCGCATCGGCGAGCGCGCCTCGTTCCCCTCCCGGCCGCGCCCGCGCGAAGGGCGCAGGGCATGGCGGTCCACCGGCCCGGCCCCGCGGCTCAGTCGATCCGCTGGGTGACCTTGGCGGCATCGAAGGCCAGGCGCCCGGCGATGGGGCGCATGGCATCGATCGGCTGCGCGTAGCACCAGGCCACGTCGGCGACATCGGGCAGGGAATAGTAGGTGGTGTCGCCCTTGAAGGGGCAGTGGGTCACGGTGGCGGACACCGCGAGCCGCGCCATGTCCACCGCCTCGCGCGGCAGGTATTGCCGGTGGGGATAGCCGCGTTCGCGCAGCTCGATGGCGGCCCGGGTGTCGGCGAGCAGGACATCGCCGTGATAGATGCGCACCCGGCGCTCGTGGGCATGCAGGCGAATGCGTGGCGGGGTCTGCTCGGCCATGGTCGCTCCTGGCATGGGGTTCGCCGCCAGCCTAGGGCGTCCGGGGATGGCTGTCATCCTGAGGGATGTCGATGCCCCGTCGGGCATTCCTTCCAGGCGGGCATGGCCCCCGGCGGGATCCTCCAGCGAGGCGACCCTGCACCGGGGCAGCGTCACCTGGTGCTTGCAGGACGCTCCGATGCCGATGATGCCGCCATGCATCCAGGTGAGCACTTCCCGCCTTCCCTGAGCTCGGGATCGGCGGCCTTGTTCGGCGCTCGGCCGCGGCAGGTCGACGACGGCGCACCGCGGGGTCACCGAACATTGCCCGGGTCCTGCCCCGGCGCAATCACTCGTGCTGCAGGATGTTGACGAGCTTGCCGAACGGGTCGCGGACATGGAATCGCCGCACGCCCCAGGGCTCGCTGACGGGGCCGTACTCGATGGGCACGCCCGCCTCCTCGACGCGCGCCAGCGCCGCCTCGAGATCGTCGACCTCGATGGAGAGATCCGGCACCGGCGTTCCCGAGCCGCCCTCCGTGCCGAAGCTCACCTGGACCCGCATCCGCTCGTCCGAGCCGTAGGTGCGAAACCAGCCGTGATCCATGAGCCGCTCCAGGCCCAGGAGACCTCCGTAGAAGGCCTCCGCCTCGTCGAGGTCCTGCGTGGCCGTGTTGGCCATGATGCGCTTGACCTTCATCCGTCACCTCGGGTTCATCGGGGACAGCCCCCGATGATCTCAGCAGGATGGCAGTGGACGGCCCATGGCCGGCCGCCCCTGGGCGGCCGGCCATGGGCAATGGGGCCACGCCCCGGCTATCCGGCGCTCTCCAGCTTATCCGCCAGATCCTGAGCCAGGGCCACCATGGTCATCGTCGGGTTCCAGGAGCCGCCACGCGGCCACAGCCCGCCGCCCGTCACATACACGTTATTGCTGCCCCTGAAGCGGTAGTTCAGGTCCACGGGGGCGGACTCCTGTTCTCCCAGATACAGGGTGGAGCTTTCATGCACCAGGGCATCGACCCGTCGCTGGTGCCGGCCGGGGCGCTCGGCGCTCCATTCCCCCTCATCCGGGTCACCATGCCAGTACTCCACCTGAGCGGCGCCTTCCGGTGAAAGGGCCTCTTCGAGGATGCCGAAGGTGGCCTTGTCCATGGCATCCCAGGTCCGATAATCCTGAGAGTTCTCCTTCACCTGAAGCAGCGAGTTGGTGGTGACATTGCCGTCCAGGCGATTGCGCAGGAACCAGGAATCCGGGTTGTCGTAATCCAGCTCGCCCAGCACCGCGCAGACGAACACCACGTAGCCCTCGGAGGTCTGCAGCTGGGCCTGCGAGGCCGTGGCCACCACATCCGGCATGTAGCGCAGGGCCTTGCCGGCATTCTTCGCCGGATTCACATCCCACAGCGACGATAGCTGAATATGGAATTGCTGTTCGTAGCTGTCGTCGGCCACGCCGGCGACGTAGCAGGCGCTCAGTTCCAGGTCGCCGAACTCCCCTTGCGGGTCCAGTGAGGTCTTGGGCACCCGCGCGACGATGGAGCTGATGAAGTGCGCGGAGAAGCGCTCGCCGAGCGCCTGGGTGTCGGGGAAGGAATTGCGCAGAAGCGTGGTGGGCGGCAGGGTGCCCATGGCCAGGATCAGCTTGGCCTCTCCCAGGGGCAGCACGCCACGCGAGGTTTCCAGGGCGGTGGCCTGCCGTGCTCCATCGATCTCCTGCTGCTGGATCTTCTCTACCGTGCAACCGGTGACGATATCCAGCCTCGCCCCCTTACCGGCGGCGTTCAGCTTGGCCTGCCGATCGGCCAACGCCAGGATATCGCCCGGCGTGGAAAACTTCTGGAAGTCGATGCCGTTGACGTTTTCCGAGGCGCAGGCCAGGGGGGCCGCCTGGGTCCGGTAGATGCCGTCGACACTCTCGCCCTTCTCTCGCAGCAGCGATTGGATGCGATGCTGCAAGGGACCATACACGGGCCTCCCCATCCCGATGACGCGTCGCTCTTCCTTGCTGCGCTCCAGGTCGATCCGATCGGCGTCCTGCACGCGCAGCAGGGCCTCGGCCGTCGCGAAGTTACGATGTGCGGCCTCGATGGTGGCCGTCGGCCAGCCCGCCAACTCGTCACCGTTCGGCCGGGGACACCAGGCGCTCCACAGCGTGGAGCGGCCACCGAAGAACGGCACCATGCCGTGCTGCCAGCGGACCGGGCCATCCTGCCCGAGGGCCGTGGTGGCGGACAGGGTCCAGGGGAAGGTCTCGGAGAGGCCCCCCAGGGTGTCCTTGAAGGGCAGGGGGAGGTTCTGGAAATGCTCCGGGAGGAAGAAGGAGCCACGCTCGACCATCAGGATGCGGCTGTGAGGGTTTGCCTCCAGGACGCGCTGGGCAAAGCCCAGGGCGCAAAAGCCTGTCCCCACCACCACATAGTCATATTGGTTGCTCTCGCGTGCGGCCTTCCACTCGGCATTGGACAGGAAGAAGACATGATCCATGACCCGCTGTCCGGAAGGGTCCTGGGGGCCGGGGGTCGGATAACCGTATTGAAGGTTCTGGCTGGCTGCTGCAGTACCCATAGTCACTCCCTACGCTGTGTGGTTTCCATTCTCCGAGAGGCTCGAGCCGAGGCACTCTCGGTCACTTGCCCTTGCGTGGTGCCGGGACGGAGGGAGTCATCGGGTATCACTAGTCAACGATCATGCGGGGCAGATCGATACGGGGCGGAGTATCCATGGCCGTGGTGGCTCCCTGCGCACTGGCGGCATCGCTATGGTTATCTGATCTTCAGCCTAGCACTAAAGCATGAGTATTCCCGGACTTCGCTGGATCGAGTCGGCAATGCGCCCTGGCTATTCCGATAAGGTCGGCGAGGGCCGGAGCAACACGGCAGCGTGCACTCGAGATCGAGACGTCGGTGTGACTCGAGCCGTATGCGCCCGACGCCCCGCGACGGGCTATCTTCAAGGTTCCCCTACCCGCAGACGAACAGGAGTGGCCCCATGAGCGACCGCAACGCCTACGAGCAGAAGCTGCGCGCCCAGCTGGATGAACTGCAGGCCGAGGTGGACAAGCTGAAGGCGCGCGCCCGGCGGGCCGAGGCCGAGGCGCGCATCGACGAGGACCTCGAGCGGCTCGAGGCGAGGCGCGAGGACATGCGCCGGAAGCTCGACGAGCTGCGCCATGCCGGCGACGAGGCCTGGGGCGATATCCGGGCCGGGGCGGAAGACGCCTGGCGCGCCTTCCACGAGTCGCTGGAGAAGGCGCGCTCCCGCTTCAAGTAAGCCCGGGGCGCTCGCCGGCGCTCCCGATCAGCGGCTGGCGGCGAGCCCCTGCCAGTCTTCCCGATCCAGCTCGGGCTGCTCGGCGCGGAAGCGGGCGTAGCGCTCGATGCCGCGCGCATCCTCGAGAATATCGACGCGCACGCCCCGGGCCTCGAGCATCGCCTCGGTGCCCGAGGCGTTGGTGACGTCGCCCACCACCACCCGATGGAAGCCGCGCATGGCGAGCAGGGTGGCGCAGATCTCGCAGGGGCTGAGCGAGGTGAACAGCGTGGTGCGGCCGAAGTCGCGGCGCCCGGCGTCGCGCAGCGCCGAGGTCTCGCCGTGGTGGTAGGGATGATTCTCCTGCACCAGGGTGTTGTGGCCCTTGCCGAGGATGCGCCGGCTGTCGTCGTCGATGATCACCGCGCCGATGGGGCAGCCGCCCTCGTCGTAGCTCTTCTGCGCCAGCCACACGGCGATGCGCATGAAGTCGGCGTCGGAGAGCCGCCGGGCGAAGGCGTCGTCCATCAACGCCGGCAGGCTGGCGGTGGGCATGTGGGCGATGGCGGCCAGCGCCGCCTCGGTCACCGGGGTGCCGGCATCGAGCAGTGTGTCCATGTCGCGTCCTGCGTGGTGGGGTCCCGCCAAGATGCGCGGCGGCGTCGGCTTGCGTCAACCGTCGCCGCAGCGGCTATGCTGGGCGCCCGATCACGGAAAGGATGCCCGATGCTGGAGAGTCCCGCCGCCCTCGCCGGCCAGGTCGCCGGCCTGGCCGCCCTGCTGCTGTGTATCGCCGCCTTCGCCAGCCAGCGGGACGAGCGCCTGATGGTGCTGCTGATCTCGGCCAACGTCGCCTTCGCCCTGCAGTTCCTGTTCCTGCAGAGCTGGACGGCGGCGGCGCTGACCGTGCTGGTGATCGCGCGCATCGCCCTGGCCCGCCGCTACCCGGGCAGCCGGGCGGTGATGGCCGGCGTGCTGGCGGCCGGCGGCGTGGCCGCGCTGGTCACCTGGCAGGGCTGGGCGGACCTGCCCGCGCTGGTGGCCATGGTGCTGGGCACCCTGGGCATGTTCCTGCTGCGCGGCATTGCCATGCGGGTGATGCTGGGGCTGGCGGCGCTGGCCTGGCTGCTCAGCCACCTGCTGGTGGGGGCGGTGGGCGGCTCGCTGGCCGAGGCGCTGGTGGTGATCACCAACGCCATCACCATCTGGCGCCTGCTGCGGGCGAAGCGGCGCTATCCCGAGGCGTTCGAGCGCGCCGAGCCCTGAGCCGGGCCCGTGGCGTTCCCGCTGCATCGCGAAGCCGCGCTCAACCAGCAACGGCGCCGCCCTCAGGGGTGGACGGCGGGCTTCTCCGGCTCCTCCTCGGCGGGCTCCTCCAGCGGCTCGCCCTCCTCGTTCTGGAGCTGGTGGTCGTAGGCCGCCTGCAGGCCGGTATCCTCCTCCTCTTCCTCCTCGGCCTGGGCGATATGGCCCGGGTAGAAGGGCGACAGGATGGCCACCAGGATGCCCAGCGCGGCGAACATGGCGAAGGCATCGGCGTAGCCGAACGCATTGACCAGCCCGCCGACAACCGGCGAGCCGGTCGCCTGCCCCAGCGAGACGGCCATGAAGGGCAGCACCGGCCCCACCGAAAGCCGGCCCGGCAGCAGGCGGATGCCGGTCATCAGATAGAGGCCCGTCAGGCTCATGTAGGCCAGGCCGAAGACCAGCGCGGAGAAGGCCGCCAGCCACGACTGGCCGGGGCTCGCCGCCAGCAGCGCCAGGCTCGCCGCCAGCATCATCAGCATCAGCGCCTGGGTGATGGGGGGATTGTTGCGATCGGCCAGGTCGGCCACCACGGCGCCGCCGAGGCCGGCGATGCCCACCGCCAGCCACAGCCAGCCGGTGGCGCCGGACGGCAGGCCGCCCAGGGTGACCACCAGGTCGGGGGCGAAGATCCAGTACGCCGAGGAGACGAAGCCCATCACGAAGGCGAACAGCGAGAGCCTGACGAGGCGCGACCACGGCAGCTCGCGCAGCGGCGGCGGCGGCGCGGCGTTGCCCGGGGTGATGCGCGACACCGAGGGCAGGAACAACCAGGCGCCGATCACGCCGAGCCCGGCCAGGACGGCGAAGGACAGGTAGGCCAGCCGCCAGGCGCCGACCAGGAACAGCACCGTCGGGACCGCGACGATCACGCCGATGCTGGTCCCGGCGTTCATGACCGAGCTGACGCGGCCGTGCATCGAGCGCTTGACCAGCGCCTGCATGGCGGCGGTGAGCGCCGGCATCATCAGGCCGGTGCAGATACCGCAGGCGAACACCCCCACGCCCAGCCAGAGCGCGTCGCCGGCCTGGCTGATCATCGCCAGGCCGGCGGTGCCGAAGGCGCCGGAGAGCACCGCCGCGTTGCGGGCGCCCATATGGTCGGTGGCCAGCGGCGCGACCGCCGTGGCCAGCAGGAAGCTGATCAGCGGCAGCGCGCCGATGATGCCGATCACATAGGGCGTCAGGGCCAGCTCGTCGCGGATGGGGGGCACGAAGAGGCCGAAGGCGAAGCGCGCGAGCCCGTAGCTGATGGCGATCAGCGCGGCCCCGAAGATCGCGAAACTCGTGCTCGACAGTGTCCTCATGCCGCCACCCCCGGGGCGATGACCGCCCCCTGCCGCCCGATACCGCCATCGTGGTCGATCACCATGCATCCCCTCCCGAATCCGGAATCCTAGAATAGCTGCCATCCTGCGCGGGCGGCGGGCAAACGCGCTCGGCGCCGCCGCCGAGCGCCCCGGTCATGGGAGCACCGAAGGCCCGCGCGGCACAAGCCTCCGGCGCCGTCGACCGATGGGGGATCGGCAGACCGGGCCCGGGGCACTATCCTGAGGGGCCATCGCGAGTCACCGAGGGAGGAAGGAGCCCGCATGTCGTCCCTGACCTTCAAGCCCCGCCCGCGTGGCGGCCGCTGGCCCGTGGCGCTGGCCTGGCTGGCCGTGCTGCTGCTCGCCGTGGCGGCGGCGCTGATGGGCGGCGCCGGGCCGGCCTACCGGCTGGACTGGCTGTCGCTGGGCGAGTCCTTCTCGCTGCTGCGGCGCGGCGCCCTGCTGGCCGTGGGCGCCGCCGGGCTGGGCGCGCTGGCCTTCCTGGTCGCCGGCTTCTGCCGCCGCGGCCGGCCGGCCCTGGTGGGCGCGCTGGTGGTCGCCGCCGTGGTGGCCATGGTCGCCCAGCCCTTGCAGCTGCGCGAACTGGCCCGCCGCGTGCCGCCGATCCACGACATCACCACCGACCTCGCCGCGCCGCCGGCCTTCGAGGCCCTAGCCGAGGCTCGCCGGGCGGCCCCCAATGCGCTGGCCTATCCCGAGGCGTTCGCCGAGGCCCAGCGCGCCGGCTACCCGAACCTCGGGCCGCGGCGCTTCGAGCGGCCGCTGCCCGAGGTGCGCGACGCCGCCGAGGCCCTGGCCCGGGAGCGCGGCTGGGCGATCGCCGCGGTCGGCGAGCGGCGCCTGGAGGCGGTGGCCACCACCCGCTGGTTCGGCTTCCAGGACGATGTCGTCATCCGCCTGACGCCCACCGCCGATGGCGTGGAGGTGGACATGCGCTCGGCCTCGCGGATCGGCAAGAGCGACCTGGGCACCAACGCCGCGCGCATCCAGACCTTCCTCGAGGCCCTGGCAACGCGGCTGGGCGAGGGCTAAGGCCCGGCCGCGCCCCGCCGACGACGGCCGGCATCTGGTTCGCGGCCCAATAATACACGCGCTATCATCGGAGGCTCGCTTCCCGCATGCTCGGCTCCCTCTCGCCGGGCCACCCCGCACACGAGGCTTCCCATGACCAAGCTGAACGCCTTCCCCGTCACCGGCAAGTGGCCGGCCCGCCATCCCGACCGCCTGCAGCTCTACTCGCTGCCCACGCCCAACGGCGTGAAGGTCTCGATCATGCTGGAGGAGATCGGCCTGCCCTACGAGGCCCACCGGGTCAGCTTCGAGGACGGCGACCAGCGCTCCCCCGAGTTCCTGTCGTTGAACCCCAACAACAAGATCCCGGCGATTCTCGACCCGAACGGGCCGGAGGAGCGGCCGCTGCCGCTGTTCGAGTCCGGCGCCATCCTGGTCTATCTCGCCGAAAAGACCGGCCGGCTGCTGGCGAGCGCCGGGCAGGACCGCTACCACGCCCTGCAGTGGCTGATGTTCCAGAAGGGCGGCATCGGCCCGATGTTCGGCCAGGTCGGCTTCTTCAACCGTTTCGCCGGCCGTGAGATCGAGGACAAGCGCCCCCGGGATCGCTACGTGGGCGAGTCACGGCGCCTGCTGGGCGTGCTGGACGCCCACCTGACGGACCGCGACTGGCTGCTGGGCGAGCCCTACTCGATCGCCGACATCGCCACCTGGCCCTGGGTGCGCAACCTGATCGGCTTCTACGAGGCCGGCGAGCTGGTGGGCATCGACGACTTCCCCAACGTCCAGCGCGTGCTCGCCGCCTTCCTGGAACGTCCGGCCGTACAGCGCGGCCTCACCATCCCCGCCGCCTGAGCCCCGGGCGGTGCCCACTCCCCCATCACAGGAGCCCCAGATGGCGGCCACCTACCGCGCCCCGGGCCGGATCATCACCTCGCTGCTGGATACCGACTGGTACAAGCTCACCATGATGCAGGGGGTCCACCACAAGTACCCCAACGCCAGCGTGACCTGGGAGTTCCGCTGCCGCGACGCCGAGGACCTGCGCCCCTACCTGGACGCGATCCGCGAGCAGATCGACGCCCTGGCGGCGCTGTCGCTGAGCGAGGCGGAGTCGGCCTACCTGGGCGGCTTCGCCTACCTGTCGCCGGACTTCATCCGCTTCCTCGAGCTGTACCGCTTCCGCCCCGAGTACGTCGACCTGCACATGCAGGGCAGCGAGCTGTGCATCGTCATCGACGGCCCCTGGACGCACAGCATCCTGTTCGAGATCGTGATCCTCGCGATCATCAGCGAGGTGCGCAATCACACCCTCCACCCCGGGGCGCGGGTCGACCAGGCCGTCGACCGGCTGCGCGACAAGCTGGCCCGGCTGCGCCGGGACTACACGCCGGCCCAGCTGGCGGACTTCCGGCTGGCCGACTTCGGCACCCGGCGGCGGCTCTCCCAGCCGGTGCAGGAAGCCATCGTCGAGGTGCTCGCCACGGAGTTCCCGGGGCAGTTCGTGGGCACCAGCAACGTCGACATCGCGCGGCGCCACGGCCTGGCGCCGATGGGCACCATGGCCCACGAGTGGGTGATGGCCCACCAGCAACTGGGCAGCCGCCTGGTGGACAGCCAGCGCGCCGCGCTGGAGGCCTGGGTCCAGGAGTATCGCGGCCATCTGGGGGTGGCGCTGACCGATACCATCACCCTGGACGCCTTCCTGGCGGACTTCGATCTGTACTTCGCCAAGCTGTTCGACGGCCTGCGCCACGACAGCGGCGACCCCATGGTGTTCGCCGAGAAGTGCATCCGCCACTACCAGCGGCTGGGCATCGACCCGAGGAGCAAGACGCTGATCTTCAGCGACGCCCTGACCTTCGACTCGGCGATGGCGATCAAGACCGCCCTGGACGGGCGCATCCGCACCAGCTTCGGGATCGGCACCAGCCTGACCTGCGACCTGCCCGGGGTGACGCCGATGAACATGGTGATCAAGCTGGTCGCCTGCAACGGCCAGCCGGTGGCCAAGCTCTCCGATGCCCCCGGCAAGACGCTGTCCCGGGACACCGGCTATGTGCACTACCTGAAGCGGGTCTTCGGCGTGCCCTCGCCGGCCTGAGGGCCGGAAGCAAAATGCGAATCGCACGCAAAGATAGTCTCAACTTGTTGAAATACCGGAAAAAATTGACCAACCTCGAGGCCCGCACTAGGATGCCAGGCTAATCCCCCCGGCTCAGGAAGGATCCCATGAAAGGCAACCAAGAGATCATCGACGCCCTCAACGGCCTGCTCGCCGCCGAGCTGGCCGCCATGGACCAGTACTTCATCCATTCCGAGATGTACGCCGACTGGGGGCTGGCCAAGCTCCACGAGCGCATCGCCCACGAGTTCGACGACGAGAAGGGCCATGCCAAGCAGCTGATCGAGCGCATCCTGTTCCTGGAAGGCACGCCGGACATGCACACCCGCACCCCGGTGCGCATCGGCCAGACAGTGGAGGAGATGCTCGGCAACGACCTGCAGCTGGAGTACGAAGTGGGCGACGCCCTGAAGGCCGCCATCGCCCTGTGCGAGCGGGAACGCGACTTCCAGACTCGCGCCGTCCTCCAGCAGCTGCTCAGCGACACCGAGCAAGACCACGCCTACTGGCTGGAGCAGCAGCTGCGGCTGATCAAGCTGGTGGGCCGCGAGAACTACCTGGCCGAGCAGATGTGACGCTCCCCGGCCGCCCGCCGCCGGGCGGCCGTTCCCCTCCGCCCCTCTCCACCGCGGGGCCGCCCCGGGGTATCCTCGAGCCCTTGATCATCCGACAGGGAGCCCCAATGAGCCTGGACAGCGTGCGCGCCTTCTTCGCCGAGCGGGCGCCGGACATCGAGATCCTCGAGCTGGACACCAGCACCGCCACCGTGGCCCTGGCCGCCGAGGCCCACGGCGTGGCGCCCGGCCAAATCGCCAAGACCCTGGCGTTTCGCGTCGGCGAGCGCGAGGTGCTGGTGGTGGCCAGCGGCGAGGCCCGCTTCGACAACCGCAAGCTGCGCGACGCCTTCGCGGCCAAGGCCAGGATGCTCGACGCCGAGCGGGTGCAGGCGCTGACCGGCCATCCGGTGGGCGGCGTCTGCCCCTTCGGCCTGGCGACCCCGCTGCCGGTCTACTGCGACGTCTCGCTGCGGGCCTTCGACACGGTGCTGCCCGCCGCCGGGGCCCGGCACAGCGCGGTGCGCCTGGCCCCCGAGCGCCTGGCCGCCCTGGTCGAGGCCGACTGGGTGGATGTCTGCCAGGCCCCCGCGCCCGCCTGAGGCGCCCCGCTCACCCCCGGGCCGCCAGCGCCCGACGATACTCCTCCCGCCAGGCCGCCGCCTGGGCGGCCGGATCGGCCGGCAGGCGGCCCAGCTCGGCGGCCAGCTCGAAGAAGCCGCGGCGCGGCAGGCCCTCGCCCTGTCGGCCGATCACCAGGGCGGCGATCATCGGTCGCCCGGCCTCGACATCCTCGCGCATGGTGATCTCCAGCGCCTCGGCGACGCGGCGAATGGTGCGCGGCGGCGCCAGCGACAGCGCCTCGGCCAGTTGCTGGTAGGTCATCGGCAGGGCCTGGGCAGGGACGCGCCCGAGCAGCGCGCGGGCCCGCTCCGCCAGGTCGGCATCGGGATCGGTCATCGGCCTCTCCGTGGGCAGTGGCAAGTGCGCCCATCCTGTCGCGACAGCGCGCCGCTGGCCAGGGGCGTGATCCCGCCCGGCTTTCGCCGTCGCCCGGGGAACGCCGGAGGGGCATGGTTCGCGGCAATACTTGTACAAAATCTCCGCATGTACAAGAATGCAGGAAAAACACGCCGCAACCCCGCTCCGCCGCTCGCCGGCCCGGGGCGGCCATGCAACCGACGGGGAACTTCCATGGGACACTGCGCAAGGGTGGCCGGACACTGCAAGCGATGCGAGGGCGACCTGCCCTTCGACATCACCATGGCCTTCCAGCCGATCATCGACGTTGGGCGCCGCGAGATCCATGCCTACGAAGCCCTGGTGAGGGGGCCCAACGGCGAGCCGGCGGGCCAGGTGCTCGAGCGGGTCACCGACCGGCTGCTGTATCGCTTCGACCAGGCCTGTCGGGTGCGGGCCATCGAGCAGGCCAGCCGGCTGGAGATGCCGGTGCCGCTGTCCATCAACTTCCTGCCCAACGCCGTCTACGAGCCCGAGGCCTGCCTGCAGGCCACCCTGGAGGTCTCGCAGCGGGTGGGCTGGCCCCTGGAGCGGCTGATCTTCGAGATCGTCGAGTCGGAACGGGTGCCCGACCGCGAGCACCTGCAGGACATCATCGAGGCCTACCGCCGCATCGGCTTCCGGGTGGCGCTGGACGACTTCGGTACCGGGCACGCCAACCTGGACATGCTCACCGAGCTGCAGCCCGACAAGCTCAAGCTGGACCGCCAGCTGGTGCGCGACTGCCACCGGGATCCCCGCCGCCAGGCCCTGGTGCGCGCCATGGTCGCCATGGCCGAGCCGCTGCGGGTGACCCTGATCGCCGAGGGCGTGGAGGAAGCCGAGGAGGCCCGTTGGCTGTTCGAAGCGGGCATCCCGCTGCAGCAGGGCTACTACTTCGCCCGCCCGGCCCTGGACGCCCTGGCCGAGGACCCCGCCGAGCGCATCGATGCCCTCTACGCCCCGCCGCCCCACCAGAGGAGCGCCGCATGCCGCTGACCCTGACCCACCCCGACAACGTGCCGCGCCTGGTCCACGCCGCGCCCATCGGCATCTGCATCACCAACGACGCGGGTATCTTCGAGATGGTCAATCCGGCCTACTGCGAGTTCTATGGCTACCGGGAGGAGGAGCTGCTGGGCCGGCACTTCACCCTGGTGGTGCCGGAAGCCATGCGCGAGCGTCTGAGCGAGCTGCACCGCCGCTTCATCCAGGGCGAGGAACTCCACGAGCTGCGCGAGGAATGGGAGGTGGTGCGCCGCGACGGTGAGACGCGCAGCATCATCGCCGAGGCGGCGCGCATCATGGACGATGCCGGCGGGGTGAAGAAGGTCACCTTCATCACCGACATCACCGAGCGCAAGGCCCTGGAGCGTCGCCTCGACTTCCTGGCCCGCCACGACGAACTGACCGGCCTGCTCAACCGGCGCGCCGGCATGGAGCGCCTGGAGGAGGAGATCGACCGCAGCGGCCGCCACGGCACCGCGCTGTGCGTGGCCACCCTCGACCTCGACCATTTCAAGCAGATCAACGACCGGCACGGCCATGGGGTGGGCGACGAGGCGCTGCAGGCCGCCGCCGAGCTGATGCGCGCCGAGCTGCGCCGCTACGACGTCATCGCCCGGATGGGCGGCGAAGAGTTCCTGGCGATCCTGCCCGGCGCCAGCCCGGCGGAGGCCGAGCACGGCATCGAGCGCCTGCGCGCCCGGCTCGCGGCGGCCACCCTGACCCGGCGGGGGCTGACCCTGACCCTCTCCGCCGGCATCGCCGCCCTGGACGCCGACGCGACCGGCCACCGCCTGCTGGAGCGCGCCGACCGCGCCCTCTACCGGGCCAAGCTGGCGGGCCGCAACCGGGTGCTGGTGGCCTGAGCGGCTCGCGGCCTCAGTTCAGCGCCTCGGCGATCGGGCGCTCGCCGTCCAGCAGGTGGATGTCGCGATCGACCAGCTCCCGCGCCTGCAGCAGGTGGCACAGCACCCGGGCCACGTTGGCCCGGGACACGGTGTTGTCGCCGCCGGCCTCGGCCAGCGAGGTGGCGACACGCCCGCTGGCCGGCGCATCGGTCAGTCGGCCGGGCTTGAGGATCACCCGGGGCACCGGCGAGGCCGCGAGATAGGCGTCGGCGGCACGCTTGGCCGCCATGTAGGGCCGCAGCTTCTCGGGCGCCGCCTGGGGATCCTCGGCGCGCAGGGCGCTGACCATCACGAAGCGGCGCAGGCCCCGCTCGGCGGCCAGGTCCACGGCGCGCATGGCGCCGTGCAGGTCGATCAGCAGGGTCTTGTCGGGCCCGGTGTGCGGGCCGGAGCCGGCGGTGAACACCAGCTCGTCGCAGCCCTCCAGGGCATGGGCGAAGTCCCCCTCCAGGTCGGCGACCACGGCGGGGATGCCCCGCGCCTCGAACCAGGCGACCTGGTCCGGGTCGCGGACCATGGCCCGGATCGCCAGGCCGGCGTCGTGGGCCAGGGCGCAGAGCTGGCGGCCGATCTGGCCGTTGGCGCCGATCACCAGGGTCGTCATGGGCTTGCTCCTTGATATCGCATGAATCGGCCCCAGCCTAACACGCCCGCCCTGGCCGCCGACCGCCCGGTGCCGTAAGCTGCGCTCCATTTGCCGACGAGGAGGCCCCCGTGGAACCCGAGGACCTGCAACGCCTGGTCACCCTGCGCATGCCCTTCGGCAAGTACGAGGGCACCCTGATCGCCGACCTGCCCGGTCCCTATCTCGCCTGGTTCTCCCGGGAGGGCTTCCCCGAGGGCCAGATCGGCCGCCTGCTGGCGCTGATGCACGAAATCGACCACAACGGGCTCGGCGAGCTGCTCGCGCCGCTGCGCCACCGGGCCTGAGCCGAACGAGGTTGCCATGCTGCGTATCTCCAACAGCGTCGAGATCCCCGCCCACGAGCTCGAGATCTCCCAGATCCGCGCCCAGGGCGCCGGCGGACAGAACGTCAACAAGGTGTCCTCGGCGGTCCACCTGCGCTTCGACATCCCCGCCTCCAGCCTGCCGGACTTCTACAAGGAACGCCTGATGGCGCTCGCCGACCAGCGCATCAGCAAGGACGGGGTGGTGGTCATCAAGGCCCAGAGCCACCGCACCCTGGAGCTGAACAAGGAGGACGCCCTGGCGCGGCTGCGCGAGCTGATCCGCCAGGCCATCCAGCAGCGCAAGACCCGCAAGCCGACCCGCCCCAGCAAGGGCGCCCAGCGCCGCCGGGTCGACAAGAAGGTCAAGAAGGGCAAGACCAAGGCCCTGCGCGGCAAGGTGAAGCTCTGAGCCCGGCGAGCGTGAGTCACGGCCGGATTGAAGCCCACGCCTGACCGATAGACAATGCGCGATTTTCCCGCCCGGCGCCGCGCGTCGGGCGGCCGACGCGCGGGCCTGCCGGCCCGTTCCCTGACAAGCGAGCCGCCATCGTGAGAGCCAAGCTGCGCCTGCTGGCCTGCCTGCTGTGCCTGGGCCTGTCCGGCCCCGCGCCGGCCGACCCGGCGCCCCCGATCCATGTCCGCTTCGTGAACCCGGGCTTCGCGGCCGAGGGGTTCTGGCGCGGCGTGAGCGACACCATGCGCGCCGCGGCGGACCAGCTGGGCATCAGGCTGGAGATCAGCCACGCCGACCGGCAGTGGCCGCGGATGCGCGCCAACGCCCGGGCGGCCATCGACGCCGCCGAGCGCCCCGACTACCTGATCCTGGTCAACGAGCACCGCCAGGCGGCGGACCTGGTGGCGGCCGCCGACGCCCGCGGCATTCCCACCCTCCTGCTGCTCAGCACCCTGACGCCCGCGCAGGAGGCCCGGGTCGGCCGCCCCGGCCGGGAGCTGCCCCACTGGCTGGGCAGCCTCACCCCGGACAACGCCCGAGCCGGCCGCGAGATGGCCACGGCGCTGTTCGCGGCGGCCCGTGAGCTGGCGCCCGAGCGGGATCGCCTGACGCTGATCACCCTGGCCGGGGATGCCGCCACCCCGGCCTCCACGCGGCGCCTGGCCGGGCTCGACCAGGCCCTGGCGACGGCCCCGGACATCGAGGAGGTGCGCCGCCTGACGGTGGACTGGTCCCGGGAGAAGGCCTACCGGCGCATCGACGCCTGGCTGCGCACCGGCCGCCGCTTCGATGCCGTCTGGGCGGCCAACGACCCCATCGCGCTGGGCGCCATGG
Organism: Halomonas koreensis; assembly: GCF_031451675.1. Lineage (NCBI taxonomy): Bacteria > Pseudomonadati > Pseudomonadota > Gammaproteobacteria > Oceanospirillales > Halomonadaceae > Halomonas > Halomonas koreensis. Next base: position 178,427 of record NZ_JARWAK010000001.1, on the reverse strand, counting down.
CCGCCGCCGAGGCCCACGGCCTGGTCCCGGGGCGCGACTTCGCGGTGGTCGGCATGAACTGGTCCGCCGCGGCCCTGACGCACCTGCGGGACGGCACCCTGGTCATGACCCATGGCGGCCACTTCCTGGCCGGCGCCTGGGCGATGGTGCTGCTGCACGACCTGCACCACGGCATCCCGGCGATTGCCGGCAGCCGGCACCTGCGCTTCCCCATGGCCGGACTCACCGCGCCCGTGCCGCCGCGGCTGCGCGCGCTGCTCGCCGACCGCGACTGGTCGCGCCTGGACTTCCGCGCCTTCAGCCGCCACCACCACCCCGAGCGGACGGGTTACGACTTCTCGCTGCCGGCCCTGCTGGCGGCCCTCGACGAGGAGAGCGGGCATGCCGACTGAACGCCTGCGCCGCCTGGGCCGCGGCATCCGGACGGCGCTGGGCAGCCGCCTGGCCCGGCGCCAGGTGCGCCTGGTGCTGATCGTCGCCCTAGGGGTGGGCTGGCTGCTGTCGGCCCTGCAAATCGCCGTCGACTATCGCGCCTACCGCGATTCGCTGACGACCCAGCTGGACCAGCTGGTGACCACCACCCTGAGCACCGCCGCCGCCGCGGCCTGGCAGCTGGACGGGCAACTGGCGAGGGTGGTCTGCGAGGGCCTCACCGCCCACCCGGCCATCGACGGCTGCGTGCTGCGCCTGCCCGGCCCGCTGTCGCTGGGCGAGACCCGGGTCGAGCCGGCGACCACCTGGCTGCCGCTGAGCGACGGCCTGTTCGGGGGCCGGCAACGCCGCGAGCTGCCGCTGCGCCATGAGGGCCCGAAGGCGATCGGCCGCCTGGCGCTGGACCTCAACCCGGCCAGCGCCGTCAACGACTTCTCCCGGCGGGTGCTGACGCACCTGCTGACCGGCACCCTGCGCGCCCTGGTGCTGGCCCTGGTGCTGTTCGCGGTCTTCCATGTCCTGACCCTGCGCCCGATCACGCGACTCTCGCGCTTCCTGTCCGACGCCGATCCCGGCGCCGCGGGCGTCGAGCTCACGCGGCCGGCGCGGCATCGCCACGACGACGAGATCCGCAGCCTGGAAACCGCCACCCTGGGCCTGATGCAGACCGTCAGCCGCCAGATGGCCGACCTGAAGGCCGCCAAGCGGGACCTGGAGCACACCAACCGGCACCTGGAGGACCGCATCCGGGCACGCACCCGGGAGCTCGAGCAGGCCATGCGGGTCATGCGCGACCGGGCCTACACGGATCCGCTGACCGGGCTGGCCAATCGCCGGGCCTTCTTCGAGGCGGCGGCCGACTATCTCGCGCGCTGGCGGCGCGACGGCGAGGCCTTCGCGGTGGTGCTCGCCGACCTGGACGAGTTCAAGGCCATCAACGACCGCCTGGGCCACGACCTGGGCGACCGTGCCCTGCAGGCCGTCGCCGACGGCTGGCGCCGGACCTGCCGCCAGGACGACTGCATCGCCCGCTTCGGCGGCGAGGAGTTCATCGGCCTGTTCCGGGTCGATGATCGAGACCAGGCGCGCGAGGTCGCCGAGCGGCTGAGGCGGGAGGTGGCGGCGCTGCGCCTCGAGGACCTGCCCTGGTCGCTGACCGTGAGCCTGGGGGTCGCCCTGGTCGGCCCGGGCGACGAGGCCATCGACGGCCTGGTCACCCGGGCCGACCAGGCCCTCTATCGGGCCAAGCGGGGCGGCCGCAACCGGGTCGAGGACGACGCCGCGGGCTGAGCGCCCGGGCGCTCAGCGGAAGGTGTCGCAGACGGCGGCCTGCGTCGAGGGATCGTGGGTCTCGGTGTGGGTCACCGGCCCGGCGCCGGCCTCGATGGCCACGCGCCACTGGTGGTCGTGCTGCATGGGGTCGCACTGCCCGGCGCTGCCGCCGCCGAAGTTGGCGTCGATCCAGTAGTGCACGGCGTAGCGCTCGCCCTCCCTCAGCGCGCCGGGAAAGACGAAGGAGAAGGCCGGGTCGGCGGAGGCGGCCACCTCGCCGGTCTCCACGGCGATGGTCTCGCCGCGGGCGACGTCGACCAGCGCCGCCTGGATCGCCTGCCCGCCATGGGGGCCGCCGAAGCTGGCGTCGCCCTGGAAGGTCAGGTCCCGACCCTCGGCGGCCAGGGTGGTGGCGGTCAGCAGCAGCGTCAGCGACAGGGCCGAGCCGAGCCGGATGGCGAGAAGCGCTGTACGATTCATGGGATACCTCCTGTCACGGGGTCCGGTGCCACCCTCCAGCATAGCGGCTGGCACCGCCGCACGCCGTGGCCCCGGCGCGCCTCAACCGGCGTGCAGGATCACACGCTCCCGGGGCCAGCGCACCTTCTTGAGCCCGGCCAGCCAGTCGGTGGCGTCGTCCCGATAGCCCAGCGCCACCACCACGGCGCTGGCGAGCCCGCGCTCGCGCAGCCCCAGCGCCTCGTCCAGGGCGGCCGGATCGAAGCCCTCCATGGGGGTGGCATCGACCCGCTCCAGGGCGGCCGCGGCCAGCGCCATGCCCATGGCCAGGTAGGCCTGCTTGGCGGCCCAGTGGCGCCGGGCCTCCGAGCTCTCGAAGCCGTTGACCACGCCCTTGAGGGTGGCCCGATAGCCGTCGAGGCGGGCTTCCTCGATCTCCCGTTCCCGCGCCATCAGCCGGATCAGCTCGTCGACCTCGTCCTCGCCGGTGGCCCGCCAGGTGGCGAACACCAGCAGGTGCGAGCATTCGGCGATCTGCGGCTGGTCGAAGGCGGCGGGCCGGCAGCGCTCGCGCAGCGCCGGGTCGTCGACGACCACCACCGAGTACGGCTGGAGGCCGTAGGAGGACGGCGACAGGTGAGCCGCCTCGAGGATGCGCGACAGGGTGGCCTCGGGAACGCGCCGGCCATTCATGCGCTTGGCGGCATAGCGCCAGTGGAGGGCGCTCTGGAGGGGCGTCGGGGTCGATGACATGGGGAGATCTCCGTGTGGGATGTGGGTCGGGGGTCAGGCAGAGGCGGACGCCCGGGCCGGGCGCCCGGGGGCGCCGCGCTGGAAGACCAGGGTGCCGACGATCACCAGCGCGGCCGCCGGCAGCAGGTTGGGCGGCGTGGGCTCGCCCAGGGCCAGCACCGCCACGGCGGTGCCGATCACCGCGGCGACGGTGCCGATCTGGCTCAGGTACACCGGGCCGGCCAGCCGCTGCAGGATGAAGAAGAACAGATAGAGCACGGTGAAGATGCCGACTTCCCCCAGCAGCAGGCCCAGGGCCGCGGGGGAGGCGAACAGCTCGCCCATGCGCCCGGGCTCGAGGAGCAGGCTGAACGGCAGCAGGCTGAGCGCGGCCCCCAGCAGCACCAGGGCGGTCAGGTACTTCAGGGACACCTCCGGGGGCCAGCGCAGGGTGCGGTAGATGTTGCCCGCGGCCAGGGCCAGCGGCATCAGCAGGATCAACAGCGACCAGCCCAGGGAGCCCCCGGCGCCGCCGGCCTTGGACAGCGCCAGCACGATGCCGCCGGCCAGCCCCAGGGAGACGCCGCCCAGGCGGTCCCAGCGCAGGGGCTCCAGGCGCAGCGCCACGGCCAGCCCCCAGGTCGCCAGGATCGGGAAGGCGAAGCTCAGCGAGATGAAGCCGGCGCCGACGTGGCGCACCGCCAGGAAGCCGAGGGCATTGGGCAGGGCCAGCAGGCTCCCGGCGACGGCGGCGTACTCGAAGATCCGACGATCGAGCCGCCAGGCGGCGCGGTGCGGCAGCGACAGCAGCAGCAGGCCGCCGCTCGCGCCGAGCAACGCCACCATCAGGAAGGTCAGCCGCGGCAGGCTCGCCGAGTCGGCGACCTTGGCCACGCTCAGCGACATCGCCAGCAGGGTGCCCACCAGCAGCAGGCAGCCCAGGGCCTTGAGGCCATCGCGCGGCCCCCGCTTGTGCATCCGGGTCGGCTTCGTCATCCTTATGCTCCTATAGCTTGCCATCGTGTATCACGATACAAAGAATCTTAGCGTAAAGATAAATAGGTCGCAAGAGCCATGAACCGAGTCAACGTTGCCATCGACCAGTGGCGCCGGGAGATGCCCGAGCTGGACCTGCTGCCCATGGAGCTGGCGGGCCAGCTGACCGTCATCGGCCGGCACCTCAGCCAGCAGTACCTGGAGCCCTTCTTCAAGGCCCGGGGCCTGCAGTTCAGCGAGTTCGACGTGCTGGCCACCCTGCGCCGGGCCGGCGCGCCCTATGCCCTCACCCCGACCCAGCTGTTCGAGGTGCTGATGCTGTCCTCGGGGGGCATGACCAACCGGCTCGACCGCCTGCAGAAGGCCGGGCTGATCGAGCGCCGCCCCAACCCGGCGGACCGTCGCAGCATGCTGGTCAGCCTGACCGACGAGGGCCTGGCGCTGGTCAACGAGGCCGTGCCGCAACACGTGGAGAACGAGGCCCGGGCGCTATCGCCGCTGAGCCGGGAGGAGCAGCAGACCCTCAACGCCCTGCTGGGCAAGCTGCTGGATGGCCTGGAGGCGGGGCAGTAGCCCCGGCATGGTCACCGGCCAGCTTCTATAGTGACTCATGTCGCTTGCTTCCCCCCAGGAGGGACAGCCCATGAGTCAGCCCACCCCCATCGCGGTCCTCGTCGGCAGCCTGAGGAAGGCCTCGTTCAACCGCAAGGCGGCCCATGCGCTGATCGAGCTGGCGCCGGCGAGCCTGGACATGGCGATCGTGGAGATCGGCGATCTGCCGCTCTATAACCAGGACTTCGATGACGATTCCCCCGAGCCCTACCGGGTCTTCCGCGAGCGGATCCGGGCGGCCGCAGGGCTGCTGTTCGTGACCCCGGAGCACAATCGCTCGATGCCGGCGGCGATGAAGAACGCCCTGGACATCGGCACCCGGCCGCCGGGGCACAACGTCTGGGCCGGCAAGCCCGGCGCCGTCATCAGCGCCTCGCCCTCGATGCAGGGCGGCTTCGGCGCCAGCCATCACCTGCGCCAGTCGCTGGTCAACCTGAACGTGCGCTGCATGCCGCAGCCCGAGACCTATCTCAGCCAGGCCCACCAGCTCTTCGAGGAGGATGGCCGACCCACCGAGCGCTGCCGGGGCTTCCTGCAGACGTTCATCGACGGTTACGCGGAGTGGATCGCCGTCCAACTGGGCTGACCCACCCCGGCGCTCCCGGCTCGCCGGAGGCGCCCCGACAGGAGGACATCGCCATGAGTGCCGCCGCCACGCCGAGCGGCCCCGACCTGGCCGCCGGCATCCCCCTGAGCGACCTGCCCGAGGGCGAGACGATCCGCGGCCATGTCGGCAACAAGGCCGTGCTGCTCGCCCATACCCGGGAAGGGTTGCATGCCGTCGGGGCCCGATGCCCCCACTATGGTGCGCCGCTGGACGAGGGACGGATCGTCGGCGACACCCTGCGCTGCCCCTGGCATCACGCCTGCTTCGCCCTGGGCAGCGGCGAGGCCCTGGGTGCGCCGGCGCTGGACGATCTGCCCCGCTGGCGGACCGAGGTGGTGGACGACCGCGTCTTCGTGCGTGAGGCCGTCGGTGGCGGAGCGCCCCGGCGCCCGGCTCGCTCGCCGGCGTCGGTGGTGATCGTCGGGGGCGGGGCGGCCGGGGAAGCCGCCGCCGAAACGCTGCGCCGGGAGGGCTACGCCGGCCCGGTGACGATCCTCAGCGAGGATCCGGCGCCGCCCTGCGACCGGCCCAACCTGTCCAAGGACTACCTGGCCGGGAAGGCCAAGGCCGAGTGGATCCCGCTGCGCGGTGACGACTTCTATGCCCGCCATGACATCACGCTGCGGCTGGGCACCGCCGTGGCATCGATCGAGCCCGACGCCTCACGGGTCCACCTCGCCGACGGCGGGGCCCTCGACTACGGCGCCCTGCTGCTGGGCACCGGCGCCGAGCCGGTCCGCCTGGCGGTCCCCGGTGCAGAGTCGCCGCAGGTGCACTATCTCCGCAGCCTCGCCGACAGCGAGGCGATCATCGCCGCGGTCGAGGCCGGTGCGCGCCGGGCCGTGGTGGTGGGGGCCAGCTTCATCGGCCTGGAGGTGGCGGCCTCGCTGCGAAGCCGCGGACTCGAGGTCCGGGTGGTCGCCCCCGAGGCACGCCCCCTGGCGCGCATCATGGGCGACGTCCTGGGCGACTTCGTTCGCGCGCTGCACGAGTCGAAGGGGGTGAGCTTCCACCTGGGCCGGGCGGTCTCGGCCATCACCGACCGGGCGGTGGAGCTCGACGACGGCACCCGGCTGGACGCCGACCTGGTGGTCGTCGGCATCGGCGTGCGGCCGCGCACGGCCCTGGCCGAGGCCGCGGGCCTGGACGTCGAGGACGGCATCCTGGTCGACGATTCCCTGGAGACCCGCGTGCCCGGCATCTATGCCGCCGGCGATGCGGCCCGCTGGCCGGATCCGGTGAGCGGCGAGCATGTGCGCATCGAGCACTGGGTGGTGGCCCAGCGCCAGGGGCAGCGCGCCGCCCGCCACATGCTCGGTGTCGGGGAGGCCCGCCCCGCCGTGCCCTTCTTCTGGAGCGAGCACTACGGGATCGGCATCAACTACGTGGGCCACGCCCCCACCTGGGAGCGCATCGAGACCGACGGCGACCCCGCCGCCCACGACTTCACGGCCCGCTTCCTCGCCGGGGGGCACCCCCTGGCGGTGGCCACCATCTTCCGCGACCGCGAGAGCCTCGCGGCCGAGGCCGAGCTGGAGGCCCGCTACGCCGGCACCGGCGACCGCCGGCGTTGACCGCTCGTCGCGAGACGCCCGGATGGCGGGCCGAGGCGCGTCACGTCCGACCGGCGCCCAGGGCGAAGAGCCGCCCATGGCGGGCCGAGGCCATCGGCAGGCCGGCCCGGGCGAGCGCCTGCCAGAGGGCGACCTGGTTGGCGGTCAGCACCGGCCTCTCGAGCGCCCGCTCGAGGGCCCCCACCGCCGCGGTGGCCCGGAAGCCGTTGCCGCCGATGAAGACGGCGTCGACCTCCGCCGGCACCCGGGCGCGGACCCAGTCGCAGACCACCCCGGGGTCCACGCCCAGCTGGCCGGCCGGCAGTTCGTCGAAGGCGATCGTCGCCGGGGCATGGAAGGCCACCTCGAAGCCCGCCCGGCGGAAGTAGTCGCCCCCCAGGGCATCGGTCTCGTCCGGGAACCAGGGCGGATGGATCAGCGCCAGCCGCCGGGCTCCCAGCGCCTCCAGGGCCGCGACGGCGGCGCGGCAGGGCACCACCACCGGCACCCCGCCGGCCCTGGCCTCCAGGCGCTGCTGCAGGGTCGCGTCTCCCGCGGCCCCGTCCACATAGCTGCTGCTGGTGAAGCCGTAGACGATGGCCTCCAGGGGCGCGGCGGCCAGCAGCTCCACGGCATCGTCCACGCCGGGCCCCGCCGCGAAGGCCCGCACGGCGGCCGCGCCCACCAGCCGCGCCCCGGCCGCGACGCCGAACTGGGCCCGGGCCGCATGGATGGAGATGCCCGCCGGGGCCATCGCGGCCAGCTCGAACTCCGGTATCAGGTCGAAGTGCGGGGTCACCACGCCGACCCGGCCGCACCAGCCTTGTCTGCATTCGGGTACGTCATCCGTCATGGCCGGCCTCCTCGCGCCGACCGGCCCGCCTCCCTGCGGAAGCGGGCCGTCCTGGTGAGGGTCAACCCCACCGCTGTCCGAGCCGGTCCAACCCCGCCCTGGCCAGGTCCTCGGGCGCCATGGCGATGTGCACGTCGCATTCGGCCTCGAAGGCCAGGAAGAAGGGCTCGGCGAGCGAGGGCAGCTGGGCGGAATCCTCGATGTCGACGACGAAGACGCCGCCCCGATGCCCGTCGGGGTCATAGAAGTAGGCGGCCTCGGGCTGGAGCTCGTCGAGGATCGACTGGATCGCCGCCCCTGCCGTGCCGTCGCGAACCATGGCGTTGAAGGGCTCGTGGGGAATCCGGACATTGATCAGCACACGCATGAGCTTGCCTCCCGCATCGGGGATGTCATGGCCGGCATGGGAGAACTCCTCCGCCCGCGAGCCACCCGGTCACTTCGCCGGCGCCGTCCTGCCCTCCCCCGGCACCCCCCGAGGGGAGCGGGTGGCGGTCACCGCGCGCATGATCGCCTCCGGGGTCGCGGGGGCGACGAGCGGTGGGGCGACCCGGTGGTCGGCCAGGCTGGCCACGGCGTCGCGGATCGCGAAGAACACCGAGAACGCCAGCAGCAGCGGCGGCTCGCCCACCGCCTTGGAGCGCAGGATGGTCGGCTCGCGATTGCGGTTGTCGAACAGCCGGGTATGCAAGACCGGCGGGCAGTCGTTGGTGGCGGGGATCTTGTAGGTGGAGGGGGCGTGCGTCATCAGGCGCCCGTCCGGGTTCCACCACAGCTCCTCCAGGGTCAGCCAGCCCATGCCCTGGAGGAAGGCGCCCTCGACCTGGCCGATGTCGATGGCCGGGTTGATCGAGTCGCCGGCGTCGTGGAGCAGGTCGGCCTGCAGCAGCTTCCACTCGCCGGTCAGGGTGTCGACGACGACCTCCGACACCGCCGCGCCGTAGGCGAAGTAGTAGAAGGGCCGGCCGGTCATGCTCAGCCGGTCCCAGTGCAACTTGGGGGTGGCGTAGAAGCCGTCCGACCAGAGCTGCACCCGAGCCTGGTAGGCCTGGGAGGCGAGCTCGGCGAAGGCGATGGCGTTGCCGTGGACCCTGACGGTGTCGTCGGCGAACTCGACGGCCTCCGGGGAGCCGCCGAAGCGGGCCGCGGCGAACGCGGCCAGGCGGGTCCTGATCCGGCGGGCCGCGTCCTCGGCGGCCTTGCCATTGAGGTCAGCCCCGGTGGAGGCCGCGGTCGCCGAGGTGTTGGCCACCTTACTGGTGTCGGTGGCCGTGGCCCGCACCTGGTGCAGGCCGATGCCCAGCTCGTGGGCCACGACCTGGGCGACCTTGGTGTTGAGCCCCTGGCCCATCTCGGTGCCGCCGTGGTTCACCAGCACCGAGCCGTCCGTGTAGACGTGCACCAGGGCGCCCGCCTGGTTGTAGTGGGCCACGTTGAAGGAGATACCGAACTTCACCGGCGTCAGCGCCAGGCCCTTCTTGAGCACCGGGCTGTCGGCGTTGAAGGCACGGACCGCCTCGCGGCGCCGCCAGTACCCGCTGGAGGCCTCGAGTTCGTCCACCAGCTCGGGGAGGACGTTGTCCTCGACTGTCTGGCCATAGGGGGTGAGGTCGCGCTCGCCCCGGCCGTAGAAGTTCCGCTTGCGCACCGCCAGGGGATCCTGGCCGAGCTCGCGGGCGATGGTGTCGAGGAGGTACTCGGTGACGATGGCCCCCTGGGGCCCGCCGAAGCCGCGGAAGGCGGTGTTGGACTGGGTGTTGGTCTTGCCGCTCAGGGCCTGGATGTCGACGTCGCTCAGGTAGTAGGCGTTGTCGACGTGGCAGACGGCGCGGGTCGCCACCGGCGCCGAGAGATCGGCCGAGAAGCCGGCCCGGGAGGTCATCTCGAGCTTGAGCGCCCGGACACGGCCGTCGTCGTCGAAGCCGACGTCGTAGGCGTAGTGAAAGCCGTGGCGCTTGCCGCTGATCAGGAAGTCGTCGTCGCGGTCCAGGCGCAGCTTGACCGGGCGGCGCAGCCGGTGGGCGGCCACCGCGGCGACGCAGGCGAACAGCGCCGACTGGGATTCCTTGCCGCCGAAGCCCCCGCCCATGCGCCGGGTCTCCACGACCACCCGGTGGGAGCGCAGGTTGAGGGCATGACAGACGACCCGCTGCATCTCCGTCGGGTGTTGGGTGGAGCACCAGACCTGGAGGGTGTCGTCCTCCCGCGGCGCCACATAGGCCACCTGCCCCTCGAGGTAGAAGTGCTCCTGGCCGCCCACCCGGAACTCGCCGGCCAGCCGCCGCGGCGCGCCGGCCAGGGCGCGCGGGGCGTCGCCGCGCTTGAGATGCATGGGGGGCAGCACGTAGGCCTGCTGGCGCTTGGCCGCCTCCGGGGTCAACACGGCCGGCAGGTCCGCGTAGTCGACGCTGGCCCGGCGGGCGGCGCGGCGGGCGGCGTCGTGGGACTCGGCCAGCACCGCGAAGATCGGCTGGCCGCAGTACTGGACGTGCTCCGCCGCCAGGATGGGGTCGTCATGGACGATGGGGCCGCAGTTGTTCTCGCCGGGGATGTCCGCCGCCGTGAGCACCGCGACCACGCCGGGGGAGGCGCGGACCGCCGACAGGTCCAGGGCGGTGATCTCGGCGTGCGCCCGCTCGCTCAGCCCCAGGGCGGCATGCAGGGTGCCCGCCAGGGGCGGCATGTCGTCCACGTAGGTCGCCTCGCCGGCCACGTGGAGGTGAGCCGATTCGTGGGGATGGGGCGCATGGGCGGCGCCCGCCGGGGCCTGGTGCCCGGTGGAGTGGGAATGGGTCGTCATAGGGGCTCCTCGCCGGGCTCCGCGAAGACGCTGACGCGGCTCGCCGGCAGGGGGTCGTCTTCCCGCGTCTCGAGATGGAAGCGATACAGCAGGTTCTGGGCCGTCTGCAGGCGGTAGGCCTCCGTGGCCCGCATGTCCGTCAGCGGCGAGTAGTCCTCGGCCAGGGCCGCCATCGCCGCACGGGCGGTGGCCTCGGTCCAGGACTGGCCGCTCAGGGCGGCCTCGCACTTGGCGGCGCGGGCGGGGGTGGCGGCCATGCCGCCGAAGGCGACACGGGCGGAGGCGATCCGCCCTCGGTCGAGGCGGATGGCGAAGGCGGCGCAGATGCCGGAGATGTCGGAGTCGAAGCGCTTGGCCACCTTGTAGGTGCGGAAGCGCTGGTCGGCCGGGGGCCGGGGCACCTCCACGGCCTCGACGATCTCGTCGTCCTGCAGCGCCTGCTTCATGTAGCCGAGGTAGAGATCCTCGAGCGGCAGGCAGCGGCTGCCCTCGCGGCTGCGCAGCGCCACCCGGGCGCCGACGGCGATGAGCCAGGGCATGGAGTCGCCGATCGGCGAGCCGTTGGCCACGTTGCCGCCGAGGGTGCCCGCATTGCGGATCGGCACCGAGGCGAAGCGCTCGCCCATCTCGGCGGCCTCGGGATAGTGGCGGATCAGCGCCGCGTAGGCCGCGGTGAGCGACGCCCCGGCCCCGATGCGCAGGCCGTCGTCGTGCTCCTCGATGGCGTGCAGCTCGGCGACGTCGCCGACATAGAGGATATCCCCCAGGTCGCGGAGGTCCTTGGTGACCCAGAGGCCCACGTCCGTGCCCCCGGCGAGGATCGTCGCCCGGGGATGGGCGGCGCGCAGCTCGACCAGCGCCTCCAGGGTGCGGGGCACGAAGAAGCGCGCCCCGTCCGCCTCGTAGACCCAGGACTCATGGCGTTGCAGCGGCACCAGCCCGGCACGCACCGCCTCGTGGTCGAAGGCCACCACGGGCAGGTCGAACATCGCCTCCGCGGCGTCGAGGATCGGCCGATAGCCCGTGCAGCGGCAGAGGTTGCCGGTCAGGGCGTCACCCAGGGCCCGGCGGCTCGGCCGCGCTCCCTCCCCCTGGTGGGCGATGTACTGGCCCCACAGGGACATGACGAAGCCCGGCGTGCAGAAGCCGCACTGGGAGCCGTGATGATCGACCATGGCCTGCTGGACCGGATGCAGGCCGCCGTCCGCCTGGCGCAGATGCTCCACCGTGAACAGCGCCTTGCCGTCCAGGGTCGGCGCGAAGCGGATGCAGGCGTTGACGGCCTGGGCCTTGAGCCCCATGCCATCCGGCTCGGCGAGCACGACGGTACAGGCGCCGCAGTCGCCCTCGGCGCAGCCCTCCTTGGTGCCGGTGAGGCGCAGGTCCTCGCGGAGGAGCTGCAGCACCGTGCGGGTCGGGGCGATGCCGCCGACGGCCATGGGCTCGCCGTTGAGCAGGAAACGGATCGCGTCCGCGCGAGCCGGCGGTGGCGGGTGATGCTGGGCCATGGGTCGCTCCCGGAATGGATGGCGTCGCGGGTGGTGCAGGCCGCGATCCCTCGGTCGCCCCGCCCCTCGGCGTCAGCCGTCACGCTCCGAATCGTCGCTGGCCGGCGGCGCGATTTCCTCTTCCGCCTCCTGGACCAGCTTGAGCCTGGCCTGTCCAAGCAGTATAGCCCCAAGGATCAGGTACCCCCACATCATCGGCGAGGTGAGCGACGGCCAGTGGAGCTCGGCGTCATGGATGACGCCGACGCTGCTGAGCACCGCCGCCGCCACCGCCACCATCACCGCGTGGTGGATCCGCCGGTCGATCAGGTAGGCCGTGAAGGCGCCCCACAGCATGCCGCTGACGATGGCGCCGTTGGCCAGGGCGGACTGGCCGATCACGTGGGCCCCCTGGCCGATCATCGTGCTGACGAAGGCGTCGTCCATGAGGCCGGGCACGTTCTCCAACCCCATGTCGCGCAGCGCATTGAGCACGGAGCCCCACTTGACGATGACGATGTTGGAGACGTGGGGGATGAAGGCGATGGCCACCGCCACGTGGTGCTTGGGCTCGCAGGAGCGGAAGGAGACGGCGATGATCGAGATGCCGACGAAGACCAGGATCGGGGCCACCGCCGCTTCGGGGATGAGGTTGCCGAGGAAGGCCACCAGACCGAACAGGGCGCCGACGAAGAACACCAGGCCCACGCCCAGCGCATAGCCGGAGCGCGCCTGCATGCGCTTGTAGGCCGGGTGGCCGATGTACACCGTGGTGGGGAAGGGCGAGCCGAAGACCCCGCCGAGCATGGTGCCGACGCCGTCGGTGACCTGGCAGAAGCCCACCGGATAGCGGTCGCCCACGACCTCGGCCGACTCCACGTTGTTCATGGTCTCGATGAAGTTGTAGACCTGCACCGGGATCAGCACGGCGAACAGCTCGGGATGCGCGAACAGGTGCTGCAGGCCGACCATGAGGTCGCCGACATAGGGCAGCGGCAGATAGAACCCCACGCCCTCGGCGCTGATCCGCGACTCTCCCAGCGCCAGGGCGACCAGGGTGGCGGCGACCAGGGCGGTCAGGCCGGCCGGCAGGTTGAAGGGCAGCCGGAAGCGCCCCACCAGGCCCCAGAGCACGAAGGCCAGCGCCGTGAAGCCGACGATCGGGCTCTCGTAGATGCGCGCCAGGGCCACGGTGGCGATGAAGACCAGGGCGATGCCCGAGAGGGTGCCCATCATGCCGGCCCGGGGAGTGACCCGCTTCAGCCAGGGCCCGGTCACCGCCCCGGCCACCTCGACCAGGCCGCCCACCACGCCGGCCGCGATCCCCACCTGCCAGGCGAGCACCGGATCGCCGGTGCTCCAGTAGATGGGACCGATCACCCCGAACAGGTAGACGAACATGACCGGCGTGCTGATGCCGTAGGGCAGCGCCGTGACGTCCGTGCGGCCTTCCCGACGGGCCAGGCGCTGAGCCAGATAGACGTAGACCACGATGCCGAGAATGATCGACACCGCCGCCCCGGGGAGGATCCGCCCGAAGACGATCTCGTCGGGCATGTCGAACACGAAGCGGCACACCCCCGAGATGATCAGCAGGTTGGCCAGGGTATCGGCGAACAATGCCCAGAAGCCGCTCAGGTCGCTCCTGGAGAAAATGGGATAGTGCATCGCGCTCCCTCCCCTCGTAAGCCCGCACGCCCGCGGCGACGATGGCTCCGCCGACCGCTCCTCCCGACCGGGAGGACACCCCCAGCATAGGTGAGTCACGGCTGATGAGGCGTCTATCGCACTCGGGCCCTGGCGCGCCCCGGGGTACCGGAACACCGCGGCCTGCTAGCTTGAAGGGTGATGCCGTAGGGAGGACGGGAGATGAGCGACGCCTTCGATATCGCCGACGACCTGGGCCCAGAGAAGGTCCTCTACCTGCACGATCCCGGCACCCAGCTGCGAGCCATCGTGGTCATCGACAACGTGGCGGCCGGGCCGTCGATCGGCGGAACCCGCATGGCCCCGGACGTAAGCCTCGAGGAGTGCGCGCGCCTGGCCCGCGCCATGACGCTGAAGAACGCCGCTGCGGGGCTCTCCCACGGCGGGGCCAAGGCGGTGATCTCCGCCGATCCGCGCATGCCCACCGCCGACAAGGAACGGCTGATGCGGGCCTATGCCTACGCCATCCGGGAGATCACGGACTACATCCCGGGGCCGGACATGGGCACCGACGAGATCGCCATGGCCTGGGTCCACGACATGATCGGGCGCTCGGTGGGCCTGCCCCGGGAGCTGGGCGGCATCCCCCTGGACGAGATCGGCGCCACGGGATACGGCCTGGCCGCGGCGGTGGAGACCGCCCAGCCCCATGGCGACTTCCGCCTCGAAGGCGCCCGCATCGCCATCCAGGGCTTCGGCGCCGTGGGCATGCACGCCGCCCGCTACCTCGCCCGGCGAGGGGCCGTACTGGTGGCGGCCAGCGACTCCGACGGCACCCTCGTCCAGGAGAAGGGGCTGGACGTGGAGGCGCTGATCGACTGGAAGCGCGGCGGCCATCCGGTGGGCGGCTTCAAGGGCGGCGCGGCCCGGGAGCGCGACGCCATCATCGACGTGGATTGCGACGTCTGGATTCCCGCGGCCCGCCCCGACGTCATCCACGAGGACAATGTGGACCGCCTCCGGGCCGGGATCGTGGCCGAGGGCGCCAACATCCCGATCACCGAGGCGGCGGAACGGCGCCTGGCCGAGCGCGGCGTGCTGGTGCTCCCGGACTTCATCGTCAACGCCGGCGGGGTGATCTGCGCCGCCGTGGAGTATCGCGGGGGCAGCCAGAACGAGGCCCTGCGGCGCATCGAGGAGAAGATCCGCCACAACCTGGACGAGGTGCTGCGCCGAGCCAGGGTCGATGGCGTGATCCCCCGCACCGCGGCCTACGACATGGCCCGCGAGCGGGTCTGCACCGCCATGCGCTTCCGGCGGCCCTGGTGAGGCTCGCCCCTCCCGCCGGCGACGAGGCGGCGGCCGGCTGCCCCGTCCTCCCCGCGCCGGCCCGGGGCGCTAGCCAACCGCGGTTCGGGTGACAGCGTCCCCATCTCTCGGCGCGCATCCACCAGGCCGCAGGAGCCGCGCAGAGATCGCTCGCATGTCGTATATTAACTCTCGCTTCTCGAAGGCCGGCGCCCCGGCCTTCGGTCTGCCCCCGGCCGAGGCAGGGACGCCATGCCGACGACGCAAGAAATTCAAACAAGTGTTTGCATTTGCGCCCGAATCGGCTAACCTTGTTTTCGAACACTGTTCTACAACTCCATGGACCGGAGACTCTCCATGCCCACCGCTATCGCCTCCCCTCGACGCCATCGCGAGGTACGCCGATGACCACCGATTCGCTGCTGATCCAGGTGCTGCTCTACGTCTTCCTGCCCCTGTGGGGACTGGCCGGTTTCGTCGACTGGTGCTGCCACCGCGCCACCCGCATCGAGGCCACCTCGGGGCTCAAGGAATCGCTGATCCACTCGCTGATGGGCCTCCAGGTCGGCCTCCCGATCCTTCTGTGCCTGCTCTTCGAGGTCAACGTCCTGGTGCTGCTGATCTGCCTGGCGGCCTGGGTGCTGCACGAGCTGGTCGCCCACTGGGACGTGCACTATGCCGCGCCTCGCCGGCATATCGGCATCTGGGAGATGCACGCCCACAACTACCTGGCCAGCCTGCCCTTCTACATGCTGGCCATGATCGCGGTGATCAACGGGCCGGTGGTGATCGACCTGCTGACCCTGGACTGGGCGGGCCAGCTGTCGCTGGTGCCGCTGGATAGCCCCCATGGCGGCGACGGCTACCTGCCCGGCTACCTGACCTTCATGGCGGTGCTGGCGATCTTCCCCTACACGGAGGAGAACCTGCGCTGCCTGATCTACGCCCTGAAGCGCCGGAGGTCGGCATGAGCGTCTACATCACCAGCACCGGCCATCACTTGCCCGGCGAGCCGGTGGACAACGCGCGCATCGAGGAGGTGCTGGGCCGGGTGCACGGCAAGCCCAGCCGGCTCAAGCGGCGCATCCTCGAGGCCAACGGCATCCAGACGCGCCACTACGCCATCGACGCCGAGCATCGCACCACCGTCAGCAACGGCGAGATGGCCGCCCTCGCCGGGCGCGACTGCCTGGAGCGGGGGTACGTGCCCGACCCGCGCCTCGACATGCTCAGCGTGGCCACCAGCCAGGGCGACCTGGTGCTGCCGGGCTTCGGCAGCATGGTCCAGGCCGAGCTGGGCCTGCCGGACCTGGAGCTGCACACCAGTCACGGCATCTGCTCGAGCAGCATGATGGCCCTGAAGGCGGCCTATACCGCGATCCGGGCCGGCGAGCACGGCAATGCCCTGGTGGTCGCCAGCGAGCTGGCCTCGCGGCTGTTCAAGGCCAGCCGCTTCGAGGCCGCCGGCGCCACCCCGGACTTCGACGCCGAGTTCCTGCGCTGGATGCTCTCCGACGGCGCCGGAGCCCTGCTGCTGGAGGACCGGCCCCGGGGGCCGAGCCTGCGCATCGACTGGATCCGCGGGATCTCCCACGCCGATGCCTTCCCGGTGTGCATGAGCGTGGGCCGGCCGAACGGCCGGGGGCGCTTCGCCAGCTGGCAGGACTACCCCAGCTACGCCGAGGCCGAGGCCGACGGCGCCCTGCTTATCCGCCAGGACGTGCGGCTGCTCGATCGGCTGGTCAAGCTCGGCGTGGACGGCCTGCTGCGGTTGATCGACGAGGGCCGGGTCAGGGTCGACGAGGTCGACCACCTGCTGTGCCACTACTCCTCGCACCACTTCCGCGGCCGGATCTTCGACCTGCTCACCCAGGCCGGCGCCGCCATCCCCGAGAAGAAGTGGTACACCAACCTCTACACCCGCGGTAACACCGGCTGCGCCTCGCTGTTCATCATGCTCGACGAGTTCCTCCGTAGCCACGAACTCGCCGAGGGCGAGACCCTGCTGTGTTTCGTGCCCGAGAGCGGGCGCTTCAACAACGTCTACATGCACCTCACCGTGGTCCGGGAGGACACCCCATGAGCGACAAGGTCACCACCGCCGAGGGCCAGGCCTGCCTGCAGGGCTTGCTGCGCACCTGGTTCGACTTCGAGCGACAGCTGAGCCGCGTGCCGATCATCCAGCGCCTGGAACGCGGGCGCTTCACCCTGGAGGACCACCGCCGGCTGCTGTGCCACCTGCGCCAGCAGGTGATCGAGGGGGCCCGCTGGATCACCCGCGGCGCCTCGAGCTTCGATCGCGACTTCGCCGACGTGCGCTCCCTGGTGATCGAGCACGCCCGGGAGGAGCACCGCGACTACGAGATGCTGGAGGCCGACTACGTGGCCGCCGGCGGCGAGCGCGAGGCGATCCTCGCGGCCGAGCGCAACGCCGGCAGCGAGGCCCTGCACGCCTTCATGATGTACCGCGCCGGCCAGCCCAACCCCGTCGACCTGATCGGCGCCATGTGGATCATCGAGGGCCTGGGCCAGAAGATGGCCGCCGACTGGGCACGGCGCATCGACGCGGCCACCGGCGGCGACGGCGAGCATACCCGCTTCATGCGCTACCACGGCGACAACGACGACGCTCACCTGGACAAGCTCTACGCGCTGATCGACCGGCTCTGCCGCGGCGAGGCGGACCGGCGGGCCATCCTGCGCACCGCCCGGGTGGTGGGCCGGCTCTATGCCCTGCAGCTCGAGGAGGTCGACCATGAGCCGGCGTAGCCCCTACCTGCGGGCCGTGGAGGTCGACGACACCCTGCCGATCGACCCGGCGGCGGTACGGCTGTGGCTCGACGACGTCGAGCGCCCCACCCGCTGGTCGCTGCGCCCGCTGCTGCAGCTGGTGCTCGGCGCGCTGCTGCACCTCACCTGGTTCGTCAAGCGCCTGCCGCTGCCCCAGTTCCGCGCCCACGGACTGCTGCAGCGGCTGATCTGCTGGTTCTGCCGCCATGTGGTCAGCCCCGAGGCCAACCTGCTGATCCTGCGCCACTACGCCACCGAGTCGAACATCATCAACTTCCTGATCGACAACGGCGCCGCCGACGGGGTCGCGCCCCTGACGCTCTATCCCCGCCGGATCGAGGAGATGCTGACGGCCAGCTTCGTGGATCACGACCAGGAGCTGTTCCGGGCCTTCGCCGAGATGGGGCCCTGGCGCCCGGGCGACACCCCGCGCCCCGCGGCGGCGCTGCGCTGGGATCACTGGCGCCCGCTGGACATGGCCGACTATGCGGTGCCGCGGCGACGCACCCAGGTGCTGGACTTCGAGAGCGCCCACGTGCTGTTCATGTGCCTGTTCTGCCTGCTGCTGACCCGCGAGGAGTACCGCGACGCCATCAACGGCTTCAACCTGGACCAGTCCATCGCCCTGCGGGTGGGGGAGCTGATCGGCGACCCGACGCTCGGCGAGCTGGCCTACAACAAGTATCCCCACTACCTGGTCGGGCCCTGGAACCTCAGCCGGCGCTTCCTGATGCACGGCTTCTTCACCGAGCATCTCTACGCCCGGCTGGAGCGCCTGCGCACCGCCTGACGTGACTTCCGGCGCCGGCTTGGCCATATTGGTCGGGTGCACGATGCACCCCGGACGGCGCGGGCGGACGCTGCCCTCGAGAGGCGACACCGCGTCGTCCACGACCCACATCGCAAGGAAAAGGACTATGTCGTCGATTCATCGCCGGGCCGCGCTCGTGGCCCTTCCGCTGCTGGGCCTGGCCAGCGGCGCCCAGGCCCTGGAATGGGAGGCCACCCCCACCTACGGCACCGTGAACCTCAACTCCGGCTTCCAGCCCGACCCCTACATGACCTCGCTGTCGGCCGGCGGCAGCCGCTCGGCCAGCGAGGCCGGCCCCAACTGCAGCGGCTACGTCAGCGGCACGCCGGACCTGGACCTCAACTACCAGGCCGGCCAGTACCAGCTGAGCATCTACGCCGAGTCCCGCAGCGACATCACCCTGGTGGTCTACGACGCCGCCGGCAACTGGCACTGCAACGACGACTTCTCCACCGCCTCGGGCACCAATCCCGGCATCACCTGGAGCAACCCGCCCTCCGGCAACTACAACGTCTGGGTCGGCACCTACGCCGCCGGCGAGCTGCCCGAGGCGACGCTGCACATCTCCGAGGCCAGCCCGTCCTGGGGCGGCGGCGCCCCCGCCTCCGCCACCGGCGGCTCGGCACAGGGCATCGAGTGGGGCGACAACACCAGCCGCTGGGCCAACGACGGCGAGTGCGACGATCCGCGCTTCGGCGGCCCCGGCGTGCACTCCCTCAACATCGACGAGGACCGCTATCACGATGCCAACGACTGCCGCTCGCTCTACGAACAGGGCCAGATCTACCTGAAGTGAGCCCCGCCGGGCGCCGGCGACCGCCGGTGCCCGCTCCCGGTGACCTAGTGGTTCTTGACCCGCCAGATACGCCACCCCAGCAGGCCGATGATCAGTACCGCCAGGGGCCCGAAGAGCAGCGCGGCCCGGCGCGGCGCGATGGGCATGCCCAGCGCCTCCAGGCTGCCCAGCGCCAGCTCGATCAGGCTGAAGATGTAGTAGCTGATGACGATGATCGACAGCCCCTCGACGGCCTTCTGGATCTTCAGCTGGCTGCTGGTGCGCTCGTTGAGGCTGCGCAGCATCTCCACGTTCTGCTCCTCGATCTCCACCTGGGCGCGGGTCCGCAGCAGGTCGTTGAGGCGCGAGACGTTCTCGGCCAGGCGTTCCTGGCGGCGATCCACCGCCGCGCAGTAGCGCACCGTGGGCTGGAAGCGGCGCATCAGGAAGACGCCCAGCCGCTGGCAGTCGCCGACCCGCGTCTCGCGCAGCTCCTCGACCCGGGCGAAGACGATCCGCGCATAGGCCTCGGTGGCGGCGAAGCGGTGCCGGCTGCGGGCGCCGCTGCGCTCGAGGCGTGCCGACAGCGAGGCGATGGCCGCCAGCAGCGGACGCGGCCCCTCGGGGTGGTCCTCGGCGTTGCGATCGGAGAGCTCGCCGAGCTCGGCCTCGTAGCCCGCCAGCTCGCCGCCCAGCGACTTGGCCAGGGGCAGCGCCAGCGACGCCATCATGCGATAGGTCTCGATCTCCAGCAGGCGCCGGGCGATGCGCCCCAGGCGGAAGTCGTTGAGCGCCTGGTTGACGACCAGCAGGCGGTTCACCCCGGCCGCGTCGAGGCGGAAGTCGCTCCACACGGTGGCGTCGCCGCCGGCGACCCGGGAGCCCGCGGGATCGCGGAAGCCGTAGTGGGCGGTATCCCCGGCCCAGCTGGCCTCGGTCTCCACGCGCAACAGGGTGGCGTTGATCAGGGCATCGCGGTGCGTCTCGGCGATCTCGGCCAGCCGCGGCGGCGGCGAGGGCCAGACCGGGTCCTCCCCGGCCAGGGGCACCATCAGCGTCAGGGTGAAGAATTCGGTGTGGCGCTCCCACTTCAGCACCTGGCCGCCGTCCAGGGTCAGGATGCCCTGGACGGCGCCGGGCGTCGGCGAGGCGCCGGCGAGCTCGCAGAGCCGCCGGACGATGCCGTCGCCGACGCCGTCGGTGTCGAGGAAGGCGTAGTGATGGAGGTGCGCCGGCCCGGCGAAGTAGATCGAGGGGCGGGCATGCAGTTCGTTGTGCAGTTGTTCGCGCAGGGGATGCATCATCGGGTCCGACAGCGGGGACAAGGGCTCGAGCCTAAAGTCCCCGCGCCCGGCTTCCAACCGCCGCCGACGCCGGCATCGCCGACGGGGCCGGGGGCACCCGCCTCGCATCACGGAAAATCAACGACTTGCCGACCCGCGGCGTCGGCCTGCGTCACTATGCCCCACCCCGCCGGAGGTCGGCATGGGCCCCGCGCACCTGGCCGGGCGCCCTATCATCCCGCGGTCATCCTTTCCCGGCATGCTGGCGCCTCCCGCGGCGCGCCGTCCCGGCGTGCCCCTGTCCGTCCCTGGAGACGCCATGGCCGACCATCGCCTCCTCGAGGTCTTCCGCGCCTTCCTGGCGCTGGGGCTCAGCGCCTTCGGCGGCCCCGTCGCCCTGGGCCTGATACGCGCTCGGCCAGGTGGCGGCCATCGCGCTGCTGGCGGCCTGGGAGGTGGTGCTGGTCTGCGGCTCGGGCGGCATGCTGCTGGGCCTGCCGTCCGCCGGTTGAGGGGGCGCCGCGGCGCCCTCAGCCCTCGTGGGCGGCCTTGAGGCGGTAGAACTCCTCGACCACGGCGTCCATGGCCGCGGCGTCGTAGTCGCACAGGCCGCTGACCACCAGTTTCTTGGAGCCGGTGCCGAGCTCCTCGTCGCCGGCCAGGATGCGGAACTCCAGCAGGGCGTCGCCGCGCTTTCCGGTCACCTCCAGGGAGGAGTCGACCAGCTCCAGGCCCGGCTCGATGCCGTCCAGGCGCTCCAGGGCGAAACCCATGCTGTCGTAGATCACCAGCGGACGCTTGGGGTTGAACATCACCCCCCGCGCTTCCATCAGCGGCTTGAGGTAGTGCGGGAAGTTCTTGCCGGAGAAGGCCACGTAGCAGCGCGTGAAGGCCTCCACCACGGCCTCGTCGCGGGTGGTCTCGCCACTGCGCTCGGCCTCGAGGTAGCACTTGCCGGCCTCGTCGCGGACCCGGATGACGCCGTCGTCGTCGGCGTCGAAGGTCAGCGGCACGTCGGCCCCGACCATGCTCAGGAAGCGGAAGGTCATGCGCTGCGAGAGCCCGAAACGGGCCAGGACCAGGGCGAAGAGCAGGTCGCCGGGCACGCAGAAGCGCCGCGCCCCCGGGTTGTGGATGGGATTGAAGTCACCGGCGACACGCTTGGCGAAGCGGCTCGCCTGCTCCGCGGAGATGCGCAGCTGCGCGCCCGTGCGCGAGTGGTAGTCATCGAGAAACATGCGTCGTGAGCCTGCCCTGAGAGTCGTTGGCGTGGCGGGTCTGTCCACGGCTGTGATCGGAAGCCGCAGATGATGCCACAAAATCCCCCGCGACGGGGGGCGATCGCGGTTTTTGCGCGGCATCAAGGTCGCGCCATTCGGCGCCCTCCCCCCTACCAAAGGGGCAGGCCGTAAAGCGTTTCGATTCAGTCGGCTATGGTAGTGTTCAAGAGATTTCCCGACCCTTCATTCACCTTTTCCGGAAGACCAACGCCATGCTGACCAGCCGTCGCTCGCCGAGCCGGCCCGGGCCGGGCCCACGCCGGCTCGCCCTGCTCCTGTTCGCCTGTCTCGCCCTGCTCGCCCCTCCCGCCCTCGCCGCCACCGGCGAACTCGACCTGACCACCTCCTTCGTCGGCGCCCTGGCGCTGGTGGTCTTCGTGCTGGCCTATGCGCTGGTGATGGCCGAGGAAAAGCTCCACATGCGCAAGTCCAAGCCGGTGCTGGTGGCGGCCGGCATCATCTGGGCGCTGATCGGCTGGGTCTACGTCAAGGCCGGCATCCCCGCCGACTCGGAGCACGCCTTCCGCACCACCCTGCTGGAATTCACCGAGCTGATGCTCTTCCTGCTGGTGGCGATGACCTACATCAACGCCATGGACGAGCGCCGGGTCTTCGATGCCCTGCGCGCCTGGATGGTGCGCAAGGGCTTCAGCTACCGGACCCTGTTCTGGATGACGGGGGTGCTGGCCTTCGTCATCTCACCCATCGCCGACAACCTGACCACCGCCCTGCTGATGTGCGCCGTGGTCACCAAGGTCGCCGAGGGCGACAAGCGGTTCATCAACCTGGCCTGCGTCAACATCGTGGTGGCCGCCAATGCCGGCGGCGCCTTCAGCCCCTTCGGCGACATCACCACCCTGATGGTCTGGCAGGCGGGCATCATCCACTTCCAGGAGTTCTTCGCCCTGCTGGTGCCGTCGCTGGTGAACTTCATCATCCCCGCCGTGGTGATGAGCGCCTTCATCAAGAACCGCACCCCCGCGAGCCTGGAGGAGGACGTCTACCTCAAGCGCGGCGCACGCCGCATCATCGTCCTCTTCCTGCTCACCGTGGCCACCGCGGTGGCCTGCCACACCCTGCTGCACCTGCCGCCGGTGCTGGGCATGATGACGGGCCTGGGCTATCTGCAGTTCTTCGGCTACTACCTGCGCAGGACCCTGCCCCGTTCCCTGGAGCGCAAGCGCACCCGCTACACCCAGCGCGGCGACTGGAAGAAGCTCGAGCAGCTGGGCAGCGTGGTGCCCTTCGACGTCTTCAACCGCGTCGCCCGGGCCGAGTGGGACACCCTGCTGTTCTTCTACGGCGTGGTGATGTGCGTCGGCGGCCTGGGCTTCATGGGCTACCTGGGACTGCTCTCCGACGTGCTCTACACGGAGTGGAACGCCACCTGGGCCAACGTGGCCCTGGGCGTGATCTCGGCGGTGGTCGACAACATCCCGGTGATGTTCGCGGTGCTGACCATGGAGCCGGACATGTCCCACGGCCACTGGCTGCTGATCACCCTCACCGCCGGCGTCGGCGGCAGCCTGCTGTCGATCGGCTCCGCGGCCGGCGTCGCCTTGATGGGGCAGGCACGCGGCAACTACACCTTCATGGGCCACCTGCGCTGGGCGCCGGTGATCGCCCTGGGCTACGCCGCCAGCGTGGCCGCCCACCTGTGGATCAACGCCGACAGCTTCCAGGTCTTCGGCTGATCCCGCCCCGGCGGCCCCGGGCCGCCGGGCGTTGTTCCAGCGTGGACTGTCGCGCCCTTCATTGCCTTCCCGTCATATAGCGATGAAGGTAAGCTGTGCACAATCGTTTGCCGGACCCGGGAGGCGCCCAGGCGTCTTTCCGCGATGACACAACAACAACTATGACCCGAACCGGGACGCACGCAGGGGGAAAGCGTTATCGAACCCTTCCTCACATCGTTGCCGATAGATCCATCATGGAGCATTCCACAGGCATGCCTGCCCGGCGTGAGCCCCTGTCATCATCTCGCCCCGGCCCGGCCGAGGCCATCGCACTGCCCACTCGGGAGGCCGCATGATCCGGCGGCTGGCTAGCGCCCTCGGGCTCCTGCTGCTGCTCGGGGCCATGCCCTGGGCCGCGGCCGACGAGGCCCGGGTACTGCTGGTGGCCAACGCCGGCGTCGACAGCCCTCGCCTGACCCGCGACACCACCCGGGCGCTGTTCGCCATGCGCCAGCGTACCTGGCCCGACGGCCGCGCCGCGCGGATCTTCGTGCTGCCCAACCGCCACCCGGTGCACGCCCGCTTCGTCAAGCAGCGGCTGTCGGTCTACCCCCACCAGCTGCAGCTGGCCTGGGACCGGGTGGTCTTCTCGGGCACGGGCCAGGCCCCCCACCGCGTTGCCACCCAAGCCGAGATGCTCGAGCAGATCGCGACCACGCCCGGCGCCCTGGGCTATCTAGAAAGGGAGTACCTGGATGATCGCGTCCAAGTCATCACCATCCAGTGAAGCACGCCTGGCCGGCATGCTGGGGGCGGCGCTGCTGGCCGCCGCGGCGCCGGTTCATGGCCACGACGAGGGCGCCCTGGACACCCTGCAGCTGCACGGTTTCCTGAGCCAGGCGCTGGTGGTCAGCGACGACAACAACGTCTTCGGCCCCAGCAGCGAGGGCGCCGGCAGCCTTCAGTTCACCGAACTCGGCGCCAACGCCTCGCTGCGCCCCCACGAGGACGTGCTGATCGCCGCCCAGGTGCTCAGCCGCCGCGCCGGCGGCGATGCCAGCGACGCCAGTCCCGAGCTGGACTACGGCCTGATCGACTACCAGCTGCTGTCCGACCAGCGTCGCAACCTGGGCGTCCAGGTGGGGCGCTTCAAGAACCCCTTCGGCTTCTACAACCAGACCCGGGACGTGGCCTTCACCCGGCCCAGCGTGCTGCTGCCGCAGTCGATCTACTTCGACCGCACCCGCTCGCTGGCGCTGTCCGCCGACGGCGTGCTGAGCTACTACGAGGAGCGCCTGCCCCAGGGCACGCTGCGCTTCCAGGCCGGCGTCGGCCGCGTCCAGGCCGGCGACGACCTGCGTCGGACCCTGCGCCTGGACGACTTCTCCGGCGACCTCGACCCGGAGACCTCGGCCATCGGCCAGATCCGCTACGAGCACGACGGCGGCCGCATCGTCGCCGCCATCGGCACCGCCGACGTGGGCGCCCACTTCGACTCGCGCCAGCCCGGGCTCAGCGACGGCGACTTCTACTTCCGGCCCTGGATCCTGTCGCTGCAATACAACGCCGAGCGCTGGAGCCTCACCGGGGAGTACGCGCTGCGCGAGTCGGGGCTGGAGAACTTCAACGACCCGCGGCTCAACTTCGACACCACCGGCGAGAGCTGGTACCTGCAGTACACCCGACGCTTCCTCGACGACTGGCAGTGGCTGATCCGCTACGACAGCCTGGTCAACGACCGCGACGACCCCGACGGCTCGGCGTTCGAGGAGAAGACCGGCGGCGCCATCCCCGCCCATTCCCAGTACGCCCGGGACATCACCCTGGGCCTGCAGTGGACGCCGCTGCCGCGGCTGCTGCTGTCCGGCGAGTATCACCATGTCGACGGCACCGGCTGGCTGCCGCTGCGCGACAACCCCGACCCCGACGAGACCGCGGAGCGATGGAACCTGTGGCTATTCCAGCTCTCGCTGCGCTTCTGAGGCTCGCGAGCCCTTCCTCGGATCAAGGACTGCGGAGAGTATGACCGCCCCCCCCTCCTTCCGGACCCGACGCTCGCTCAGCCTGACCTGGCGGGTGATCGCGCTGAGCAGCCTGCTGCTGCTGGTGCTGGTCTCGCTGTTCACCTGGATCGGCCACCAGAACCTGACCCGCCAGTTCGAGCAGAGCCGCATGCAGCATCACGCCCGCCAGCAGCGCGAGATCGACCTGGCCCTGCGGCGCTCGGAGGAGACGCTGCGCCAGCTCGCCACCCTGGCGGCCGCCTCGCCGCGGCTCGGCCCCTCGCTGCAGGCGGCCGATGCCGAGGGCATCCGCGACGCCCTGCGCCCGCAGTGGCCCAGCCTGCAGCTGGACGCCGGGGTCGACGAGATCCTGGTGCTCGACGCCCAGGGCCGGACCCTGGCCGGCTGGGGCGAGGGGCAGTCCGACAACCACCGCCCGCTGGAGGCCTGGACCGATCGCGTCATGAGCACCGAGATGCCCGTGACCACCCTGCGCTGCGCCGCCGGATGCCGGCAGTACGCCGCCGTGCCGGTGCTGGTCGAGGGCGCCAGCGTGGGGCTGGTGGTGCTGTCCCGCTCGCTGGCCGACGTCATCCGCCAGGCCCGCTCGGTGTCGGGCAGCGAGATCGCCCTGATCGTCTCCGACCGGCCCGCCGAAGGGGCAGAGCCGGACGCGCGGCGGCTCGACGACTGGCAGGGGCGGGTGCTGGCCCTGACCCGCCAGGCCGACGGCCCGGCGCTGCTGCGCGAGGCGGCCCACCGCACCAGCCTGGAGGCCCTCACCGAGGGGCCGCTACGCCTGCGCCACGCCGGCCGCCTGGAGGAGCTGACCGCGGCGCGCCTGGAGGAGGATCGCGACCGCCGCGGCACCGGCTACTTCCTGCTGATCTCCGACATCACCGAGCAGGTCAGGGCGATCGACCAGGACACCCGCCTGCTGCTCGGTGCCGGGGTGAGCGGCTGGCTGGCCGCGGAGCTGCTGCTGCTGGTGATCCTGCTCGGCCCGATGGGCCGCCTGCGCCGGGTGGCCGCCGTGCTCCCGACCCTGGCCCGGGGCGGCTTCGAGCAGGCACGGGACACCATTCCCCAGCAGGCCAGCCGCCTGCCGGACGAGATCGACGTGCTGGAGGAC
The DNA here is from genome assembly GCF_031451675.1 of Halomonas koreensis. Lineage (NCBI taxonomy): Bacteria > Pseudomonadati > Pseudomonadota > Gammaproteobacteria > Oceanospirillales > Halomonadaceae > Halomonas > Halomonas koreensis. The sequence goes on along the minus strand of NZ_JARWAK010000001.1, from coordinate 151,919 downwards.
ACCACCCTCGAGCTGTCCCGCCAGCTCGAGCAGCTGGAGCGCGAGGTCCAGGCGCGGGGCGAGCAGCTCGCCGAGCGGGTCGACGAGCTGGCCCGGGAACGGGACTTCGTCGGCAGCCTGCTGGACACCGCCCGGGTGTTCATCATCGCCCAGGACGGCGCGGGCCGCATCAGCCTGGTCAACGCCCATGCCCTGAGCGTGCTGGGCGTGCACGAGGACATGCTGATCGGGCGACGCTTCGACGACATCTTCCCGCTGCCCGGGCGCTCCCCGGTGGCCGCGTCCCGCGACGCCGAGCAGGAGGAACGCGGCCTGCTGACCCCGGAGGGCCGCGAGCACACCATCGTCTGGTACCACGCGCCGCTGCCCAGCGGCGAGGCGCACAGCCTGGCGCGGATCTCGGTGGGCCTGGACATCACCGAGCGCAAGGCGGCCGAGGGTCGCCTGACCTGGCTGGCCGAGCGGGACCCGCTGACCGAGCTCTACAACCGTCGCTACTTCCAGGAGGCGATCCAGCAGGCGCTGAACGCCGACGTCGGCGGTGCCGTGCTGCTCCTCGACCTGGACCAGTTCAAGGACGTCAACGAGCTCAGCGGCCATCATGCCGGCGACCGGCTGCTGCGAGAGGTGGCCAGCCTGCTGCAGTTCCACCTGGGCCACCACCACTGCATCGCCCGCCTGGGCGGCGACGAGTTCGCCATCCTGCTGCGCGGTGTCGATGCCGACCGGGCCATCGCCATCGCCCGGCAGTGCAACCAGCTGCTCGAGGGCCTCCACTTCACCGCCGGCGGGCGCCGCCACCGGGCCGTGGCCAGCATCGGCATCGCCCAGTACCCGCTGCACGGCGAGACCCCGGCCGACCTGATGGCCAGCGCCGACGTGGCCATGTACAAGGCCAAGGAGCACGGCCCCCAGCGCTGGCACCTGCTGTCGACCCTGGAGAATGCCAAGGACGAGCTGCAGCAGCGCGTCTACTGGGTGGAGCGGCTGCGCCGGGCGCTGCAGGACGACGACTTCGTGCTGATGGCGCAGCCGATCGTGCGCCTCGAGGACCGCGACGTGAAGCACTACGAGGTGCTGGTGCGCATGCGGGAGGAGGACGGCAGCCTGGTGTCGCCCGCCCACTTCATTCCGGTGGCCGAGCGCAACGGCATGATCGTCGAGCTGGATCGCTGGGTGCTGCGCCACAGCCTGAGGGCCCTGTGCTCCCTGCAGGAGCGGGGCATCAGCCTGTCGGTCAACCTCTCGGGGCAGTCGCTGCACGACAAGGGCCTGGAGCAGTTCCTCGCCGAGGAACTGGCCAGCAGCGGCGCCGACCCCCATCACCTGATCCTCGAGGTCACCGAGACCGCCGCGGTGACCGACTTCTCCACGGCGCGGGGCGTGCTGCAGACGATGCGCGACCTGGGCTGCCGCACCGCCCTGGACGACTTCGGCGTCGGCTTCAGCAGCTTCCATTACCTGGGGCAGCTGCCGGTGGACTACATCAAGATCGACGGCTCCTTCATCCGCAGCCTGACGCTCGACCCCGACAACCGGGTCATCGTGCAGGCCATCGCCGACATCGCCGCCGGCTTCGGCAAGCAGGCCATCGCCGAATTCGTCGATCAGGAACCCCTGGTGCCGCTGCTGCGGGACTACGGCATCACCTACGGCCAGGGCTACCACCTGGGCAGGCCACGCCCGCTGGAGGAGGCCCTGAGCCGCCCGGCATGAACCGCACGACAACGCCAAATGCACCAGTCAGGGAACACCGCAGATGGGAACGACTTCACCGGCGGGGCGCCAGGCGCCCCCGATGTCCACCCGGCTCTACGAACGCTTCCGCGAGCAGTTCGCCTTCCAGCTGGCGCAGGACGAGGCGGACCGGCGACGCATCTATCGCCTGCGCTACGACATCTACTGCGAGGAACTGGGCTACGAACGCCCCGCCGACCCCGCCCACCACCTGGAATACGATGCCTACGACGCCCACTCGATCCAGTGCCTGATCCGGCATCGCGACAGCGGGCTGTCGGCGGGCTGCGTGCGGCTGGTGCTGCCCGATGCCTGCGCCGGGCAGGCGCACCGGCGACTGCCGCTGGAGGCACACTGCGGCGACAGCCTGAACCACGAGCGGCTGCACCCCGCCCGCCTCGACCCCGACGCGATCTGCGAGATCTCGCGCCTGGCGATCTCCCCGCTGTTCCGCAAGCGCTCCACCGACGACGAGATCGAGGGCATCGTGCGCCGCCGCCACGCCTTCACCGACGCCGAGCGCGAGACCTTTCCGCTGATCGTGGTCGGCCTCTTCCTGGCCACCTATGCCCTGCTCGGCCTCTCGCACCGTCCCCACGCCTTCGCCATGATGGACCCGCGCCTGCCCCGGCTGCTGCGGATGTCGGGCTTCCACTTCACCAAGGTCGGCGCGACCATCGACTTCCACGGGCGGCGCAGCGCCTTCTACATCGACCAGCGCCGGGTCGAGGCGGACATGCATCGCGAGCTGATGCCGCTCTACCGGCACATCCAGGCCGAGCTGACGCCACAGCTGGCCGGCGCCATGCCCGCCCGGGCCATGGACTGCTGCTGCTGAGCGAGCCCGCCGCCACCGGCGGGCCGGATCACCGCGGCTTGCGCCGGCGCCGCGACCGTTCAGGGGGAATCAGCTTGACCCGGGCCTTGGGCCGGCGGGGCGCCGAGGGCGGCGCCGGCTCGCCCGGAGCCCGCTTGGGTTCGGGGCGCGCCACCACCACCCAGGCGAAGACCGGCAGGGCCAGGTGCCAGTGGATGGCCGCCAGGCGCAGCCCCAGGGTGGTGGCCAGGGCCGCGGCCACCGTGGCGGCGAAGGGCGTCCCCAGGCCCTGCAGCCCCACGAAGACCACGCCCCCGGCGATCGAGGCGGTGGCGTAGATCTCCTGGCGCAGCACCATGGGCACCCGCCGGGCCAGCACGTCGCGCACCATGCCGCCGGCCACCCCGGTGAGCAGCCCCATCAGCACCGCCACCACCCCGGGGGCGGCCAGGGTCAGGGCCTTGTGGGTGCCGATCACGGTGAACAGCGCCAGGCCGAAGGCATCGGCCACCGGCAGGAAGGTCCGCGACAGCCGATGGATGTAGTGGAAGCCCAGGATGGACAGCGCCACCGTGGCCAGGATCACCCACAGGTAAGCGGGATCGCTGACCCAGAACACCGGGCGCACCCCGAGCACCAGGTCACGCAGGGTGCCGCCGCCGATGCCGGTGACCGCCGCCAGCACCAGCATCCCGAAGGGATCCATCCGCGAGCGGCAGGCCAGGATCACCCCCGAGAGGGCGAACACGATCACCCCCGCCATGTCGAGCCAGTAGACCCACCCCGTCACGTCTCGCCTCCCTCGCGTCTCGTTGCCGCCATCATAGCAGCCCGCCGGGCTCGATCGGTCGTCGTGGACGCCTGCCGGCGCGCCCGGGGCGAGGCCCGTCAGCCGGCCCCGAAGCGGGCCAGCTGCATCTCGCGCAGGCGGCTCAGGGTGCGGCGGAAGGGGAAGGCCAGGTGGCCTTCCCGGTAGAGCGCCTCCAGTGGCACCGCCGCCTCCAGGTGGAGCGGCACGCCCCGGTCGTAGCACTCGTCGACCAGGGCGATGAAGCGCCTGGCGCCGTCGTCCTGGCGCGTCAGCGCCGGCAGCTCCCGGTCGCCGGCCGCCACCCGGGCGCTGGCGTCCTCGGTGCCCCGGGCGATGCCGGCCCGCGCGGGCCCGCCGTCCAGGCGCGGCACCTCGCCGATCAGCAGGTGACGGAAGCGGTCGCAGAGATCGATGAAGTCCAGCGCCGACAGCGGCGCCTCGCACAGGGCCGCGAAGCGACACCACAGCACCGTCCCGCTGCGCGCCACCACCGGCACGGGCCGACGCCCCAGCTCGACGGGGGCGGTCGAGACGGGGCGGCCGTCGCCGAGCCGCGCGAAGACCTCGCCCAGCGGCGAGGCCTGCCCCGGCTCGCGCACCCAGTAGCGGCGATGCGCCGCCCCGGGATGGCGGCGGTGGTCCCGCTCGCCGTCCAGGTGGACCACCGCCAGGTGGCGCTGGATCGCCGCGATGGCCGGCAGGAAGCGCTCGCGGTTGAAGCCGTCGGCATAGAGCCCCGCCGGCGCCTGGTTGGAGGTGGTCACCAGCACCAGGCCGCGCTCGAACAGGGCGTCGAACAGCCGCCCCAGCAGCATGGCGTCGGCGATGTCGTTGACGAACAGCTCGTCGAGGCACAGCACCCGCACCTCGGCGGCGAGCTCCGCCGCCAGGCTTCGCAGCGGGTCCGGCGTGCCGGCGAGCTGGAACTGGCGCCGATGCACCCAGCGCATGAAGCGATGGAAGTGCTGGCGCCGGGCGGGCACCGTCAGGCCGGCATGGAAGCGGTCCATCAGCCAGGTCTTGCCGCGGCCCACGGTGCCCCAGAGGTAGACGCCGGGCACCTCGGCCTCGCCGCGGGCCAGCGCGCAGTGGGTCGCCTCCAGGGCCGCGACGGCCCGCCACTGGGCGGCGTCCTCGACGAAGCCCTGCGCCTCGAGGGCCTGACGATAGGCCGCCTCGGGGCCGGGCGGGCAGGTCGACGCCATCTCAGCGCCGACGCCACTTCTGGACCAGCGTCACCGCCGCCAGCACCAGGGCGCCGACCGCCAGGCCGACCCCCAGGTTGAGCAGCAGCGGTCCCAGCCCCTGGACGAGGACCGCTAGCCCCGGCACGGCCAGCTCCGCCTCGGCGACGCCCTCGAGGAGGTGATGCACGGCGGGAATGCCATGACCGAGGATGCCCCCGCCGACCAGGAACATCGCCGCCGTGCCGACCACCGAGAGCAGCTTCATCAGGTAGGGAGCGCCGACCAGCAGGCCACGCCCCAGGCCGGCCAGGCCGCCTCCTCGCCGGCTGAGGAAGAGGCCCAGGTCGTCCAGCTTGACGATGCCGGCCACCAGGCCGTAGACGCCGACGGTCATCAGGGCGCCGATGCCGACCAGCACCGCCACCTGCTGCCCCAGGGCCGCGCCTGCCACGGTGCCCAGGGTGATGACGATGATCTCGGCGGAGAGGATAAAGTCGGTGCGGATGGCTCCCTTGATGCGTTCCCGCTCGAACTCCTGCATGTCCATGTCCGCGCTGGCCAGGGCTTCCACCCGCCGGGCATGCTCCGCCTCGTCCTCCTCGCCGTGCAGGAACTTGTCGGCCAGCTTCTCGGCGCCCTCGTAGCACAGGTAGGCGCCCCCCAGCATCAGCAGCACGGTGACCAGCGCCGGCAGGAAGGCGCTGATCACCAGCGCCGCGGGGATCAGGATCACCTTGTTGCGCAGCGAGCCCTTGGCGACCGCCCAGACCACCGGCAGCTCGCGGTCGGCGTGGATGCCGGTGACCTGCTGGGCGTTGAGGGCCAGGTCGTCGCCCAGCACCCCGGCGGTCTTCCTGGCCGCCACCTTGGTCATCACGGAGACGTCGTCGAGCAGGGTGGCGATGTCGTCGATCAGGGTCAGCAGGCTGCTACCGGCCACGGTGGCCTCCATGGGCGAGGAAGGGGCGAAGGTTTCACAGCATACCCGCCCGCGACGACAAAAAAAGGTTCTTCGCAAATCCGCGTGAAACCGTTGAGGTTCGTAGGAGCGCTGCTCCGCAGCGCGATCCACCGCGTAGCGGTGGCAGGTTTCGTGCCATGGTCAGGATGAATGGCCCTCGGCGGCGCCATCGCGCAATGAATTGCGCTCCTACGATTGAGGGCGGCCGTTTCCCCGGCAAAAAAAAGCCCCGCCAGGGGCGGGGCAACGAGAGAGCATCAGGGCTCGACATCCATCACAGCTGGAAGGGGTAGACGCTGCCCAGCTTGAGAAGGCGGGTCAGCTCGTCCAGGGCGGCGAGCGTCTCGTGGGCGAGCGCCGGGTCGGCCAGGTCGGCCGGGGCCAGACGGTCGCGGTAATGGCGCTCGACCCAGGCGACGAGCTCGCCGTGCAGGGCGTCGTCGAGCAGCACCCGGCCGGAGACCGCGGCCCGCTCGGCCTCGGACAGCGCCACCCGCAGCCTCAGGCAGGCCGGGCCGCCGCCGTTGCGCATCGACTGCTTGACGTCCTTGACCACCACCTCGGCGATCGGATTGTTGCCGGCCAGCAGGTGGTCCTGCAGGCAGCGCCACACCGCCTCGCGCTCCTGGCACTCGCCGGGCACCACCAGGGTCATGGTGCCGTCCGGGTTGCTGAGCAGCTGGGAGTTGAACAGGTACGAAGCCACGGCGTCGTCCAGGCTCACCGCCTCGGCCGGCACCCGCACCGGGATCAGCGGGGTGGTCATCTTCTCGCGCAGCGCGTCCAGGGTGGCCTGCTCGTCGCGGAAGGCATACTCGTGGTAGAGCAGCACCGGGCCGTTGCCCACGCTGATGACGTCGTTGTGGAAGACGCCGGCGTCGATGGCCTCGGGGTGCTGCTGGGCGAACACCGTCTGCGCCTCTTCCAGGCCGTGCTGGCGGGCCACCGCCTGGCTGGCCTCCAGGGTCTGGCGGGCCGGGAAGCGGCCGGGCTCGACGCCGTCGCCGCCGAAGGCCTGGCGGCCGTAGACGAAGAGGTGCACCCCCGGCTCGCCGTGGTCGCCGCACAGCCGGGTGTGGTTGGCCGCGCCCTCGTCGGAGAAGGCCGGGGTGGCCGGCAGCACCGGATGATGGGCGAAGCGACGCTCGTCGCGGAAGATCGACGCCAGCACCCGGCCGGTGGTCGAGGGCTCCAGGTAACGGTGGAAGCTCGACTGCAGGTTGGCCGGGGTGAAGTGCACCCGGCCGTCGGGCGCATCGACGCTGGGCGTCACCGTGCCGGCATTGGCCGTCCACATGCTGGAGGCGGAGCACACCGCGCGCAGCAGCTGGGGCGCCTCCTCGGCGGCCCGGGCCAGCACCCGGGCGTCGTCGCCGGCGAAGCCCAGGGCGCGCAGGGCGCCCAGGTCCGGCCGCTGCTGGGGCGGCAGCACGCCCTGGGCGTAGCCGGCGTCCATCAGCGACTTCATCTTCTCGAGGCCCTGGAGGGCGGCCTCCCGGGGGTTGGCCACCAGGCCCTCGTGGGTCATCGACGCCACGTTGCCGTGGGCCAGCCCCGAGTAGTTGTGGGTCGGCCCCACCAGGCCGTCGAAGTTGACCTCGCGCACGTCCGTCACAGGCTCACCCCCGGCGGCAGCTGGTCGGGCAGGTGCAGCTCGTCGCTCTCCACCGAGGCCACCGGGTAGGCACAGTAGTCCGCCGCATAGTAGGCGCTCGGGCGATGGTTGCCGCTGTCGCCCACGCCGCCGAAGGGCGCGTCTCCGGAGGCGCCGGTGGTCTGGCGGTTCCAGTTGACGATGCCGGCGCGGATGCGCAGCAGGAAGTCGTCCCAGTCCTCGCGCTCGCCGCCGACCAGCCCGGCGGACAGGCCGTAGCGGGTGTCGTTGGCGAGCCGGATGGCCTCGTCCCAGTCGCGGTAGCGGTGCACCTTGAGCAGCGGGCCGAAGTGCTCCTCGTCGGGCAGCTCCAGGCCGGTGACATCGACCAGCGCGGGCGACAGCAGGCTGGTGCCCTCCTCCAGGCGCTCCATGCGCGACAGCACGGTGCCGCCCCGGGCCTCGAGGTCGTCCTGGGCCGCGAGCAGGCCGTCGGCGGCCGCCACGCTCACCAGGCCGCCGTAGAAGGGGGCGTCCTCGCTGAACTGGCCGGCCACCCGCAGCCGCGAGATGGCATCACTCAGGGCGTCCAGCAGGTGGTCGCCCACCTGGCCTTCCGGCACCAGCAGCCGGCGGGCGCAGGTGCAGCGCTGGCCGCCGGACAGGAAGGCCGACTGCAGGATGGTCAGCACGGCGGCGTCCTGGTCGGGCACGTCCTTGATCACCAGCGGGTTGTTGCCGCCGAGTTCGAGGGCCAGGATCTTGTCCATCTGGCCGGCGAACTGCTTGTGCAGCAGGCCGCCGACCTTGGCGCTGCCGGTGAACAGCAGGCCATCGATATCCGGGTGGGCGGACAGCGCCTGGCCCACCGGGGCGGCGCCCTGCACCAGGTTGATCACGCCCTCGGGCAGGCCGGCCTCGCGCCAGCACTGCAGGGTCAGGTCGGCGGTCAGCGGGGTCTGCTCGCTGGGCTTGAAGACCACGGTATTGCCGGCCAGCAGCGCCGGCACCATGTGGCCGTTGGGCAGGTGGCCGGGGAAGTTGTAGGGGCCGAACACCGCCATCACGCCGTGGGGGCGGTGGCGCAGCACCGCCTGGGCGCCGCCCAGGTCGCGTTCACGCTCGCCGGTGCGCTCCTGGTAGGCGCGGATCGACAGCGCCACCTTGCCGATCATCGCGCCGACCTCGGTGCGCGCCTCCCACAGCGGCTTGCCGGTCTCGCCGGCGATGGCCGTGGCCAGGTCCTCGCGGTGGTTCTCCAGCACCTCGCGGAAGCGCTCGACCAGCGCCTGGCGCTCGGCGAAGGGCCGCCGCGCCCAGGCCGGGAAGGCCGCCCGGGCGGCCTCCACGGCGGCGCCCACCTGGGCCTCGGAGGCGGCGTTGCCCTGCCACAGGGTGTCGCCCGCGACCGGGTCCTGCTTGGCGAAGCCCTCGGCCTCGCCGTCCTGCCATTGGCCGCCGATCAGCAGCCGTTGCGTCGCCTTCATCACGCCTCCTCGTCGCTATCCAGAATGCGCAGGGTGTCGCCGGAGGTCACCTCGAGGCGCGCGGCCTCGGCCTCGCTCAGGGTCACCACGCCGTCGTCGCCGGGCCCGCGGCCCAGCCAGGCCGCCCGGAAGCCGGCCATGGAGGTGGTGGCGGCCAGCCAGCGCGGGCGCTCGGTCTGCTCCAGCTCGCCGGCCTGGACCTCCACCCGGCAGGTCCGCGACAGGCGCACGCCGCGCACGTCGTCGATATAGGCTTCCACGGTGGGGCCACCGTCGAAGATGTCGATGAACCCTTCCCAGCGCAGGCCTTCCTTCTTGAGCATCGCCAGGGCCGGCCGGGTGTGCTCGTGGACCCGGCCGATGCAGTCGCGGGCCGCCTCGGAGAGGAAGGGGGTGTAGATCGGGAACTTGGGCATCAGCTCGCCGATGAAGCTCTTCTGCCCCAGCCCCGTCAGCCTGTCCGCCTCGTTGAAGTCCATGGGGAAGAAGTGGCTGCCCAGGCACTCCCAGAAGGGGCTCTTGCCCTCGGCGTCGAACACGCCGCGCATCTCGGCGAGCACCTTGTCGGGGAAGCTGTCGCGGAACTCGGCCATGAACAGCCAGCGCATCATCGACAGCAGGGCGCCATTGCGCTCGTGGCGGCGGTCGGCGCCGCGGAACTCGGGGCGCAGGAACAGCGAGGCCACCTCGGCGTCGCCGGTATGGTCCGAGCTCAGGAACAGGGTGTCGATAGTGCGGTGCAGGTCGAGCTGCACCGAGGAGTGGGCCAGGGTGCCCACCCGGTAGTGGTAGAAGGGCACCTCGCGCCCCACCTGGCCCTCGATGGCGCAGCAGCCGGCCAGCCGGCCGGTGGTCTCGTCCTCGAGGACGAAGAAGTAGAGCCGCTGGTCCACCGGGGTCCGCTGGTCGAAGGCGCTCACCGCGGTGTCGATCTTGGCCGCCAGGAAGTCGCGGTTGTCGGGCAGCGAGGTGAAGCCCACCCCGGTCTCCCGGGCCACGGCCTGCAGCTCGTCCAGGTCGGACGGGGCAATCGGTCGAATGCGCATCACAGCTCTCCCTCGTCGTAGCCCGGATCATGCTCGTCGCCCGGCAGGGCGAGCGGCGCGGCCAGCACGGCGCGGCCCTCCTCGACGCCGAGCTGCTCGGCGTGTTCCGGCGACAGCATCAGCTGGCCGGTGGGCGACAGCGCATAGCGCGCCACCACGCAGCGGAAGTCGTCGAGCCGCTGGTTGGCCACCAGGGCCGGCTCGGCGTCCGGCAGGGAGTGGGCCGGGCGGATGCGCACCGGGTGCCAGGCGGCGCGGCGGAAGCTCTGCAGCCGGTCGCGCTCGCCCTTGATCACCGGGCCAGCGTCGAAGATGTCGACGTGGCGCGAGCGCAAAAAGCCCTCGCCCAGCATCTCGCCCATGGCCGCCTCGTGCTCCGGATGCTCGCGGCCGATGGCGGCCCGCGCCTGGGGGGTGAGCAGCGCCAGGTAGAGCGGGAACTGGGGCATCACCTCGGCGATGAAGCTCTTCGAGCGCACCCCGGCGATGTAATTGATCTCCTGGTAGTCGCGCACGAAGAAGTGGCGGCCGACGCTGTTCCAGAACGGCGACTGGCCGGCCTCGTCCAGGTAACCGGGGAAGGCCATCGCCAGGATCTCGGCGAAGCGCTCCGGGTACTGGGCGATGAACATCAGCCGCGCCCGGCGCAGCAGGCTCTCGGCGCTGGTGCCGCGGTAGCGCGGGTCCAGGGAGTAGGCGCACAGCAGGCTCGCCTCGGAGACCTCGTGGGACAGCGACAGGGTCGGCACCTCGCGGCGCACGTCGAGCTGCTGCGAGGCGTGGATCAGGGTCTCCTGCCGGTAGGTGTAGTAGGCCTCCCGGGCGCCGGCCTGGGCGCGCACGGTGGCGGTGCCCACCGCCTCGCCGCGCTCCAGGTCCTCGAGCACGAAGGTGTAGTGCTCGTCGCCGGGGAACTCCACCTCGGCCTCGAAGGCCCGCTGGGAGCGCGCAATGCGCTCCTCCAGGCGGTCCCGGTGGGCGGGCAGGTTGGTCAGGCGCGGCGTGGCGGTGCCCGCCAGCCGCTCCAGGGCCGGCAGGTCCGCCGGCCGGGCGGGACGTACGACCAGCATGGCTTGGCCTCCAGCGGATGGATCGGGGTCACGCATGGCGGGGCCGCGGCTCACTGGGCGGCCACCAGCCGAGCGATCGCCCGCTCCAGGCGCGCCATGCCCTCGGCGATGTCGGCCTCGGGGATCACCAGCGACGGCGCCATGCGCAGCACGTTGGGGCCGGCGACCAGCGCCATCAGGCCTTCCTCGATGGCCAGCGGCAGGATGTCCTTGGCGCGGCCCTGGTAGGCCTCGCTCATCTCGGCGCCGATCAGCAGGCCCATGCCGCGGACCTCCTTGAACACGCCGTGCTTGCGATTGATCGCCTCGAGGTGCTCGCGGAACAGGTCATGGCGACGCTTGACGCCCTCGAGCACCTCGGGGGTGTCGATGTACTCGATGGCGGCCAGGGCCACGGCGGAGGCCAGGGCGTTGCCGCCGTAGGTGGAGCCGTGGGTGCCGATGCCCATCGACGGGGCGAGGCGATCGGTGGTCAGCATGGCGCCCACCGGGAAGCCGCCGCCCAGGGACTTGGCGGTGGTGAGGATGTCCGGGGTGATGCCGTAGTCCATGTAGGCATACAGCGAGCCGGTGCGGCCCACGCCGGTCTGCACCTCGTCGAAGATCAGCAGGGCGTCGTGCTCGTCGCAGAGGTCGCGCAGGCCCTGGAGGAACTCGGGCTCGGCGGGCAGGATGCCGCCCTCGCCCTGCATCGGCTCGACCATCACCGCGCAGGTGTCGCCGTCGATCAGGTCGCGCACGCTGTCCAGGTCGTTGAACTCGCCGTGGACGATGCCGCCGGGCACCGGGCCGAAGCCCTGGGAGTACTTGGGCTGGCCGCCGACGCTGACGGTGAAGAAGGTGCGGCCGTGGAAGGACTGGTAGAAGGAGACGATGCGGTGCTTGTGCTCGCCGTGGGTGTCATGGGCCCAGCGCCGCGCCAGCTTGAGCGCGGCCTCGTTGGCCTCGCCGCCGGAGTTGCACAGGTAGACCTTGTCGGCGAAGGTGCGCTCGACCAGGCCGCGCGCCAGCTTGAGGGCCGGCTCGTTGGTGTAGACGTTGGCGAGGTGCCACAGCTTGTCGGCCTGGTCCTTCAGGGCGTCGACCAGCACCGGGTGACAGTGGCCCAGGGCGTTCACCGCGATGCCGCCGGCGAAGTCGATGTACTCGCGGCCTTCCTGGTCCCACAGGCGGCTGCCCTCGCCGCGCACCGGAATGGCCTTCTGGGGCGCGTAGTTGGGCACCATGTACTGGTCGAAGTCGCTGCGGGTCGGGGTCTGGGTCATGTCGTTCTCCGTTCTGTCGAGCCGGGCTCGCTCGGAATGAATCAAGTCATTCGAGTATAGGGAGGCCCCCTCCGGGGGGCTTTCAGCAATGGGACGGCGATTTGTGAAAAAGGCAGGAGCCGCCCGAGGCGCGCCGTGGCGGGATCGGCTAAGGTAGGAGCGCCATCGCGACGGAGGAGCCGCATGCTCAACACCACCGCCTGGAACCGCCTGCGCTACGGCCTCTATGCGCCGCTCTACGATGCCGTGGTCGAGCGCGCCCTGCGCCGGGCGCGGCGCGAGGCCCTGGCCCAGGTCCACTGGCGCCCGGGCATGCGGGTGCTGCTGGTGGGCGCCGGCACCGGCCTGGACCTGCCCTGGTTGCCCCGGGACCTGGAGCTCCATGCCACCGACCTCGCCCCGGCCATGGTGCGGCGCCTGGCGCGCCGCGCCGAGGCGCTGGACCGCGACGTGGAGGCGGCGGTGATGGACGCCGAGGCCCTCGATTTCCCCGACGGCCACTTCGACGTGGTGGTGATGCACCTGATCCTGGCGGTGATGCCCGACCCGGCCCGGGGACTGGCCGAGGCGCACCGGGTGCTGGCCGACGACGGCCAGCTGTGCGTGATGGACAAGTTCCAGGCCGACGACCGCCCGGCCGGCCTCGGCCGGCGGGCGTTGAACCTGGCCACCTCGGCCATCGCCACCGATATCACCCGCCGGGCCCGCCCGCTGCTGGAGGGCGCCGGCTTCGTGGTCGAGGCCGACACCCCGGTGCTGATGGGATCGCTGTTTCGCGCCCTGCTGGCGCGCAAGGGCCAGGCCTGAGTGGTGACGGCGCTCGGCGACGTCTCCAGCGCGGCCGGAGCATCACGCCGGGCTCAGTCCGACGACGCCCGGCGCCGGCGCCACGCCTGGGGCGAGTCCGCCGCCAGGCGCTTCCAGGCCCGGCGCAGCCGGCGATCATCGCCCAGCCCCACCTCCCCGGCGATACGGGCGAGGGTCCAGGGGGTCTCCTCCATCAGCTGGCGAGCCAGCTGCAGGCGCAGCCGCATCAGGTAGTCGCCCGGCGACATGCCCGCCACGGCGACGAAGCGACGACGCAGGTGGCGCTCGCTCATCACCGCCACCTCGGCCATGCCGGCCAGGCTCCAGGGTTCCTTCAGCCGCGCGCAGAGCGCGTCCTGCAGGCGATGGATGCGCTCGTCGACATGGTTGCGCCCCTCGAGCCAACCGGTCAGCTGGGGCTCATGCCCGCTGCGCCGCAGGTAGAGCACCATGTCCCGGGCCACGGCCAGCGCCAGGCGATGACCGAGGCGTCGGGTCAGCCAGTGCAGCATGGTGTCGATGCCGGTGGAGATGCCGGCGCTGGTCAGGCAGGGACCGTCCTCGATGAAGATGCAATCGCCCTGCACCCGTGCCGTGGGGGCCAGCTCGCGCAACCGCGGCAGCAGGGTATGGTGGGTGGTGCAGCGCCGGCCCCCGCCTCGGCCATCAGCAGCGACCCCGAGCAGATGCCCATCAGGGTCGCGACCCGGCCGGCGTGGCGACGCAGCCAGGCCACGCAGCCCGGCTGCACCAGGGGGTCGATCCCCCGCCGGTACTGGCCGGGCACCACCAGCAGGTCCAGCGGCTCGAGGGGCTCCGGCAGCGGTTCGATGCCGGCGAGGGTCAGCGGCCCCAGCCAGTCCAGCGACGCCCGGGGGCCGAAGTAGCGGATCGCGATACCGCCGGCCAGCCGCTCGGCGCCGTGCAGCACCTGCAGCGGCCCGACCAGGTCCAGGGGTACCTGGCCGGGGAGCATCAGCACCCCGACCCGCAGCGCGCCCGTCTCAGGCGGCGACACCGCGCCACTCCTCCCGCAGCGTCGCCACCTCGACGATCCGCGCGAAGCGCCCCTCCAGCACCAGCTCGGTGCGCGAGCGGATCTCCTCGGCGCTCCAGGTCCGGCCGAGGCGGGTCATGGGAAAGGTCAGGGTCGCCTCGCCGACGAAGTCCACCGCGAAGCCGAGGTCGGAGGCGACCCTGGCCGTGGTCTCGCAGCACTGCTCGGTGCGGATGCCGCCGATCACCACTCGGCGAATGTCGCGCTCGCGCAGCCAGGCCTCGAGCCCGGTGTCGGTGAAGGCGTTGTGGGCGCGCTTGCGGAAGGTCGCCGCGGCGGCGTCCTCGAAGCCGCCGAGCGGACGGATCAGGCCACGCTCGGGGTCGAAGGGCGTGCCGCTGCCCGGCGCCTCGTGAAGGATGCGCACCAGCGGGACGCCGGACGCCTCGGCGAGATCCAGCAGCTCACGCTGGCGTTCCCGCCAGGGGCCGGCCAGGGCCTCGTCCCAGTAGTCGCGGGCAGGGAAAGAAGCCTGGACGTCGATCATCAGCAGGGCGGTGGTCATGGGGCGAGTCTCTCATGTGACGTGGAGTGACCACCATAGCGCCGGAGCGAGCGGGGGAACGGCTGCGACCAGCCAGGTTGCGGTCACATCCGGCCATCTCGGCACAGCTCACCCCAGACGCTCCTCCCGGGGCGTGATGCCGAAGTGGTTGCGGTAGGCGGTGGAGAAGTGCGCCGCCGAGGAGAACCCCGTCTGCAGGGCGATCTCGCCGGCGGGCCGGTCGCTCTCGCGCAGCAGCTTGCGCGCCTGCTGCAGGCGCAGGTTGAGGTAGTAGCGGCTGGGTACCGCCTGGAGGTACTTCTTGAACAACCGCTCCAGCTGGCGCCGGGAGATCCCCAGGTGCTCGGCCAGCTCGTGGGTGGTCAGCGGCTCCTCGATGTTCGACTCCATCAACGCCACGGCGTCCACCAGGCTCTGGGGGGCGTTGCCCAGCCGGGTGCGCAGCGGCACCTGCTGGGGCTCGTCGCCCATGCGGATGCGCTCGAGCACGAAGTGCTCGGAGATGCGCTCGGCCAGCTCGGCGCCGTGCTGGGTGCCGATCAGCGTCATCATCATGTCCATGGCGGCGGTGCCGCCGCCGCAGGTCAGGCGATCGCGGTCGATCTCGAACAGCTGCTGGGAGAGCCGCACCCGCGGGTAGTCCCGGGCGAAGGCCTCGAAGCGCGGCCAGGGCAGGGTCGCCCGATAACCGTCCAGCACCCCCGCCCGGGCCAGCACCTCGGTGCCGCCGCCGACGCCGCCCAGCACCACCCGGGCGGCGGCCAGGCGCCGCAGCCAGTCGATCAGGCCCGCCGGCACGCTGCCGGCGAGCGGCCCGGGGGCGCAGACCAGCAGCATGTCCAGGGGCGCGTCGGGCTCGCCGGCCGGGGCCTGGGGCAGCAGGGCCTGGCCGGCGGCGCTGGTCACCGGGCGGGCGTCGGCGCCGAAGGTCGACAGCCGATAGAGGCCGCGCCCCTCCAGGCGATTGGCCACCACCAGCGGCTCGGTGGCGCAGGCCTGGGCCAGCAGCGAGAAGCCGGGCAGCACCACGACTCCCACGTGCCGGGACAGCGGCGCGGCCGAGGCGGCGGTGGGGGCATCGGGCATGGGGCTCTCTCGCGGGGAATGGACGGCCATTCTATCCCAAGGCGGCGCTCGGGGCAGCCGGCGGACACGACGACGCCGGGCGCGGGGCCCGGCGTCGAGGGACAGGCGGAGGGAGCGTCAGTCGCCGAGCCCGATCACCAGCAGGCCCAGCACCACCACCGCGACCACCACGATGATCGCGGGCAGCACCCAGGTGAGGGACTGGGGCGCCTGGCGTGCCTCGGGCTGGTCCTCGTCCGGCTCGGGGTGCTCGTAGTCCTCGGGTTGGCTGACTTCCTTGAAGTGCTCCAGCTCCTCGTCCGGCGTCTTGCTTTCCCTGGTATCCATGCACACCTCCTGGGTCCTGGATCGCGGGTCGCAGGGCGCCGGCGCGCCGGGCCCTACAGCTCTACGACATCGAATTCCACCGCGGGATTCACGTCGGCGTCGTAGTCGACATCGTCCCGCTCGAAGCCGAACAGCTTCAGGAACTCGTGCTTGTACCCAGCATAGTCGGTGATCTCGAAGAGGTTCTCGGTGGTCACCCGGGGCCAGAGGTCCTTGCAGGCCTGCTGGATATCGTCGCGCAGCTCCCAGTCGTCGAGGCGCAGGCGGCCGGCCTCGTCGGTCTCGGCGCTGCCGCCGTAGAGGCGCTCGGCGAACAGGCGGTTGAGCTGGTCGATGGTGCCCTCGTGCAGCCCCTGCTCCTTCATCACCTTGTAGACCATGGCGATATAGAGCGGCATGACCGGGATGGCGGCGCTGGCCTGGGTGACCACCGACTTGAGCACCGCCACGTTGGCGCCGCCGCCGCTGGCCTTGAGGCGGGCGTCGATCTCGCCGGCGGCGCGGTCCAGGTCCTCCTTGGCACGGCCCAGGGCGCCGTGCCAGTAGATCGGCCAGGTGATCTCGGTGCCGATGTAGCTGAAGGCCACCGACCGGGCCCCGGGAGCCAGCACGCCGGCGCGATCCAGGGCGTCCATCCACAGCTCCCAGTCCTCGCCGCCCATCACGGCGACGGTGTCGGCGATCTCCTGCTCGGTGGCCGGCTCCACCTCGGCCTCGGTGATGGCGTCCTTGTTGGTGTCGATGGCGGTGGCCCGGTAGGTTTCGCCGATCGGCTTGAGGCTGGAGCGCTTGAGCTCGCCGCTGTCGGGCAGCTTGCGCACCGGCGAGGCCAGGGAGTAGACCACCAGGTCCACCTGGCCGAGATCCTGCTTGATCAGCTCGATGGCCTTGTCGCGGGCCTCGTGGGAGAAGGCGTCGCCGTTGATGGCCTTGCTGTACAGCCCCTCTTGCTTGGCGAACTTGTCGAAGGCCGCGGCGTTGTACCAGCCGGCGGTGCCCGGGCGCTTCTCGGTGCCCGGCTTCTCGAAGAACACGCCCAGGGTGTCGGCCCCGTAGCCGAAGGCGGCGGTGATGCGCGCCGCCAGGCCATAGCCGCTGGAGGCGCCGATCACCAGCACCTTCTTGGGCCCGGCGCTCTTGTCCAGGCCGCGGGCGCGGGTCGCCTCGATCTGCTCGCGCACGTTCTGCTCGCAGCCGACGGGGTGGGTGGTGGTGCAGATGAAACCGCGGACCTTGGGCTTGATGATCACGTCAGACCTCTCGGTGATTTGGCAGCGGGGGCGCGCGACGCCCCGATGAAGTGGCATTCGTCAGTGGCGACATTCTAGCGGCCCCGACCCGCGCTGTCCGCCCTTGAGCCCGGCCGGACGCTGGGGCAGGATGCTCGGCACAGCCTTCCCCGAGGAGATCCCATGGACGCGCAGACCCTGGTCGACGAGCGCGGCGAGCTGTGGCTGGCCCTGGCCCCGCTGTGGCTCGAGCGCGAGCCGCGGGAGACCGACTATGCCCGCATGATCGAGGTGATCCAGCGCCACGACCTGACGCTGCACGAGCTGGAGTGGGTGTTCCGCCTGGAGCTGGCCCCGGTGCTGGCGCGCCGCCAGATGTCGGTGGCCGGCGAGTGGCGGCGCTTCGACGAGTACCAGCTGATGCGCCAGCTGGTGGCCCACAACCTGCGCCTGACCGGCTGGCGGCGCCGCGCCTGGGCGCTGTTCTCGGGCCTGACCACCATGATGGCGCGCCATCGCTGGGGCGAGCTGATGGAGCGGCTGATGATCGCCCGCGGCGAGGACGTGCCCTCCTGAGCCCCGGCGGCGCTCAGGCCTCGTCGAGCGCCCGCTCCAGGTCGGCGATCAACGCCTCGACGCCGTCCCGCGGCGAGAAGCGGCGGATCACCCGGCCGTCGCGCCCCACCAGGAACTTGGTGAAGTTCCACTTGATCAGGCCGGTGCCCATCACCCCGGGGGCCTGGCGCTTGAGCTCGGCGAACAGCGGGTGGGTGCCCGGGCCGTTGACCCGGACCTTTTCCAGCAGCGGGAAGGTGACGCCGTACTCCCGCTCGCCGAAGCGGCAGAAGGCCTGGGCCGACTCCGGCGCCTGACGGGCGAACTGGTTGCAGGGGAAGCCCAGCACGGTGAAGCCGCGGTCGCGGTAGCCGCGATAGAGACGCTCGAGGTCGCGCAGCTGGGGGGTGAAGCCGCACTGGCTGGCCACGTTGACGATCAGCAGCACCTGCCCTCGCAGGGCGCGAAGGTTGAAGGGCTCGCCACGGGCGGTGTGGCAATCGTGGTCATGGATGCTCATGGCGCGTGCTCGCTGACTGTCCCGCCACGATGCCACGCCGCACGCCACGGCGCCAGTCCCGGCGCACGCGGCGCAGCTGGCGGCGCAGGGCCCGTCGCCGGCCGCGGCGCTCGGCGGGCGACAGCGGCGCATAGTAGAGCGCCTCCAGTTCGGCGGCCGCCGCCGCCAGGGCCGGCCCGGCGGCCCCGGCCTCGGGGATCAGCCGGCGCAGGTGGGCGGCCGGCGACTCGCCGGGCCGGCACGGATGGCCGCGCCGCGCCAGCCAGGCCTGCAGCGCCGCGAGGCGGCGCCTCTCGTCCCGCCCGCGGGGCCAGCGGCGCAGGCCCGCCGCCACCCCGAGCCCGAGCGCCGCGCCCCCCAGCAGGCCGAGTCCCGCCAGCCCCAGTCCCCGCCAGGGCCCCAGCGCCAGCAGCGCCGCCAGGGCCGCCTGCAGGCGATCCAGCAGCCCGGCCACCAGGCGATCCCGGGCCTCCTCCCGGTAGCCGATCACCCCCCGCTGCCAGCGGTACTCCAACCGTTCCCAGCCCAGGCGCAGGCGATTGGCCCAGCCGATGTCGCGCAACCGCAGCGGCGACAGCGGCGCGTCCGCCAGGAAGGCCTCGCGCCCCTCGGCGACCGCCGCCGCGCCCCGCTCGACCCGGGCCGGGGCGATGGCCGCGGTGGGGTCCAGCCGCCGCCAGGCGCCCTCCCGCCAGACCTCCACCCAGGCATGGGCGTCGTAGTCGCGCACCGTGAGATGGCCGTCCGGGTGGCGCTCGCCGCCCAGGAAGCCGGCCACGATGCGCGCCGGGATGCCGGCCATGCGCGCCATCACGGCGGTGGCCGAGGCGTAGTGGGTGCAGTAGCCGGCCCGGCTCTCGAACAGGAAGGCGTCGACCCGGTCCTCGCCGCGCAGCCGGGGCGGCGACAGGGTGTAGCGATACGGCGCCTCCCCGAAGCGGGCCAGCACCGCCGCCAGGTAGGCCTCCGGCTCGCCGCCGCCCTGCTGCCAGAGCCGCCGGGCCAGCGCCCGGGTACGCGGGTTGGCGTCGGCTGGCAGCAGGCTGTGCCAGCCGGGGCCGGCGGGGTCCGGGTGGCGCGGCGGCGCGCCGCTGCTGGCCAGGGTCAGCAGTTCGCGGGTGCGCAGCGGCGCCAGCCCCTCGACGGTGCCGTCGACGAGGAAGCGCAGCGCCCGGTCGGCCCGCCGCGGGGCGCCCAGGCTGGGCCGCCAGGGGCGGCTGTCGGGCTCCAGCAGCAGCTCGTAGCGATAGCGCGGCGCCTCGCCCGCCGGCCCCCAGGCGCTGGCCCGCCCGCGCCGCACGAAGCGCGACACCGGCAGCCCGAGGGTGGCCGACAGCTGGGGCGGGGTGACCCGCGTCCAGCGCGCGCCGTCGAAGTGCGACAGGGTATAGACCCGCCAGTAGCGCTCGCCGGGCGGCGGCACCCGGCCGCGAAAGTCCGCCCGGAAGGCCCGGGCGTCGCTGCGCGACAGCTCGGCGATGTCCCCCGGGGCGATGCTGTCGCTCAGCCCGGTGGACGCCCGGGGCGTCTCGGGCATCTGCCACAGCGGCGGCAGGCGCGGCGCGACCAGGAAGAGCCCCAGCATCAGCGGCGCCGAGAGGCCCAGCAGCCAGGCGGTCTCGCCCCAGGCCTGGCGCGTCTCGCGGGCGCCGGACAGCCAGGCCAGCGCCTGCAGCTGCCAGGCCAGCGCCGCCAGGGCGCCCAGCGCCAGGGGCACGCCCTGGTCGTGGAGGAAGGCCACGCCGATGGCCACCAGGCCGATCATCACCACCACCCGGGCGTCGCGGCGGTCGTGGGTCTCGAGCAGCTTGAGCAGGTAGACGCCCAGCAGCAGGCCGATCAGCGCGCGCATGCCGCCGAGGCCGCCGAACTCGGCCCACAGCGCCAGCACCAGCGCGCCCACCGCGGCCAGCCGCAGCAGCAGCCCGGCCCGCGGCCGGTCGCGACGCAGCTGCCGGTAGCGATAGGCGGCCACCGCCACGGCCACCCCAGCGAACCAGGCCGGCATCCAGGCCAGGTGCAGGGCCAGCACCAGGCACTGGCCGACGAACAGCCGACGCAGCATGGCGCCGCTCAGCCGGCGGCCATCCGCCAGCACCGTCGGGGCAGCCAGGCGGCCGGGGCGGGTCATGCGCCCTCCGGCGGCCGGCAGCGGGACAGGGCGTCGAGCGCCGCCCGCCGATGGGCCTCGCCCTGGCCGGGCGCCAGCACCCGGTCGGGCAGCCGCAGGCCGAAGCGCTCGCCGGCCCGGTGATGGGCCAGCACCCGCCCGCAGAGCAGCGACAGGCGATGCTCGGGGTCGCCGGGGCAGGCCGCGTAGTCCAGCCAGGCGCTCTCCCGGGGCGGGGCCTCGAAGGCCTTGGTGGCCAGGGTGCCGGTGCGGCTCCACTGCTTCCAGGCCAGCCGGGTCGGGCTGTCACCGGGGACGAAGCGCCGCAGGCCGGCGAAGTCGCCGCTGTCCAGGCCGCCGGCGCCCGGGCGCCGATCGGGGGGCGGCGCCTCGATCGGCGCCGGCCAGACCAGCAGTTCGGCGTCGTGGGCCTGCCAGGCCAGGGCGCGCACCAGGCCCAGCGGCCAGCGCGTCTCCAGGCGCAGCGCCGGCAGGGCGAGGGCGCCGCGCCGCGGGGCCGGCAGGTACAGCTCGCCCTCGCCCCGCCCCCGGCGCAGGTCGAGCCGAGCCCGGCGACCGCCGCAACGCACCACCAGCGCCGTGCGGGCCCGCCGGGCCTCGGCGACCAGGCCCAGGCATGCCTCGCCGCCGGCGAACACCTCGCCGGGCAGGCGCAGCGACAGGCGCACCCCCAGCAGGTTGCGCCAGGTCCGGAAGAGGACCACCACGCCCAGGGCGATCAGCCAGAAGGCCAGGGCGTGCAGCAGGGTGTTCTGGTAGTTGATGCCCAGCAGCAGCAGCAGCGTCGCCAGCCCGGCCCAGCCCAGGCCGAAGCGGGTGGGCAGCAGGAACAGCCGCCGCTGGGGCAGCGGCGCACCGAGCGGGGCGGCCAGTCGCCGCTCCCGGAGCCGACGCAGGCGCGCCCGCCAGGTGCCCGGGCCGCGCCGCCGGCTCATGACAGCACCGGCACCCGCGCCAGCAGCCGGCGAGCCAGGGTCTCGCCCTCCTCGCGCCGGCCGCTGCTCAGCCGGTGGCTGACCACGGGCGCCCAGACCGCCTGGACGTCCTCGGGGAGCACGTGATCGCGCCCCTCGAGCATCGCCCAGGCCCGGGCGGCGCGCAGCAGGGCGAGCACGCCCCGGGGCGAGAGCCCCCAGGCCTGCTCGGGGTGCTCGCGGCTGGCCGCCGCCAGGGCCTGCACGTAGTCCAGCAGGGGCTCGGCCACGTACAGCGTCGCGCAGCTGGCCTGCCAGTCGCGCAGGGTGGCGGCATCCAGCAGCGGCGGCAGGACATCGAGCCGCTCGCGCCCGGCCCGGCCGCGCAGGATCTCGCGCTCGGCCCGGGGGTCGGGATAGCCCAGCGACAGCCGCATCAGGAAACGGTCGAGCTGCGATTCCGGCAGCGGGAAGGTGCCGGCCTGCTCCTGGGGATTCTGGGTGGCGATGACGAAGAAGGGATCCGGCAGGTCCCGGGTCTCGCCCTCGACGGTGACCCGGCCCTCCTCCATGGCCTCCAGCAGGGCGCTCTGGGTCTTGGGGGTGGCGCGATTGATCTCGTCGGCCAGCACCAGGCCGTGGAAGACGGGGCCGGGGTGGAAGCGGAAGCGGGCCTCCCGGGGGTCGAAGACCGAGACCCCGAGCACGTCGGCGGGCAGCAGGTCGCTGGTGAACTGCAGACGCTGCATGTCCAGGCCGGTGGCCCGCGCCAGAGCCTGCGCCAGGGTGGTCTTGCCGAGCCCCGGCAGGTCCTCGATCAGCAGGTGGCCCCGCGCCAACAGGCAGCACAGCGCCAGGCGCACCTCCCGGGGCTTGCCCAGCACCACGCCTTCCAGGCCGGCGAGCACCGCCGCCAGGCTTTCCTGGCGCACCGGGCGATTCATGCCCGGGCCTCCAACCGGCCGGTCTCCAGCAGCCGCTCCACGACCTGGCGGGTGTCGGGGGTCACGCCCTCCAGGGCCAAGGCCTCGTCGGGCGGGCACCAGAAGGCCTCGGCGACCTCCTCTTCCTGCAGGCGCAGGGGGCCGTCGTGGTCGACCAGATAGGCGCTGCCGAAGATGTGGTTGCCGCCCCGGGCATGCACGAACTCGAGGACGTGGCGCAGCGGTACGCCCGCGATCCCCAGCTCCTCGGCGAGTTCGCGCCGGGCGGCCAGATGCACCGCCTCGCCGGCGCCGACCACCCCGCCGGCGGCCAGGTCCAGGCCCCCGGGGAAGACCTCCTTGGTCAGGGTGCGGCGCTGCACGCAGATCGCGCCGGCGGCGTTGCGCACCACGATGTAGGTGGCCCGGTGCCAGTAGCGATAGCGGCGCATGGCGGCACGCGGCGCACTGCCGCAGGGCCGGTTGCGGGCATCCACCAGCTGGATGCTCTCGTCGGCGATTCGGGGGGCGGGCAAGGGGGGCGCCAGGGCGTCGTCGGTCATCGCGGCTCTCCGGGGAAATGCCTTCAGCCTACTCAGTCGGCCTGCGAGCGTCACGCGCCCCGGGCTTCACAGCGCCGCCAGGTCGGCCGCCGCCAGGGCCCGGGCCAGGCGCATCGCCGGCGAGTCGGCCGCCTCGTCGGCGCGCAGCACCGCCTGCCAGTCGATGCGCATGCCCGCCCGGGTGACCTCGGCGGTGGCCAGCCCGCCCTGGGCCAGGTAGGGCGCCAGGGTCCAGCGCGGCATGATGGTGATGCCCTGCCCCGCCCGCACGAAGGCCACCACGGCCTCGGTGACGCCGGCTCGCAGCACCTCGGTGGGCATCACCCGGTAGCGGGCGAAGACCCGCTCGTACTCGCGACCGCCGGCCGGGGTGGTGTGATAGGTGACATAGGGCTCGGCGGCGATGGTGGCCGGCGCCAGCCAGGCGTGGCCGGCCAGCGGGTGATCCTCGGGCATCACCACGCACATGCCGTCGGTGAACAGCGGCAGCGCGCGGATGCCCGGCCGGGCGACCGGCCCCGAGACGATGGACAGGTCGATGGTGCCCTCGCGCAGGGCCTGAAAGGGCGACATCGAGACATCGGGGATGATCTCGATGCCGATCCCGGGATGCTCGCCGCGAAACCGCGCCAGGAAGCCGGGCAGCCAGTGATAGCCGCCGTAGGCCTCGTGGCCGAGGCGCACCACGTGCTCGATGCCCACCGCGAGCTTGTCGATGTCGTGCTCCGCGCGCTCGATCTCGCCCAGCGCCACCCGGGCGGCATGCAGCAGGCGCTGGCCGGCGTGGGTCGGCACCAGGCGCGCCTGGCGCCGGTAGAAGAGCGGCGCGCCGAGCAGCCGCTCGGCCTCGCGCAGGCGGTGGCTGAGCGCTGACTGGGACAGCCCGACCTGGCTGGCCGCGGCCGAGACGCCGCCGGTCTCGGCGATGGCGCGGACCATCTGCAGGTGGCGCAGGGTGAGGCGGGGATGGGTCACGGTATGCAGAAAATGACGAGAAACGAGGAATAATATGAATTATTCATCGCTCGCCGTCCCGGGTACAGTCGACGAAAGCACCGACCGGCCCCGCCACAACACCAACACAGGGAGCGAAGACGATGCGCGACCATGCCACCGGCCCGGGCGAACGCCCGCGGCACGTGGACCTGGAGGACGAGAACGTCCACTGGGACCAGGACATGAGCTACGGCCAGTACCTCGACCTGGAGCGGCTGCTGGACTGCCAGCATCCGGTCTCCGACCAGCACGACGAGATGCTGTTCATCGTCATCCACCAGGCCTCGGAGCTGTGGATGCGGCTGTGCCTGCACGAGGCCCACGCCGCCGCCGAGCATATCCGCCGGGACGCGCTGCGGCCGGCCTTCAAGATGCTGACCCGGGTGGCCCGCATCCAGGAGCAGCTGATCAAGGCCTGGGAGGTGCTGGTCACCATGACGCCGGCGGACTACCTGAGCTTCCGCGACGAGCTGGGGCAGAGTTCGGGCTTCCAGTCCTACCAGTACCGCGAACTGGAGTTCCTGCTGGGCAACAAGAACGCCCGCATGATCGAGGCCCACCGCGGCCACCCGGGGCACTACGCGCGCCTGCACCGGGTGCTGGAGGCGCCGAGCCTCTACGACGTCACCCTGCAGCGGCTCGCCGACCGCGGCTTCGCCATTCCCGCCGACCGCCTCGAACGCGACTGGGCCGAGCCCTACGAGGCCTGCCCCGAGGTCGAGGCCGCCTGGGCGGCGATCTATCGCGACACCGCCACGCACTGGGAGCTCTACGAGCTGGCCGAGAAGCTGGTCGACCTGGAATACAACTTCCAGAAGTGGCGCTTCAGCCACATGAAGACGGTGGAGCGCATCATCGGCTATCGCCGCGGCACCGGCGGCACGGCCGGCGTCGGCTACCTGGTCAAGGCCCTGGATCTGCAGTTCTTCCCCGAGCTGTGGTCGGTGCGCACCTCGCTGTGACCCGGCGGCCCGGCACGGGGCTTTGACCGACTCGCCGCCCGGCGCCATGCTCAGGTGAGGCCACCCGATGGAGCCCGCCATGCCGGACCATGCCCCCCGCGACCGCCTGGCCACCCACGAGGTCACCAACCAGCCCCCGCCGCCGGGGGACCGCGACGCCCTGGCCGACGACCCGCCGCTGCGGGAAGCCCTGGCGCGAGAGGCGCCGGCCTGGGTAGCGCGACGCCTGGCGTTGCTGGGCCGCGAGGTGGGCAGCCGCCGGGTGCAGGCGCTGGGCGAGGCGGCCAACCGCCACCCGCCCGAGCTGCGCCTGTTCGATCGCCACGGCCGGCGCCTGGACGAGGTCGCCTACCATCCCGCCTATCACGAGCTGATGCACCTGGCGATGGACCACGGCTGGCATGCCGTGGCCTGGCAGGAGGAGGGGCGCGGCGGCCACCAGGCCCACGTGGCCGCGCTCTACCTGCTGACCCAGGCCGAGCCGGGGTTCTGCTGCCCGGTGACCATGACCCATGCCGCCATGCCGGCGCTGCGTGCCTCGCCGCGGCTGCACGACGCCTGGTCCCCGGGGCTGCTGGCCTGGGACTACGACCCCCGGGCCCTGCCCGCGCCCCGCAAGACCGCCCTCACCTTCGGCATGGCGATGACCGAGAAGCAGGGCGGCAGCGACGTGCGCGCCAACACCACCCGCGCCGAGCCCGCCGACGACGGCTGGCGGCTCACCGGGCACAAGTGGTTCTGCAGCGCGCCGATGTCGGATGCCTTCCTGACCCTGGCCCAGACCGAGGACGGCCTCGGCTGCTTCCTGGTGCCACGCTTCACGCCGGACGACCGCCGCAACGCCATCGAGCTGCAGCGCCTCAAGGACAAGTGCGGCAATCGCGCCAACGCCTCGGCGGAGATCGAGTATCGCGGCGCCTGGGCCGAGCCCCTGGGCGAGCCGGGCCGAGGCGTGGCCACCATCCTGGCGATGGTCCAGCAGACCCGGCTGGACGCCGCCACCGCGCCGGTGGCGATGATGCGCCAGGGGCTGGTCGAGGCCTGGCACTTCGTGAGGGAGCGCCAGGCCTTCGGCCGGCGGCTGGCCGAGCAGCCGCTGATGCGGGTGCTGATCGCCGACCTGGCGCTGGAGGTGGAGGCCGGGGTGGCGCTGTCGATGCGCGCCGCCCGAGCCTTCGACGGCGCCGCCCGGGGCGACGCCCACGAGCGCGCCCTGGCCCGGCTGCTGCCGGCGCTGGCCAAGTACTGGCACAACAAGCGCGCCCCCGGCTTCCTGGCCGAGGCCATGGAATGCCTGGGCGGCATCGGCTACGTGGAGGAGACGCCGCTGGCGCGGCTGTATCGCGAGGCGCCGGTCAACTCCATCTGGGAGGGATCGGGCAACGTGATCTGCCTGGACGTGCTGCGGGTGATGGCCCGGCACCCCGAGGCCCTGGCGGCGCTGCGCCTCGAGCTCGACGCCGCCGGCGGGGCCTCGGCGGACCTCGATCGCGCCCGGGGCGAGCTGGATCGCCTGCTCGGCCAGCCGCCGGCGGAGCTGGAGTTCCGGGCCCGCCGGCTGACCCGCTACCTGGCCCAGTGCCTGCAGGCCGCCCTGCTGCTGCGCCATGCCCCCGCGGCGGTGGGCGAGACCTTCTGCCGCGCGCGGCTCGGCGAGGCGGCGAGCCCCGTGCCCGGCGACCTGCCCGCCGACGCGCCCCTGGCATCCCTGCTCGAGCGGCTGCCCGACTGAGCCTTGCGACAACGCGCCGCTTGCCCCTGGCGCCGGGTCCGCTAGGCTTAGCCGCGCCCCTTCACCGACGAGGAGACGCCGATGATCCGGCTCGCCACCGCCGCCCTGCTCGCCGCCGGCCTGATGTCCGGCCTGGCCCAGGCCCATGAACTGCGCCACGACGACCTGCGCATCGCCCACCCCTTCGCCACGCCCACCCCGCCGGGCGCGGTGAGCGCCGGCGCCTACGTCGACCTCGAGGTCACCGGCGAGACCCCGGCGACCCTGGTCGGCGCCCACTCCCCGGCCAGCGAGGCGGTGGAGATCCACACCATGGAGATGGCCGACGGCACCATGCGCATGCGCCCGCTGCCCGAGCTGACCATCGCGCCGGGCGCCCCGGTGCGCATGCGCCCCGGCGGCGGCCATCACCTGATGCTGATCGAGCTGGCCGCGCCGCTGCGTGAGGGCGAGCGCTTCCCGCTGACCCTGGAGTTCGCCGAGCGCGGCGAGGTCGAGGTGGAGGTCTGGATCCAGGAGGCCAGCGAGGGCAGCGCGGCGGCCGACGGCCACCACGGCCACTGAGCCGCCGCGCTCAGCCGGCGGCCGGCGCCTCCCGGTCCAGCGGCGAGCGCCCGCGGGCCAGGGCCAGGATGTCCGCCGCCGGCATCGGCCGGGCCAGGCCGAAGCCCTGCACATGGGTGCAGCCGAAGCGCTCCAGCAGCGGCAGGCAGGCCAGGTCCTCGACGCCCTCGGCGACCACCCGGATGCCCAGGCGACGGCCGAGCAGGGCCACCGACTCGACGATGGCGGCGTCCTGGACGTCCTCGTGGAGGCGGCTGACGAAGCTGCGATCGACCTTGAGTTCGCTGATCGGCAGCAGCTGCAGGCGCGCCAGGGACGAGAAGCCCACGCCGAAGTCGTCCACCGAGACCTCCAGGCCGGTGAGATGCAGTCGCGCGGCCACCTCGCTGCTCAGCAGCTCGTCCTTCATGGACGAGGTCTCGGTGATCTCCAGCACCAGCGGCGAGCCGCCGGTCGAGTGCCAGCCGTCGCGCACCAGGTCGACCAGCGCCGGGCACATCAGGTCGTCCGGCGTCACGTTCATCGACAGCGACAGGTTCACGCCGGCCTGCCGCCAGCCCGCGGCGTCCGCCATGGCCAGTTGCAGCACGCGACGGGTCAGCTGGCGGCCCTGGGCGTCGCTCAGCAGCGGCAGGAAGTCGCCGGGGGCCAGGATGCCGGCCTCGGGATGGGCCCAGCGCACCAGGGCCTCGACCCCGGACAGGCGCCGGCTGGCCAGGTCGAACTGGGGCTGGTAGTGGAGGGTCAGCTCCTGGCGCTCGAAGGCACGCTCGAGCTCGTCCTGCCGGAACGGCGGGGCGCCCGGTTCGGGGCCGACGGGCAGCGTGACGTCCAGGTCGCCGAGCCGCTGGCGCAACTCGGCGAGGCGCATGGGCTTGTCCAGCGAGGCCAGCATGTCGAGCCCCAGGGCCTCGCCCAGCCGCTCGGCGATGCGCGCCACCTTGCGCTCGACGCCGCTGAGCAGCAGCACCTTGCCCGGGTAACGGCACTCGGCGAGGCGGCGCAGCACGGCGATGCCGTCCTGGTCGCCGAAGGCCAGGCCCATGACGACCAGGCGCGGCCCCCTGGCCAGCACCTCGCCGACCAGGTGATGCGCATGGCGACAGTAACGGGTCTCCACTCCCAGTACCCGAAGCTGCACCGCCAGGGCGGCCGCAGCATCGGGGTCATCCTCTAGCACCATCGCCAGCGCCGGGGAAGAAGACGCGTTCATCGACGGGATGTCCGGTTGGTGCAGTCCCTGTCAGCGTAACAGCCCGGCGCGCCCGACCTCGTGAGCCGCGTCAACGCTACCTCCGGCAGGCGGCCGGGCATGGGGTCAGGCGATGGGGCCGGCCACCACCCGAAGGGCCAGCGCCAGCAGCAGCACCCCGGTGGCCCGGTTGATCCAGTGCGCCCGGGCCTGCAGCCAGGGCAGCACCCGGGAATGGGAGAGCCCCACCGCCACCAGCACGTACCAGCCGCCGTCGATGACCATGGCGGTGAGCACGATGATCGCCCGCGCCGCCAGGCTCATGTCCGGGGTGACGAACTGGCTGAGCAGGGCGATGAAGAACAGGATCAGCTTGGGGTTGCCCAGCGCCACCAGCATGCCGTCGCGGGCCGCCTGGCCGCCGGTGGTGGCCGTGGCCTCGGCCCGCAGGGCCCCGGCGCGGCCGGCACGCAGGGCCTTGATGCCCAGCCAGGCCAGGTAGGCGGCCCCGCCCCAGGTGATGGCCTGGAACAGCAGCGGGAAGCGCACGATCACCGCCCCCAGCCCCCAGACGGTGAGCAGCGCGTAGAGACCCACCCCCAGGGCGTGGGAAAGCGCCGCGACCACGCCCGGCACCCGTCCCCCGCCCAGGGTATGGCGCAACACCAGCGCCAGGCTCGGGCCCGGCGACATGGCCCCCATGGCACAGATCGCGACCAGCGACATCCACAGTGAAAACGGCATGATGCTTTCCTCCTCGACCGTCGAGACACGACTCAGCGATGGAACTGCCCGGCCCGCTCGGGCTGCCAGAGGATGGCGTCGATGCGCACCCGGGTCGTGCCGCCGTCGGGCAGCGGCCAGTCGATGGCGTCCCCGACCCGCAAGCCGAGCAGGGCCGAGCCGACCGGTGCCATCACCGAGAGGCCATCCTGGGTGTCGGCCAGGGCATGCGGATAGACCAGGGTCCGGACGATGCGGCGCTCCCGCGACAGGTCCGTGAAGGCGACCTGGCTGTTCATGCTGACCACGTCGTCGGGCATCTCCCGGGGATCGAGCACCTCGCCGCGCTCGAGCTCCGCCTCGAGCGATGCCGCCACCCGGTGATCCCGGGGCTCGGCCTCGTCGATGAGGCGCTGCAGCCGGTCGGCATCGAGCCGGTTGATGATGAGAGGGGGACGCTTTGCCATGGGGCCTCCTTGCGCGCATCACGCCGTGGCTGTCCCGCCCGGCGCGACCAACGAAAACAGCCCTCCCCCGCGAGCGGGGAAGGACCGATCCTGCCCTCCACCTTACGCCATCCCGGCGACCGGGGACAGCCGGCCGCGGCGGCTGTCTCGCCCCCGCCCGACGGCGTACACTAGGAGCGCGCCAGGCCGGGCGTCGCGCCCCGGCACGCCTGTCCAGGACCCGACGCGATGCCCATGGATCACGATCGTCCCGCCCCCCGGCACCAAAGCTCGCCGCGCAACCTGACCACCCTGCTCGAGCGGGTCCGCCATGCCGGCCGTCACGACACCGACGTCAGCCTCGAGGCCATCCTGGACGCCGTGGGCCGCCGCTCCTTCGCGCCCTTCCTGCTGATCGCCGGGCTGATCACCCTGGCGCCGCTGGTCGGCGACATTCCGGGCGTGCCCACCCTGATGGCCAGCCTGGTGGTCCTGACGGCCGCCCAGCTGCTACTGGGACGCCGGCACCTCTGGCTGCCCCGCTGCCTGCTGCGGCGCCGGGTCTCCCGACGGCGCTTCGTGCGGCTGATCATCTGGCTGGAGACGCCGGCCGGCTGGATCGATCGACTGCTCCGGGCGCGACTGGTGCGGCTGGCGCGCCCGCCGGCGCACCTGCCCGTCGCCCTCGTCTGCCTGCTGATCGGCCTGGCCATGCCGCCCATGGAGCTGGTGCCCTTCACCGCCAACGGCGCCGGGCTGGCCCTGACGCTGTTCGGCCTGGCGTTGCTCGCCGAGGACGGCCTGCTGATCCTGATGGCCTACGCCCTGACCATCGGCACCCTCGCCCTAGTGGTGGTCGGCCTGCTCTGACCGCCCCGACCGAGCGGGCACAAAAAAGCGGCCCGGCGGGCCGCTCAAGCGGGGACATGTGTCGAACAGGGAATCGAAGACGACACATGGCCGTATTGAGCCATGCCCCCGGTCCCGCCAAAACATCAGAACAAGCTAATAGGAAGCGTCATTTCGCTCGTTTGCCCCTTTGGTCGAAGCCGGTCGGGCGCGCTTCCGAGCACTCGTCATTCAAAAAAATGGTTCTTCGCAGATCAGCGTGAAGTCGCTGCACGGCTCAGCTTGGCATGGTGGGTGTGCTCTTCGTGGGAGCGATCTTCAGATCGCGATCCGCCGCGCAGCGGCGGCGATAGAGGCACCGCTGTAGGATCTCCCCCGGGCGCCTATCGGCGCCTTTCGCCCAATGAATTGGGCTCCCACGATGACCTGCGCGATGGCTCTGTCCCGCTGATAGGGCGCTTCGCGGGAGATTCTATGTTGCCCGCCCGGCCTTGAGGGGCTCTGAAGCGCCGAACCGAGTGCCCCACAATGGTATTCACGCCAAAGTGCGAAGAACCAAAAAAATGCCGCCTGGGCGGGCGGCAAATGACCGTGACTAGCAATGAGGAGAAACCCGACAGCAGCCTGACGAACCGCTGCCCGGCCATGGCGCCTCAGCGGCGCCATGACTCAAACGTAAACCCTTCTCATTCGCCAGTCAATGCAAATGCGAATATTTTTTATTAATGATTCGGGCGGCGCCATCGGGTGGCTCATGAAACGCTCCCTCCGGATGATCCTGGGTCACCCGACCATCGCCCTGACGATGCGCGATGCCACCTGTCACCGGACCGACGCCAGCAAGTGCGCGCCCAGGGTCCCGCCCAAGCGCCAGGCATAAAAAAAGCGGCCACTGGGAAGTAGCCGCAATACTAGCAGGGAACATACATAGCTGAGCCCTCTGCGTCAGCTTCCCGCAGTGAAGCACAGACAAGTCCCCGAGACAGTCGGCGACATCTCAAATAACCCGTGGGCATTATCTTAGATGACGTAAGAGATAGCTTAAGGGCGTGCTCGGGCGACAGCACCGACCTGCCCGTGCGCCACCATGAGCCCGGATCTCGGTTGACACTTTGTTGACACTTGAGAGGCATCTAATTCAGACCAAGCACATGGAGGGATGTAAGTGCTTGATTTTATGGTACCGGTGGTCGGACTCGAACCGACAAGGGCTTGCACCCGGCGGATTTTGAAGGCTAGCTAATGTAGCTAGTTACGACACAATGTCTCAGGAATCAGGGGGTTAGCTAGCTTGCCAACCTCGTTTTGGCATGTTTTGGCTCGCCTTTGTCGACAAGATGTAGACATCCCTCCTCACCTTTTCCCCATTTCATCCGGCAAAGCCCCTCAAGGAAAAATAACTAACATATCAACGCCTTACACCAACCCTATCACTCTACCCGTGGTAGAAATAGCTTCTCGACGAGTTGACATCTAGGGGTGGTTTGTCAAACATGCACCATATGGAACAGATGCAACGGGTGCGCCCCCTTCGGCATCATAAAATATGAAAAGCCTATCAAAAGCAAAGCTTTGATAGGCTTGATAAATCAAAAGGAGGTGACCCATGTTCTCAGCATTCTCAACTAGTCGCCAAGGCCAACGAAAGAAACATGTTCGAGAATTAAAACATGGCAATGTTTCCAGCAATGGAACCATCTCCTTTGACTTGGGCGAAATTAAATCAAGCTTTTCTCGTGCTGATCAATCGAGTGCAAAGCGTTTCTTGAAGAGGGAACTCAAGAAAGGCTGACGAATGATAGCACTTCTCATTATCCCTATTTTAGTTTGCGGGATAATCTGGATCTCTGGCCACCCTAGGCAACGCTTGCACATCAGCAAGTACCAAGGGTGGCTTGTTTATTTGCATGCTGCAAAATATGGGTCGTTCATAATTGGATCTGTATTTCTTTTAACTGAATTCCTGCCGTACGCGGCGTTTTGGCTGTTGAACAAGCTCACTTGCATTTATCTTCCTGTTTATAATCTCAGCCTTTCAGAGCTAATATCTGACCTGCTTTTTTCTGGCTTTCTCTCTGGCTTATCAATTGACAACAAGGGAGAACTCACGTTAAGGCTTCTCTCGTTCTCAGCAACCTCCATCGTGCTTACAGCCTTTATTACTTGGACACAGAAAAAGCTAAACTACACCAACCTTAGCAAGGTCATAATGGAGCTTTACTACGAAAACAGTCAAATTGATTATTTGTTGAGCTGTATTACTGATGACTTTCTTTCTTCTAGAGACCTACCTCTTGAAGAAAGAAAGCTAGCATTTATCACTCTAGACACCAGAAAATTCTATATCGGCGTCCCTGTAATCATTAGCCCTCCTGATGAAATTGGCATCTCTGGTTCTGAGATTGCTATCTTACCCGTTTACTCAGGTTATAGGGCGGAAGAAACATTGAGAATGAACATAAAGAATGCATACACTTTCAAACTGCCTGACAATGGCAGAGATGAAGTTGACGACTGTGATCTTATTGCCATCCCAAAAGAAAATATCGTTTCAGTAAGCGCATTTACCATGAAGATTCATAGGCAAATAGACAACAATATGGATGATTCCTCTTACCTTGAGGCATCTAACTACACAGGAACAGAACAGCTGGACAGTGAAGTTTATGAACAACCAGACCCAAACACTCCTCAGGACTAGTCAAAATAATTTCCGGTATTGATCCCGCCTTTCTCCAGACGATCTTTTAAAGCCAAGCTCTCGAGCCGCACCTGTTCTGCCCTAGCAAGATTATAACTTTTCTCTGCATTCCTTATCCGAACATCTTCCTCAAACCAATCTCGCCGCGATGTCACATAAACATAAAAACACCACCCAATAAATGCAAGAAACCCCAGAATAAAAGTTCCTGCAGCAAGTTCTATATAGAACCAAGTAGTTAAAAAGCCCTCAATTTCTCGCACTCTGCCTTCCTCCCTGGAACCATCTATCCACAGCCCTCTTGGCTAGTCGGTATCCGTCCCTGTGTGCTTAAGCTCCTTCCGCGCCTTCTCGATCTCCGGGCTCACCTGCCCTGACGCTTCATCAACCTGATCAGTCATCAGCCACATGGTGTATTTCGGCCATTGCCTGCACACGGCCTGAAGGAGATCGCCCTTCGGCACTCGTCCCGTTTGCTCGATCCCGATCAGGGTTTTTTTAGGCACACCAATGAGTTCCGAGAACTCAGCCCTCCCGGAAGTCTCCGCTTCTCGAATCGAGCGGATTTTTTGCGCAAGATCGTTTGACATGTGCCCTACTTTGAGTACACTTCAATTCAGGCTGTGCTTGAAGAAGGGTACACCCTTTCCAGGGTACAGCCGCTATGGGTCTACAAGTTTTGCTTGAAACATACCACAGCGAGCCACAGCGAGCAGGTACGACATGGAAACGAGCAACGCGCCCCAGGTCCCCAGCAACGTGCCCGTCATGACTATCGAGCGGTTCGCCGAGCTGTCTGGCCTGACCCCCGACACCGTTCGCGGGCAGCTCCAGCAAGGCAACCTCCCGGTGATCAAGATCGGCCGTCGCCGGCTCGTGAACGTCGCCCTGCTCACCGCTGAGTGCATGAACGCGGAGGACTGGGCATGAGCGCTTACAAGCTTCACACCGCCCTGGAGCAGGTCAC
This sequence comes from Halomonas koreensis, assembly GCF_031451675.1. Classification (NCBI taxonomy): domain Bacteria; kingdom Pseudomonadati; phylum Pseudomonadota; class Gammaproteobacteria; order Oceanospirillales; family Halomonadaceae; genus Halomonas; species Halomonas koreensis. Next base: position 118,195 of record NZ_JARWAK010000001.1, on the reverse strand, counting down.
CCCCGGCCGCGGCTCCCTCACCGTCGTCACCGTCCGTCACAACGGCCAGCGGGTGCCCGGTGCCGCCTTCGTGCATCTCGTCTGCACCACGCGCGGCGACTTCGCCGAGGTCACCCTGCGTCCCGAGTCGCGCCCCGTGAACGAGCCCGACCAGCCGGCGGACTTCACCTTCGAGGGCCTGCGTACGTTCCGTTTCGAGTCCCACGACGCCGCCCTGGCCTTCCTGCGCCACCTGTACGGCATCGAGCCCGCCCCGGCCCCGGCTCAGGCCGTCGAGGCGCTGCCGATCCGCGTCCCTGTGTTTTCCCGTAGCGTCCCCGCGCCTTTGGCCCGCGACGTCGCCCCGTCCTCCCTGTCCCGTCCCGCTGGGACGACCGAGCGGGCCGCTTTTTTTGACGCTCCGGTTTGTCCACACCCCGACCACCACCACCCGAGGAATACCCCATGACTACCGCCAACGGCAAGAAACAACCCGTTCGCGTGTTCCTGGAGGGAGGCGACTACAGCCGCTATCTCGTCCAGGCCGGCACGCACCGCGTTACCCCCTCGACCCTGGGCGAAATGCTGATCCAGGACGGCCTCGAGCGCCTGGAGCGCGGCGACTTCACCGCCCTGGGCCTGGGCACCGAAGCGCCCGCCTCCCACGGCTCGGGATCCGTCTGATGTTTTCCCCTGCCCGTCACCCGTCGCCCATCGGTCGCACGGCTCCCCGAGTCGGCGACGGGCACCCCGTCACACCTCGCGCAGCGACGGTTGACGGGGTGGCCGGCGGCGACTGCCGTGCGCTTCGACCGATGGGCAGGGTGGCGGCGCAGGGAGACCCCTGCCCGGAGCCCCGAGCGTTGAGGGAGCGGGCTGCCCGTTGCCTCCAGGGCCGGGATCACGGCAAGGCCGCGCTGCTGTATCGCCTGGCCGAGTACTACAGCCGGGTACTGGAAGGTCAGTCCCCGGAAACCACCGAGCTAGCGGCTCTCGCTGAGCACTGCGAACGGCTCACCCAAGCCCACGCCAACTGAAGGAAGGACCAGACCATGATCAACACCATTCAAGCCCGCGTTCTCGGCGCCATGCGCTACTCCATGGACGGCGGCATCAAGGGCGCCAAGCTCACCCTCATGAACGAGGCCGACGCCGAGAACGAAAACCGGGTCGGCTACGAGGTCATGACCATCACCGCGCCCTATGAGCTGCTGGACCAGCTCCAGCCCTACGCCAAGGACATGCCCTGCAACCTGGAGATTGACGCCGAGATGCGCACCTCTCAAGGGAAGATGACCATGCACGCCGTCGCCGTGCGCAAACCCGCCGCCACCGGCCATCCCGGCGGATCCTCCGCCAAGGCCGAGGCCAAAGCCAGCTAACCAGGATCACGAGCCATGGACGCTGATCAGTTCGACAGCCTGTGGCTCCTGATTTATTGCGCCGCGCTCGTCGTCTGCTTCGGGCTCGGCGCGATAAAGGGGGGCCAACGATGACCACCGCGGAGATCGTCGGGTCCCTGTTCGCCGCCTATGCCCTCGGCTGGGTATGGGGGGCATCCGTTCTCTACTTCAAACGACTTGTCGAGGTTTCATCATGAAAACTGCCCTTCGCAAGCTGGGCCATGCCGCCCGCAACCGCTATACCCAGGCCGGCGCCGGTATGACGGCCCTGCTCGTTGCCGGCACCGCCAACGCCAGTGACCCGACCGGTGCCGAGGCCGCCATCGCCGCCATGGAGACCGAGGCCCAAGCCACGATCGACGCCGCCTGGCCGTTCCTGGTCACCGTCCTGGGCGCGACCATCGGCATGAAGCTGATCAAGAAGTTCGCCAACCGGGCCTCCTGAGCCCCAATCGACCGAGGGGCCTACGGGCCCCTTTTTTGATGGTGCCTCTTATGCGTTGTCTGCTTCTTATCTTGCTTGTTTTTCCTGTATCTGCATTTGCATATTGGGATAAGTCTGGCTCTGCCAGTGGCACCGATGATAAGTCGGTTTCTGCTGCTTGCGATGCAGCATATTCCAGTGTTAGCACACCTTCGTCTTCCCCTTATTATATTTCTGCCTATAACACGGGTTGGAATGCAGGTGGTGCTTTCTGTGTTGTTAATACATATGTTTGGGTCTCTGATGACCCAAATGAGCCCATTCAGTTTCCTGATGATGGCTCCCAGGTTTATAACACGGTATATACCGACGAGCAGTGTCAGTCTTTTGCCGAAAGTAATACCCGCTTTTATGGCATAACCGCCGATCAAGCTGAATCGGGCTTTCAGTCGGCTGGCGGTGCCTGTGGTATGGCTGCCGTGTCCAGTACCGTCGCCTGCGGTACTGACGGCAAGGGCAATTGGTGCGCCGCTGATTGGGTCGGGGTGTCATCAGGTAACCCCGCCCAGGACAGTGCCGGCGACACCTCAGGCTCAGACACTTTTACCCCGCCCGACTACATGACCCCCATCGACTCGAACGATGGGATTTGCTCCACAGGCTCCTGCATCACCATCGACGGCCAGACCTACCACGTTGACCAGTCGGCCATCGATGACGGCTCGGTCAACATCATCGACCTGGATGGCTCCGGCGATGGCGATGGTTCCGGCGATGGGTCCGGTAGCGGCGACGGTTCCGGCGATGGCTCGGGTGACGGATCGGGCAGCGGCGACGGTTCCGGCGATGGTTCCGGTGACGGATCGGGCAGCGGCGACGGCTCCGGCGATGGCTCGGGCGACGGCTCCGGTAGTGGCGATGGATCCGGCGATGGCTCCGGTGACGGATCCGGCGAGGGTGACGCCACCCTGGGCGATGTGGTCAGCGGCCTGAATGGCCTCAAGGACACCGTGCGCAATGGCTTCGACGGCCTGGTCGACAAGTTCTTGACCGAGGTAGATCCCGACCAGGTGATCGATGGCTCCAGCATCGACGGGGAGATGGCCAAGGTCGATGAGCAACAGGCCCAGCACGAGGAAGCCATCAAGGGGAAGTTCGAGGAACTCGGTGAAGGCGATTCCTCCCCCATCGCCGACCAGGTGACCTCCCACCTGCCCAGCTTCCCCGGTGCCTCCTGTTCGCCGCTCACCTTCGGCAACGAGCCCTTCGCCTTCACGATCTCCTGTGACCTGTTCGAGCGGGTCCGCGACTGGTTCGGCTGGGTGATCTACTTCTGGACCGCCGTGTCGATCATCGACACCTTCTTCGCGCCTGCGACGAGGACTAAGTGATATGGCACTCCCCGCGATAGTGGGCATCCCTGCCCTGGTGCAGTTCCTGATCAAAATCCTGGAATGGATCGTCGCCAAGTTCGCCGCCCGGGTGACCACCCGCCTGGCCACCAGCCTGGCCTGGGTGACGTTCTACCTGGGCCTGGTGGTCGCCCTGGCCGCTACCTTCTCGGCGATCATCGCCGGGATCTCCATGGCCATGCCCGCCGACCTCGCGCGCGGCATCTCGCTCATCAAGCCGCGCAACCTGGAAGCCTGCATCGGCGCCATCTACGCCGCGAAGGTCGCCATGTGGGTCTTCCAGCAGAAGAAGCAGCTGATGGATTGGGAACAGATGAGGCGCTTTATCTAATGGCGGTCTACGTGGTTACCGGCAAGCTCGGCGCCGGCAAGACGCTGGTGGCAGTGGGCAAGATCCGCGACAAGCTCAACCAGGGGTGCAAGGTCGCCACCAATCTCGACCTCAACCTGGACAAGCTGATCGGGGAGAAGCCGCGTCAAACCCGCTGCTTTCGCATCCCCGATAAGCCCACCCTGGACGACCTGGAGGCCATCGGCACCGGCACCGACTCCTATGACGAGTCGAAAAACGGCCTGCTGGTCCTGGACGAGTGCGGCACCTGGTTCAACTCCCGGTCCTGGGCCGACAAGTCCCGCCAGGCGGTGATCAACTGGTTCCTCCACGCCCGCAAGCTGGGGTGGGACATCATCTTCCTGATCCAGGATCTATCGATCATGGACAAGCAGGCCCGGGTCGCCCTGGCCGAACACGTCGTCTACTGCCGTCGCCTGGACCGCGTCACCCTGCCCTTCGTGGGGGCCCTCTACTCCCTCGTCACCGGCGACAAGTTGCCGCTGCCCAAGGTCCACCTGGGCATCGTCAAGTACGGCGACTCCCCGACCTCCATGGTGGTCGAGCGCTGGACCTACACCGGCAAGCACCTCTATCCGGCCTACGACACCAAGCAGGCTTTTTCCGACAGCTACCCGCACGGCACCTACTCCCTGCTCCCGCCCTGGTACACCCACGGCGTCTTCCGCGTGCCCCGGGATGCGAGGTTCTACATGAAGATGACGCGGATCTACTGGAAGCGCTTCAACCGCCCCTTTCTCGCCCTGGCCGGCTTTGGCCTCGGCGTCTTTCTGACGGTTTCCGTCCTGGTGGTCGACCGGGTCAACGCCCACGCCCCAGCGGCAGAGGAAACCCCTTCCGGCCCCGAACTGAGCGAGTTCGACGGCCTGCGCATCGACAGCTTCGCCCGCCTGGGCGACTCCACCGTCTACCGCCTGACCGACGGCGAACGCACCCTGACCAACGCCGACCTGGAAGCCCAGGGCCTCGACGTTGAACCCGTGGATGCCTGCCGCCTGCGTCTGCACCGAGGACCCGATCATGTGGAAATTCGCTGCTAGCCTCGGCCTCTCCCTGGCCCTGGCGACCACGGCCCACGCCGTGCCGATCCAGATGGAAAACACCGATGTTCGCGACTTCGCCCGCTGGTACGCCGATCACCGCAACATCGACATCACCTTCGCGCCCGGCGTCGAGGGCACCCTGACCGTCTACGCCGAGGATGTCCCCAACGCCGACCTGGACACCTTCGTCGACGGCGTCCTGGAGGCCAACGGCTTCGAGATCCTGCCGGGGAATCCGCCGATCCTGGCGCCGCTCCAGGACCGCCCGGACGACTTCACCCGGGAGATCGACGTTCCCCAGGCCGATCAGGCCACCACCGTGCTCGAGCTGCACAACGTCCGCGCCGACGACGTGGCGCCCATCGTGACCCACTACCTGGCCCGCACCACCTCGGGATCCACAGCCCCGGCCCGGGCCCAGGTTATCCACGCCGCCAACGCCCTGCTGGTCAACGGTCCCGCCGAGCGTCTGGCCGACCTGGAACGCCTGCTGCCGCGCTTCGATGTGCGTCATCCACAGGTGCTGATTCAGGCGGTGATCTTCGAGACCAACGCCGGCGACTCCCTGGACCTCGGCGTCTCGCTGGGCAGCACCACCTCGCGCCCGGTGGCCGGCGGCTTCAACACCCGCAACCTGAGCGACGGCCTCGCCCTGCCCGGGGGCGCCTTCGGGATCTTCGACGGCAACACCCTGGCCCTGGCCGTGAACGCCATCCAGCGCAACAGCAGCGCCCGGGTGTTATCCACACCCCGGCTGCTCGCCCTGTCCGGCCAGGCCGGCCGCATCTCGGTGGGTCAGAACGTGCCCATCATTACCGGCCGCGTCACCGGCGAAGCCGCCGACATCGAAAACCCCTTCCAGACCATCGAGCGCAAGGACGTCGGCGTGACCCTGGCCGTGACCCCGGTGGTGACCGCCTCCGGGCTGATCGTCATGGACGTGGAAACCACCGCCGACAGCCTGACCGACTCCCTGGAAGCCTCGGACATCATCACCAACCAGCGCCGCATCGACACCACCGTCCAGATCGAGACCGGCCAGACCGTGCTCCTGGGCGGCCTGGTCAGCGAGGAGACCAGTGAGAAGGTCAGCCAGGTGCCGTTCCTGGGCAGCGTGCCGGTGCTCGGCCACCTGTTCCGCTCCACTTCGACCAGCACCGAACACCGCAAGCTCTACGTGCTGCTCCAAGCCACGGAGGTGACCCGTCATGATGCCTAACGCCTGGATCCCCTGGGGCCAGTGGCTCGCCGTAATCGCTATGACCGCCGAGCACCTGGCCCGCTTCGTGCTCCCGGATGCCTGGGGCCTCGCGCCCTGGGCCACCCTGGTCGGCCGCATCGCCTTCCCGCTGTTTGCCGCCATGGTCGCCTGGCACGCCGTCCACAACACCCGCGACCCGCTCGGCTACGCCCTGCGCATGCTGGCCATCGCCCTGATCGCGCAACTGCCCTACGCCCTGGTCCTGGACACCGAACGGCTGAACGTCGTGTTCACCCTGGCGCTCGGGCTGCTGATCGCCGTGCCGCTGGTGGCCTCCCGCTGGGGCTCGCTCGTCCTGGGCCTCGGCTACGCCATCGCCGCCACCTTCATCGCCCCGGCGCTCGAATACGGCGTCGCCGGCCTACTGCTGGTCCCGGCCTTCGTCCTGGCCTTCCGACCTTGTCCCGCTGCCTGGCGTCCGCTGCTCGCCCTGCCGGCCCTGGTCATCGGCTATCAGCTAAATCCCGGCCTGCTGCTCAACTTGGTCAGTCTGGCGACCGTGCTGGCGATCCTGGGGCTGCTGGTGCGATGCACAGGACACCTCACCGCCCGCCTACGCCCCATGCCCCGGGCCCTGTGGCTGTCCTGGTACCCGCTGCACTTCGCGGTGATCGCCGTTATCCACACCACCACCACCGTGGCCGGTTAAGCCCATGAACCCATCCACAGGCCGACGGGACGACATGGCGCCTATCCACACCCTGCCGATCCACGTAGCTGGCCGGCGTCATGTCGTCGCGTGGGCCAACCGAACCGCCATGCCGTGGCCGCCGTGGCTGTTCTGGTGCCCGCTTCACTTCGCCCTGATCGCCGCGGCCTCATGGATCGCCGCATATCCATAAGCAAAGTTCATGGAAGGGTTTTAAATGCTCGTTCCTGCTCACTGGCAATCACTCCGGCATGTTGATTTTTCCACGCAAAATCAGCGTGTTGCCGAATACATGGAGCAGTGCTTAGGTAAGCCATGAGCGCCGGCGAGACCATCCCTGTAACACGTCTCGCAGAGTGACAACGACAAACGCCGTAGAGCGTCACAGCAGCACATTAGAGGGTAATCGACATGCAGCGTTGGGACCGTTATTCCATCGAGTCGCTGGCGGAAGGCCGCGAGGATCCGTTCGGAAAGATCTTCATGAGCCCTAAGGGGCAGCGGGAGCTCTATGGCGTCCACCTGCTCCACGCCGGCGTCGATACCGTCCGCCAGCTCTACCGGGGCCTCCCCTACCTGCCTCAGTTCGACAAGATTATCCGCCGCTATCAGGAAGGCCGTGGCGCGACCATCGAGCTTTTCGGCCATACCTGGGCCGTGGGGGCCGGCGCTGCCGGTTCCGGCTTCCGCTACCGCCTGCAGAACAACGACCTTGGCGTGATCGTCTTCTTCCAGGCCCGGCACGTGAAGACCGAGAACGTGGGCACCCACGTGAAGGTGGAGCTATCGCCCCACTACCTGCACGAGCGCAGCCCCGAGGACTGCCAGAAGCTCATGGACATGATCGCCTGCTGTCTCCTCGACCACATGGAGCACGCCGGCTGTGCCGTCCACCTCGCCCTGGACGTCCAGGGCTGGGAGCCTCCCAAGGACTTCATGGAACGCTTCGTCACCCGCTCGAAGAAGGTCATGAAGATCGACGGCATCGACACCATGTCCTTCGACCACGGCAACATCGCCACCAGCTACGGCCGTACCGAAACCCTCATGTTCGGCACCGCCGGGGCCCTGCAATGCGCCATCTACAACAAGACCAAGGAAGCCCACCACCGCGATAAGCTGCACTTCTGGCAAGGCATCTGGTCGGACGCCGTCACCGACGACTTCGCCCCGGCCTACGATCCCGAGCGCGACGTCTGGCGGATCGAGATGCGCTTTCATCAGTCGGTCCTCGCCGAGTACGCCCGCGGGATCCCCTGCAACGTCGACACCGGCGAGGTCCTGGACGACGCCCACGGTTTCCAGCGCTTCACCGACACCGTGCCCCACCTTACCGGCATCTGGCGCAGCGCCATGCAAAGCTACCGCCTGGATCACTCCCGCAACCTGATCGATCCCTGCTGGCAGTGCTTCCAGGACGACCCGCGGTTCTTCGCCCATGAACCCCACTTCCTGTACAAGCGGGCCCGCAAGGAACCGGGCCTGGGAAACGAGAAAAACGTCTGCCTCGCCTTCGGTAACCTGATCTCGATCTACGCCCGCCAGGGCTACCGCGTGCATCAGGCCGTCGCCTACCTGCAACGCTCCGGCATGTGGGAGGACCTGGCCGAGTACTACCGCCGCCGCGGGTTCGACGGCAGCGCCTTCCGGCAGCTCGTGGAAGACAAGCTGGTCGAGCGACGATTACTAGGTAAGGCGGCATGACCATCAAGAAGACCAAGACGGGCTGGATGGTCGATGTGTGGCCAGAGGGTCGTTATGGCCGTCGCATCCGCAAGGTTCTCAAGACCAAGGCGGAGGCCAAGCGCTTCCAGGACTACGTGTGTGGCAAGGCGGCTGCGGGTGAGCCCTACATGCCGAAGAAGCGTGATAAGCGCCGTCTGAAGGATCTGGTGCAGCTCTGGTACGAGTGTCACGGCGTCACGCTCAAGGATGGTAAGCGGCGTTTCTGGCAGATGCAGGCTCTCGCCGAGATGATGGGCAACCCTGTCGCCTCCACCATCACCCCCATGGATGCCGTCAGGTTCCGGCAGCAGCGATTGGCCGACGGGATCCACCCCAACACCGCGAATCATGATCAAGCGCACCTACGGGCCGTCTTCAACCGGCTGGCCCGTCTCGGCGAATGGGATGGCTCGAACCCCTTCGCTCAGGTTCAGCCGTTGCGCGTCGATGACCCCGAGTTGACGTACCTCACCGAAGAAGAAATCTCGCGACTGCTCCAGGTCCTCGAGGACTCCCCAAACCCCGATGTGCTGCTGATCACTCGGCTTTGCCTGTCCACAGGTGCCCGTTGGAGCGAGGCTCAATACCTTCGCGCCGAGATGCTGAGGGATGGACGGGTCACCTATACCGGGACCAAGAACCGGCGAAACCGGACCATTCCGCTCCCTGACGCGCTTTACCAGGCCCTGGTCGACCATGGCCCCAGGATCGGCCGGCTGTTTCGCACATACGCTTATGACGCCTTCTCGAAAGGCATCATCGACGCCGAGGTCTACCTCCCGCGCGGCCAGCGTACCCATGTGCTCCGACACACCTTCGCTAGCCACTTCATGATGAACGGCGGGGATGTGCTCACCCTTCAGAAGATCCTGGGCCACCAGACCATCACCATGACGATGCGTTATGCACACCTGTCACCGGATCACCTGGCCGACGCGATCAAGTACGCACCGAGGGCGGTGTAGACAGAATGTAGACAGTCGAAGGATTTTGAGAGAAACCAAGCGGGGAAGGAAACGCTAACTGCTTGATTTTATGGTACCGGTGGTCGGACTCGAACCGACAAGGGCTTGCACCCGGCGGATTTTGAATCCGCTGCGTCTACCAATTCCGCCACACCGGCAACGGCGAGGCATTATACGTGGGCACGGATGGAGGTCAATCGCGGGCCCTGACTTCGCGCCGGCGACACGGTATCCTAGTCGGCTGGCCGGGGCCCCGCCCCCATCCCACGCTCCACCCAATGCCCGGAACCTGTCGTCCCATGCAGCGCGCCGATTTCCACTACGAGCTTCCCGAGGCGCTGATCGCCCGCTACCCCTCCGAGCAACGCAGCGACTGCCGGCTGCTGTGCGTCGACGGCGAGCGCGGCTCGCTGGCTCACCGTCGCTTCCCCGACCTGCTCGAGCTCCTCGCGCCGGGCGATCTGCTGGTGTTCAACGACACCCGGGTGATCCCGGCCCGGCTGCACGGCCAGAAGGCCAGCGGTGGCCGTGTCGAGATGCTGCTGGAGCGCCCGCTGGACGCCCATCGCGGCCTGGCTCACCTGCGCGCCAGCAAGTCGCCGAAGCCCGGCACCGAGCTCGAGTTCGAGGGCGGCATTCGCGCCGTGGTCGAGGGCCGTCGCGAGGCGCTGTTCGAGCTGCGCTTCCTCGGCGAGACGCCGCTGGTGGAGCTGCTCGAGCGCCACGGCCATATGCCGCTGCCGCCCTACATCACCCGCGAGGACGAGCTCTCCGACCGCGAGCGCTACCAGACCGTCTACGCCCGTCGCGAGGGCGCCGTGGCCGCGCCCACCGCGGGCCTGCACTTCGACGAGCCGCTGCTCGAGGCCCTGGCCGAGAAGGGGGTGGAGAGCGCCTTCGTCACCCTGCACGTGGGCGCCGGGACCTTCCAGCCGGTGCGCGCCGACGACATCCGCAACCACGAGATGCACAGCGAGTGGATCGAGGTGGACGAGACGACCTGCGAACAGGTGCGCGCCGCCCGCGCCCGGGGCAACCGCGTGATCGCGGTGGGCACCACCAGCGTGCGCTGCCTGGAGTCGGCCTGCGGGGCGAGCGCCGACGGCGAGATCGCGCCCTACCGCGGCGAGACCGACATCTTCATCTATCCCGGCTATGACTGGCGGGTGGTCGATGCCCTGATCACCAACTTCCATCTGCCGGAATCGACCCTGCTGATGCTGGTGGCCTCCTTCGCCGGTTACGACACCGTGATGAACGCCTACCGCGAGGCGGTGCTCGAGGCGTACGCCTTCTTCAGCTATGGCGACGCCATGTTCCTGACGCGCGCCCGCTGACGGCCGCCGCCTGCCCTGATCGACCATCGAGAGACTCCATGCGAAACGAGTGCTTCATGACCTTCGAGCACCTGGCCAGCGACGGCCGGGCGCGCCGCGGGCGCCTCAGCTTCCCACGAGGCACCGTGGAAACCCCCGCCTTTATGCCGGTGGGCACCTACGGCACCGTCAAGGGCATGACGCCCGAGTCGGTGAAGGAGATCGGCGCCGAGATCATCCTCGGCAACACCTTCCACCTGTGGCTGCGTCCGGGCACCGAGGTGATCGAAGGCCACGGCGACCTCCACGACTTCGCCCAGTGGGACAAGCCGATCCTCACCGACTCCGGCGGCTTCCAGGTCTTTTCCCTGGGCGAGATGCGCAAGATCACCGAGGAAGGGGTGCACTTCCGCTCGCCGGTGGACGGTTCCAAGGTGTTCATGGGCCCCGAGGAGTCCATGGCCGTGCAGCGCTCGCTGGGCTCGGACATCGTGATGATCTTCGACGAGTGCACCCCTTATCCGGCCACCCGGGACGAGGCCAGCAAGTCCATGGAGATGTCGCTGCGCTGGGCGAAGCGCTCCCGGGATGCCCACGGCGACTCGCCCTCGGCGCTGTTCGGCATCATCCAGGGCGGCATGTACCCCGACCTGCGCGAGGCCTCGCTCAAGGGGCTGGAGGCCATCGGCTTCGACGGCTACGCCATCGGCGGCCTGTCGGTGGGCGAGCCCAAGGAGGAGATGATCGAGGTGCTCGACTACCTGCCCGAATGGATGCCGGCGGACAAGCCGCGCTACCTGATGGGCGTGGGCAAGCCGGAGGACCTGGTGGAAGGCGTGCGCCGCGGGGTCGACATGTTCGACTGCGTGATGCCGACCCGCAACGCCCGCAACGGCCACCTGTTCACCGCCGAGGGCACGGTCAAGATCCGCAATGCCAAGCACCGCCACGACACCCGACCGCTGGAGGCGGACTGCGACTGCTACACCTGCCGGCACTTCTCGCGGGCCTACCTGCACCACCTGGATCGCTGCGGCGAGATGCTCGGCTCGATGCTCAACACCATCCACAACCTGCGCCATTATCAGCGCCTGATGGCCGGTTTGCGCGGTGCTATCGAAGCGGGTACATTGGCCAACTTCGTGGATGGGTTCTACGCGCAGCGCGGCCTGCCGGTCCCCCCCGCACCGAATTGATCGACGGCCGGCTCCCGCGGCCGGTCGCCGAGCGCCGACGGACGGCGCCTTGTTTTCACGCGACTCAGGAGATCGTCGTACATGCTGGACTTCTTCATTTCCCCGGCCCTGGCCCAGGACGCCGGCGCCGCCCCGGGCGGCGGCATCGCCCAGATCGTGATGCTGGTCGGCTTCGTGCTGATCTTCTACTTCCTGCTGTGGCGCCCCCAGGCCAAGCGCGCCAAGCAGCACAAGCAGCTGGTCGCCGGCCTGTCCAAGGGTGACGAGATCGTCATCGGCGGCGGGATGCTGGGCCGTATCACCAAGGTCAACGAGGACAGCGAGTTCCTGACCATGGAGATCGCCGAGGGCACCGAGGTCAGCGTGCAGAAGAACGCCGTGGCCGCCGTCCTGCCCAAGGGCACGCTCAAGTCCATCTGACCGGGCGTCCCCGCGCCCGCGCCGCATCCGGCGCGGGCTGCCCTGCGACACCGAGGCGGGGCCCGGCCGACCGGCTCCGCCCGGTGCTCGTGATGGCGTAGCGTCCGTCTCCATCATCAGCAACCTGAGGGCAGGGCCCCCATGCTCAACCGTTACCCCCTGTGGAAGTATCTGCTGATACTCCTCGTCCTCCTCGTCGGCCTGATCTACTCCCTCCCCAACCTCTTCCCCGAGGATCCGGCGGTCCAGATCAGCAGCGACCGAGGCGACTTCACCCTCGACGAGCGCCGCCTCGAGCGCCTCGAGACCTCCCTGACCGACGCCGGCATCGACATCCAGTCCGTCGAACGCGACCCCGGCAGCGTCCTGATCCGCCTGTACAACGCCGACGACCAGATCCAGGCCCGCGACCTGATCGGCGAGGCGCTGGGCGAGGACTACGTGGTGGCGCTGAACCTGGCCGAGTCCACGCCGGCCTGGCTGGAATCGCTGGCCGCCTCCCCCATGACCCTGGGCCTGGACCTGCGCGGCGGCGTGCACTTCCTGCTCGAGGTCGACATGGAGGCCGCCGTGAACCAGCGCCTCGAGGTCAACGCCAGCGCCATGCGCGAGACCCTGCGCGACGAGCGGATCCGCTACCGCAACACCGAGATCGAGGACCGCTCGATCCAGATGGACTTCATGAACGCCGAGGATCGCGACGAGGCCCGCCGCCTGATCGGCCGCGAGTTCCCGGAGTTCGAGTACCGCAACCTGGAACGCAGCCGCGGCGCCGCCCTGGGCATGACCCTCACCGACACCGCGGTGGAGGAGATCCAGGACTACGCCATCAACCAGAACCTGACCACCCTGCGCAACCGGGTCAACGAGCTGGGCGTGGCCGAGCCGCTGGTCCAGCGCCAGGGGCCGGCGCGCATCGTCGTCGAGCTGCCCGGCGTCCAGGACACCGCCGCCGCCAAGCGCATCGTCGGCGCCACCGCCAACCTGGAGTTCCGCCTCGAGGCGCGCCCGGACGCCCCGGAGGCCGAGACCGAGACCTTCCCGTTCCGCGGCGAGCCGCAGCGCACCGCAGCGCTGATGCGCGACGTCATCATCACCGGCGACAGCGTCTCCAACGCCAACCACAGCTTCGACGAGAACGGCCGCCCCCAGGTCAACATCAACCTGGACGGCACCGGCGGCACCCTGATGAACCGCGCCACCCGCACCAACATCGGCCGCAACATGGCGGTGCTGTTCATCGAGCACAAGACCCGCGAGCGCACGGTGATCGAGGGCGGCGAGGAGGTCACCGTCCGCACCCCCTACACCGAGCGTGGCATCATCAGCCTGGCGACCATCCAGAGCGCGCTGGGCAACAGCTTCCGCATCACCGGACTGGACTCGCCCACCGAGGCGGCCGAGCTGGCCCTGCTGCTGCGCTCGGGCTCGCTGGCCGCGCCGATCTACTTCGCCCAGGAGCGGACCATCGGGCCGAGCCTCGGCGAGAAGAACATCGAGCGCGGCGTGCTCTCGGTGCAGATCGGCCTGCTGCTGGTGGTGGCCTTCATGCTGATCCGCTACAAGGTGTTCGGGATCTTCGCCAACCTCGCCCTGGCGCTGAACCTGACCCTGCTGGTGGCGGCCATGTCGCTGCTCGGCGCCACCCTGACGCTGCCCGGCATCGCCGGCATCGTGCTGACTCTGGGCATGGCGGTGGACGCCAACGTCTTGATCTTCGAGCGCATCCGCGAGGAGCTGCGCAACGGACTGTCGGTGCAGCAGGCGATCCACGCCGGCTACGAGCGCGCCTTCACGTCCATCGTCGACGCCAACATCACCACCCTGCTGGTGGCGTTGATCCTGTTCTCGATCGGCACCGGGCCGGTCAAGGGCTTCGCCGTGACCCTGTCGCTGGGCATCCTGACCTCGCTGTTCACCGCCCTGATGGTGACCCGCGCCATGGTCAACCTGTGCTACGGCGGCAAGCCGGTCAAGAAGCTCTGGATATAAGAGGTGGCCATGAAATCCCTGATCCAACGACAGTTCGACTTCATGGGCAAGCGGCGGATCGCCTTCGCGATCTCCGCCGCGCTGCTGCTGGCGTCGCTGGTCGCCCTGCTGGTCCAGGGGCTCAACCTGGGCCTGGACTTCACCGGCGGCACCCTGGTGGAGGTCCGCTACGCCGCCGCCCCCGCCCTGGACGGCGTACGTCAGACCCTGGAGGCCGCCGGCTTCCAGGACGTGGCGGTGCAGACCTTCGGCGCCTCCACCGAGGTGCTGATCCGCCTGCAGCAGGCCTTCGAGGCCGGCGTCGGCGACCGGGTCGTCGACCTGCTGAACCGGGGCGACGCCAGCGTCGAACTGGTGCGCGCCGAGTTCGTCGGCGCCCAGGTCGGTGACCAGCTGCGCGACCAGAGCGGCATGGGCATGCTGGTGGCGCTGGGCATCGTGATGCTCTACGTGGCGGCCCGCTTCCAGTACAAGTTCGCCCTCGGTGCCCTGCTGGCCCTGCTCCACGACGTGATCATCGTGGTCGGCGCCTTCGCGCTGTTCGGCTTCGAGTTCGACCTGACCGTGCTGGCCGCGGTGCTGGCGGTGATCGGCTACTCGCTCAACGACACCATCGTGGTCTACGACCGCATCCGCGAGAACATCCGCAAGTCGCGCATCGACGACATGCCGGCGATCTTCAACGAGGCGATCAACCAGACCCTGTCGCGCACCCTGGCGACCTCCGGCACCACCCTGCTGGTGTTGCTGGCCCTGGTGACCCTCGGCGGCGACATGATCCACTTCTTCGCCGTGGCGCTGATCATCGGCGTGCTGATCGGCACCTTCTCCTCCATCTACGTGGCCGCGGCCCTGCTGCTGCCGCTCAAGCTGCGCCGCGAGGACCTGATCCCCGCCCAGAAGGAAGACCCGGAGGCCGAGGAGCTGCCCTGAGCGCCTCGGGCGCCCACGAAAAAGCCACCCCGCGGGGTGGCTTTTTTCGTGGTGGCCTCGCCGGGCCGGTCAGGCGACGCCCTGGGCGCCATCCGGCGAGAAGCCTTCCCGGGCGTGGTGATAGAGCACCCCGGCATAGCCGTTACGCTGCATCACCTTGAGGATCTTGGCGGGGTTCTGGTCGTCCAGGGCTCGACGCAGCTTGGCCTGCTGCTCGGCGTCCAGCGCCTCGTGCCAATGGTAGGGCTCGCCATTCGCGCTGGCCGCCTCGGCACGGCGAATCAGGTCCATCTCGACCCGGCCGCCGTAGCGGTACAGCAGGTCGTAACCCTCCTGGAGATGCAGCGCCGGCACGTCGCAGGGCTTCTCCAGACTTTCCAGCACGTTGTAGTAGTAATAGCTGAGCGGTTCCATCATCACTCCTCTCGCGGGTGAGGACCATGGCCCGGCCGCGGCGAGCGACGCGGCCGGGGGCGCATGAAGCCGGGGCGCCGAGCGCCGCCGGTCACCCCCAAGCTACACCCACTCGCGGGCGCAGAACAGCCTTGTGAATGTCACCGGATGTAACTCGCTCCCCGCAACGCGAGACGCCCCCGCGGCAGGGCCGCGGGGGCGTCTCGATCGATCCGGTCACCGACTCGGGCGGAGCCGCGGCGCCGCACCTCAGAAGTGCGGCTTGAGCTGCTTGAGCAGCGCCTTGAACAGCCGCGGGCCGGCGGCCATCAGCTGGCCTTCGACGCCCACCGACGGCTGGCCGTCCGGCGTGCCCTGCAGCGCCCCGGCCTCCTTGAGCAGCAGCGAGCCGACATGCAGGTCCTGCTCCTCGAGGCCCAGCACGAAGGCGGCATCGACCCGGCCGGCGGCCAGCGCGGCGATGTCGAGCAGGCCGCTGCCCGAGGCGCGCAGCAGCTCGATCTGCGGCGCCAGCTGCTGGGTCAGGGTCAGGTAGGCAGGCAGCTGGCGCTCGCGCAGCCAGGTCTCCGGCAGCCCCATGGCGACCCGGGTGCCCGGGATGGCGGTGGCTCGGGACACGCGGATGCGCTTGCCGTTGAGCTGGGCGCCGCGGCCGCGGCTGGCCAGGTATTCGTCGTCGCTGAAGGGGCAGATCACCACCGCATGCTCCGGGCGGCCCTTGACCAGGCAGACCAGCGACAGCGCGAACTCGGGCGCGGCGACGCCGAGGTTGGAATAGCCGTGGAAGGGCTCGATGCGCCACAGCACGTCGGCGCCCTCGCCTTCGCCCGCCCGGTGCGGCGTATAGCGGCCGACGACGCCGTGCTGGGGATAGCCACGGGACAGCTGGCGGGTGATCAGCGTCTCGGCGTTGCGGGCGGTGTCCTCGAGCAGCTTGTCGAGGTTGTGCTCTTCGTGGGCGTTCTCGATGCGCTCACGGACGCGCAGGAACTGTTCACCGGCGCTGCGAGCGGCACGCAGCGCGAATTGGACCATCGGATGCATGATCGGGCCTTGGGGAGTCGGAGGTGTTAAAGAACGGGTCGGCGCGAATCCTAGCAGAAGCGCGGAGCCCGCGCCACGCACGGCCCTCACTCCCCACTCCCCACTCCCCACTCCTCACTCCTCACTCCTCACTCCTCACTCCTCACTCCTCACTCCTCACTCCCCACTCCCCACTCCCCATCACTCCTCACTGCTCGCCCCTCGCCCCTCGCACCTCGCTCCTCGCTCCTCGCCCCTCGCCCCTCGCCCCTCGCCCCTCGCAACTCGCACCTCGCACCTCGCACCTCGCCCCTCGCCCCTCGCCCCTCGCACCTCGCACCTCGCACCTCGCACCTCGCACCTCGCACCTCGCACCTCGCACCTCGCACCTCGCACCTCGCACCTCGCACCTCGTCGCCGGCATGCTAGACTTTCGCCCCTTTCCCCGACGCAACACCAGGCAGGCCCTCCCATGCTCGAGCGCATCCGCATCGTCCTGATCGGCACCAGCCATCCCGGCAACATCGGCGGCACCGCCCGCGCCATGCACAACATGGGTCTGGCCGACCTGGCCCTGGTGGCGCCGCGCTGCGAGACGCTGACCGCGGACACCGTGTCCCGGGCCTCGGGGGCCGACGCCCTGGTTCACGACGCCCGCACCGTCGACACCCTGGAGGAGGCGGTCGCCGACTGCACCCTGGTGGTGGGGGCCAGCGCCCGCTCGCGGACCCTACCCTGGCCGATGATCACGCCCCGCGCGCTCGGCGAGCGCCTGCCCGAGGAGCTGGCCGGCGAGGAACGGCGCGTGGCGCTGGTCTTCGGCCGCGAGGACAGCGGGCTGACCAACGCCGAGCTGCAGCGCTGCCACGCCCATGTGCACATCCCCACCAACCCGGACTTCAGCTCGCTGAACCTGGCCGCCGCCGTGCAGGTGCTGGCCTACGAGTGCCGGCTGGCCTGGCTGGCCCAGGAGAAGGCGCCGGCGACGGAGCCCCCGGAGCAGCCGCTGGCCAGCCACGAGGAGCTCGAGCACTACTTCAGCCACCTGGAGCGCACCCTGATCGCCATCGGCTTCCACGATCCGGCCACCCCGCGCCAGCTGATGGCCCGGCTGCGCCGCTTCACCCTGCGCGCCCGCCCGGAGCGCATGGAGCTCAATATCCTGCGCGGCATCCTGTCCGCCACCGAGCGACTGGCGCCGCGCCGCGGGGACGACTGAGCCGGCGCCTTGAAGCCGGCCCGCCGCACCCCCACTATGAAAGGATCGTCTCGCCCCCAGCCAAGGATCGCCGCATGTTTGAACGTCTGCGCGAAGACATCAACAGCGTATTCGCCCGTGACCCCGCGGCGCGCAACTTCCTGGAAGTGCTCACCAACTACCCGGGGCTGCACGCCCTGCTGGCCCATCGCCTGAGCCACTGGCTGTGGCACCGGAACCTCAAGTGGCTGGCCCGCACCCTGTCGAGCCTGGCGCGCTGGTTCACCGGCATCGAGATCCATCCCGGGGCGAGCATCGGCCGGCGCTTCTTCATCGACCACGGCATGGGCGTGGTGATCGGCGAGACCGCCGAGGTCGGCGACGACGTCACCCTCTACCAGGGCGTGACCCTGGGCGGCACCAGCTGGAACAAGGGCAAGCGCCACCCCACCCTGGAGGACGGCGTGATCGTCGGCGCCGGCGCCAAGATCCTCGGCCCCTTCTCGGTCGGGGCCGGCGCCAAGGTCGGCTCCAACGCCGTGGTCACCAAGGAAGTGCCCCCCGGCGCCACCGTGGTCGGCATTCCCGGCAAGGTGGTCCAGCGCCGCGACCCGGACCAGGCCGAGGCCCTGGAGGTCGACCCGGCGCGCCGCGAGGCCATGCGCCGCAAGTTCGGCTTCGACGCCTACGGCGTCAGCCAGGACATGCCTGATCCGGTGGCCCGCTCCATGCAGGCCATGCTCGATCACATGCACGTCGTCGACGAGCGCATCGAGCGCATGTGCTCGACCCTGCGCAAGATCGATGCCGGCTTCCGCGACGGCCGGCTGCCGGAGCTGCGCGACGAGGACTTCGCCAACATCCTCGAGGACGCCGAGACCGGCTGCGGCCAGCACCGCGACGACCCCGACGCCAGCGACTCCTCCGCCGAGCCGCGGCGCCATAATGGTTGACCGCCCGACTCGGGCTTTATCATAATGGCCGACCGACCCGACGCCCCGCCGGGCGTCGGCCCGATTCACCGATCACCGGTTCTCCGCACCGGTCCCGAGGTGAGTGCCCCATGCGCCTGACCACCAAGGGACGCTACGCCGTCACCGCCATGCTCGACCTGACCCTGAATGCCGACGAGGGCCCGATCAGCCTCGCCGACATCTCGCGGCGCCAGGAAATCTCGCTGTCCTACCTCGAGCAGCTGTTCGCCCGCCTGCGGCGCGCCGGCCTGGTCGACAGCGTGCGCGGCCCGGGCGGGGGCTACCTGCTGGCCATGGCGCCGGACGCCATCTCGGTGGCCCGGGTGATCGACGCCGTCAACGAGTCGGTGGACACCACCCGCTGCGGCGGCCTGTCGGACTGCCAGCAGGGCGATACCTGCCTGACCCACCACCTGTGGAACGAGCTGTCTGAGCATATCCAGGGCTTCCTCGAGGGCGTGACCCTGGGCCAGCTGGCCGGCCGCGAGGAGTTCCGCCACATCGCCGCGCGTCAGCGCCGTCGCCTCGGCGACGACCAGATCCCGACCGCCTCGCCCTGAACCCATCACCGTCACGAGCCCATGAGCGCACCCGTCTACCTCGATTACGCCGCCACCACCCCCGTCGACCCCCGGGTCGCCGAGGTCCTGAGTCGCCACCTCACCCTGGACGGCGTCTTCGCCAACCCCGCCTCGCGCAGCCACATGCTGGGCTGGCAGGCGGAGCAGGCCGTGGAGAGCGCCCGCCGCCAGGTGGCCGACCTGATCGGCGCCGATCCCCGCGAGATCGTCTGGACCAGCGGCGCCACCGAGGCCGACAACCTGGCACTGACCGGCTACATGCGCGCCAACCGCGCCCGCGGCCGTCACCTGGTGACCTCCATCGTCGAGCACAAGGCGGTGGTGGACACCGCCCGGGCCCTGGAGGCGGAGGGCTTCGAGGTCACCTGGCTGACCCCGGACGGCGACGGGCGGATCTCCCCCGAGGCGCTGCGCGGGGCGATGCGCGAGGACACCGTGCTGGTCTCGCTGATGGCGGTGAACAACGAGCTCGGCGTCATCCACGACCTGGCGGCCCTGGCCGAGGTCGCCCACGCCGGCGGCGCCGTCTTCCATGTCGACGCCGCCCAGGCGGTGGGCCGCCTGCCCCTGGATGTGGCGAGCCTGGGCATCGACCTGATGTCGCTGTCCGGCCACAAGGCCTACGGCCCCAAGGGCATCGGCGCCCTCTACGTGCGACGCGACCCGGACCTGCGCCTCGAGGCGCTGATCCACGGCGGCGGCCACGAGCGCGGCATGCGCTCCGGCACCCTGCCGACCCACCAGATCGTCGGCATGGGCGAGGCCTTCGCCATCGCCGGCCGCGAGGGCGAGGCCGACCAGGCCCGCATCGCCGCCCTGCGCGACCGCTTCCTGGCCGGCCTCGACGGCCTGGCGGGGGTGCACCGCAACACCGCCGTCGAGGCGGCGGTCCCCAACATCCTCAACCTGGCCTTCGAGGGCGTGGACGGCGAGTCGCTGCTGATGGCGCTGCGCGACGTGGCCCTGTCCACCGGCTCGGCCTGCAACTCGGCGAGCGTCGAGCCGTCCTACGTCCTGAAGGGCATCGGCGTGCCCCGCCGCCTGGCGCTGGCCTCGCTGCGCTTCAGTTTCGGCCGTTTCACCACCGAGGCCGACATCGATCGCGCCCTGGAGGCCCTGCGTCACGCCCTGATCGGGCTGCGCCGCTGACGGACGCCGGCGAACCCGCCGGCTTTCGCCAACGAACCCCTGACTCCCCGGGAGAACACCATGGCGACACTATCGATCACCACCGCCGCCGCCGACCAGATCCGCCGAGTCCTCGACGAGCGCGGCCACGGCCTGGGCCTGCGGGTGACCGTCAAGCCCAGCGGCTGCTCCGGCTACAGCTATGTGCTGGACTTCGCCGACGAGGCGGCCAACGACGACGTGGTCGTCGAGGACCACGGGGTCAAGGTCTACGTGGCCCCCGAGGCCCTGGAGATGCTCGACGGCAGCGAGGTCGACTATGTCTCCGAGGGCCTGAACCGCTACTTCCGCTTCCGCAACCCCAACGTCAAGGACGAGTGCGGCTGCGGCGAGAGCTTCAGCGTCTGACCCGGCGCCCCGGGCGCGATTGTCCATCGCCGCCGCGGGGCGGTATACTCTGCGCCCATTCGGCGCCCGGCGCCGGACCGCACCATGTTATCCGCGCCCCGCGCCGCCCCGGCCCTCCCGGGGCGGCGCGGGGGCGTCACGCTCGTGACTTCCCAGACTGGAGACAAGCCCCATGGCTACCGAACGCACCCTGTCCATCATCAAGCCCGACGCCGTCGCCAAGAACGTCATCGGCGAGATCGAGAGCCGCTTCGAGAAGGCCGGCCTGAAGATCGTCGCCGCCAAGATGCTGCACCTCTCCCAGGAGCAGGCCGAAGGCTTCTACGCCGAGCACAAGGAGCGCCCCTTCTTCGGTGACCTGGTCGGCTTCATGACCTCCGGCCCGGTGATCGTCCAGGTGCTGGAAGGCGACAACGCCATCGCCGCCAACCGCGACCTGATGGGCGCCACCAACCCGAAGGAAGCCGAGGCCGGCACCATCCGCGCCGACTTCGCCCAGTCCATCGACGCCAACGCCGTCCACGGCTCCGACTCTCCGGAATCCGCGGCCCGCGAGATCGCCTACTTCTTCGAAGACGGCGAGATCTGCCCCCGCTAAGGGAACTCTGATTTATGGCTGCGCTCGAAACCCTGGCCCGGCGGTGCTGGAACGCCAGCCCGGTCGAGATCTCGCCGGGCACCGCATAGGCTCCGGTTTCTGCGCTCCGGCGATGACCAAGCCTTCATCGCTCGCGACATAAATCAGCAATTCCCTTGTGGAATGGCCGGCATGCTGCCGAGCGGGGGCTCCCCAGCCCCCGCACCTTGCCCCACCGACGCCCCTGATGCCATGACCACCACCGCACCCCAACGCACCAACCTGCTCGGCATGACGCGCGAGGAGATGGAAGCCTTCTTCCTCTCCATCGGCGAGAAGAAGTTCCGTGCCGCCCAGGTGATGAAATGGATCCATCACGAGGGCTGCGACGACTTCGCGGCCATGACCAACCTGTCCAAGGCGCTGCGCGCACGCCTCGAGGAGGTCGCCGAGATCCGGGGCCCCGGCGTGGTCTACGAGGGCACCTCCAGCGACGGCACCCGCAAGTGGGTGCTGGAAGTGGAGGACGGCAGCTACGTGGAGACGGTGCTGATCCCCGCCGAGAACGGCAAGCGCCGCACCCTCTGCGTCTCCTCCCAGGTGGGCTGCTCCCTGGACTGCAGCTTCTGCTCCACCGGCAAGCAGGGCTTCCAGCGCAACCTCACCGCGGCCGAGATCATCGGCCAGGTATGGGTGGCCAGCAACAGCTTCGGCCCCCGCAAGGACACCGCCAACCGCCCGGTCACCAACGTGGTGATGATGGGCATGGGCGAGCCGCTGCTGAACTACGACAACGTCGTGCCGGCCATGAAGCTGATGCTCGACGACAACGGCTACAGCCTGTCCAAGCGCCGCGTCACCCTCTCCACCTCCGGGGTGGTGCCGATGCTCGACCGCCTCGGCGACGAGCTGGACGTGAGCCTGGCCATCTCGCTGCACGCCGCCAACGACGCGCTGCGCAACGAGCTAGTGCCGCTCAACCGCAAGTACGACATCCGCACCCTGCTCGACGCCTGCCAGCGCTACCTGGCCAAGTGCGACGACACCCGGATGATCACCATCGAGTACACCCTGATCAAGGACGTCAACGACCAACAGGAGCATGCCCGCCAGCTCGCCGAGCTGCTCGAGGAGCTGCCCTGCAAGATCAACCTGATCCCGTTCAACCCCTTCCCCCACTCGGGCTACGAGAAGCCGTCGCGCAACCAGACCATGCGCTTCCAGCAGTGGCTCTACGAGCTGGGCTACACGGCGCCGATCCGCTCCACCCGCGGCGACGACATCGACGCCGCCTGCGGCCAACTGGTCGGCCGGGTCAAGGACCGCACCAAGCGCCACGCCCGCTACATCCAGTCGATCCAGCTGGACGCCGACTGAGCCGCCGGGGGCCGCCTTGACTTCCATCGGGCACGACGCTTTGATGGTCGGGCCTTTTTTCACCATCGGACGCGCGGCCCCGCGCCGCCCGTTCCCCGAGAGGATGCCATGACACGTCGCCCGCCCGGTTTTCGACAGCTTTCCGTCACCGTTTTCCTGGCGAGCGCCCTCTGGCTGACCGGCTGCGCCTCCCAGGCCACCGCGCCGACGCCCGGGCAGGAGACCGCCGACCCCGTCGAGGCCTACACCCGGCTCGGCACGGCCTACCTGGAACGCGACAACCTGCCCCGCGCCCTGTCCGCCCTGAACCGCGCCCTGGAGATCGCCCCCGACGACGCCGAGGCCCTGCAGGCCATGGCCGTGGTCTACCAGCGCCAGGGCGAGGCGACGCTGGCCGACCGGACCTTCCGCCGAGCCCTCGAGGCCGACCCGACGCTGACCCGGGCGCGCAACAACTACGCCGCCTTCCTCTACGACCAGGGGCGCATCCGCGACGCCTGCGACCAGCTCGAGCGCGCCACCGACGACACCCAGTACGCCAACCGCGCCCAGCTGTTCACCAACCTCGGCCAGTGCCGACGCCGGCTCGGCGACGTGCAGGCCGCCCGCGAGAGCCTGCAGCGCGCCCAGGGTATCGATCCCCGCCAGCCGGGCAGCTACCTGCGCCTGGCCCAGCTCGAGTACGAGCAGGGCCGCTACGCCCGGGCCGAGCGCCAGCTCGAGACCTATCGGCGACTGGCCGGCGCCACCCCGGCGGCGCGGCGCCTGGCGGACGACCTGGAGCGGGCCCTTGGCGGCCGGGCGGCGGCATCCTCCGGTGACTCGCCCTGACCCCGTTTTCCAATGAAGGATGCCACCCCATGAGCGACACCCCCTACCAGGAGCCCGACGCCTCCGCCGACCAGGCCTCGCCCGGCGCGCTGCTGCGCCGCGAGCGCGAGGCCCTGGAGCTGTCGCGCGATGAGGTCGCCGAGGCCCTGAACCTGCGCCCGGCCGTGATCGACGGCCTGGAGCGCGACGAGTACGACGAGGTGCCGATCGCCACCTACCGGCGCGGCTACCTGCGCAGCTACGCCAGCCTGCTGGGGCTCGACCCCGAACGGGTGCTGGCCGCCTACCAGGCCCATATCGGCGGCGACGACCTGGAGCGCAAGGTCACCCCGGTGCATGTGGTCAACAAGCCGCCCTCGCGGCTCGGCGCCTGGCTGTTCCGCCTGGCCACCCTGGTGGTCATCGCCGGCCTGATCGGCCTGACCCTGATGTGGTGGCAGAGCCGCGGCGGCAGCCAGCCCCCCACCCCGGGAGACAACGCCCCGGTGGCGGTGGACAGCCTCGACGGCACCACCACCATCACCCAGAACGACGCCGCCCCCGCCGAGCCGGCCGCCGACTGGAGCAGCCGGGTCGACGCCGCCGAGGCCGAGGCGACGCCGGCGGATGCCGACATGGCCGATGCCGATCCGGCCCCGGCGGGTGCGGCCGAGGCCGGCGCGAGCGAGGACGGCGGCGAGCCCGCAGCCGACGCCCCGGCCACGAGCGCCCCCGAGGCGCCGGCGGACGCCGAGGCCGGTGTCGCCGAGGCCGACACCGACGAGGCCACCGGCGGCACCGTCCCGGCCGAGGACGCCGCGCCCGAGGCCGCCGGCGAGGCGGCGGATGCCGGCGTGCTGGAGCTGACCTTCAACGAGCAGTCCTGGACCGAGGTCTTCGACGCCAGCGAGCGACGGGTCTTCGTCGGCCTGCAGCAACCCGGCACCACGGCCCGCGTCGAGGGCGAGCCGCCCTTCCGCCTGACCGTGGGCAACGCCTCCGGCGTCGAGCTGGTCTGGCGCGGCGAGGCCGTGGACCTGGCGCCGCGCACCGGGGCCAACAACGTCGCCCGTTTCACCCTGGGAGAATGAGTCCGACCATGCACGCTACTTCACCCATCACCCGACGCCCGTCGCGCCGCATCCATGTCGGTGACGTGCCGGTCGGCGGCGGCGCCCCCATCTCCGTCCAGAGCATGACCAACACCGACACCCTGGACGTGGCGGCCACCGTGGCCCAGATCCGCGACCTGGAGACCGCCGGCGCCGACATCGTGCGCGTCTCGGTGCCGACCATGGACGCCGCCGAGGCCTTCGGCCGCATCAAGCGCGAGGCGAACGTCCCCCTGGTGGCGGACATCCACTTCGACTACCGCATCGCCCTGCGCGTCGCCGAGCTCGGCGTCGACTGCCTGCGCATCAACCCCGGCAATATCGGCCGCGAGGACCGGGTCCAGGCCGTCGTCAGCGCCGCCCGGGACAACGGCATCCCGATCCGCATCGGCGTCAACGCCGGCTCGCTGGAGAAGGACCTGCAGAAGAAGTACGGCGAGCCCACCCCCGAGGCCCTGGTCGAGTCCGCCATGCGGCATATCGACCACCTGGACCGCCTCGACTTCCCGGACTTCAAGGTCAGCGTCAAGGCCTCCGACGTCTTCATGGCGGTGGCCGCCTACCGCGACCTGGCGGCGCGCATCGAGCAGCCGCTGCACCTCGGCATCACCGAGGCCGGCGGGCTGCGCTCGGGCACCGTCAAGTCGTCCATCGGCCTGGGCATGCTGCTGATGGACGGCATCGGCGACACCATCCGGGTGTCGCTGGCCGCCGACCCGGTCGAGGAGATCAAGGTCGGCTTCGACATGCTCAAGAGCCTGCGCCTGCGGGCCAAGGGCATCAACTTCGTCGCCTGCCCGAGCTGCTCGCGCCAGAACTTCGACGTCATCGGCACCATGAACGCCCTCGAGGAGCGCCTCGACGACGTGCTCACACCGCTCGACGTCTCGGTCATCGGCTGCGTGGTCAACGGCCCGGGCGAGGCCAAGGAAAGCGACATCGGCTTGACCGGCGGCAGCCCCGCCAACCTCGTCTACATCGACGGCAAGCCGGCCAGCAAGCTGCGCAACGACCACCTGGTCGACGACCTGGAGCGGCTGATCCGCGACAAGGTCCGCGAGAAGGAGCAGGCCGAGCAGGACGTCATCGCCCGGGACGCCTGAGGCGCCCCGACAAGGAGCAAGCATTGAGCAAGAAGATCCAGGCCATTCGTGGCATGAACGACCTGCTGCCGGAGCAGTCCCCGCTGTGGCAGTACTTCGAGGGCCAGGTGCGCGCGCTCATGGGCCGCTACGGCTATGACGAGATTCGCACCCCCATCGTCGAGCAGACCGCGCTGTTCAAGCGCTCCATCGGCGAGGTCACCGACATCGTCGAGAAGGAGATGTACACCTTCGAGGACCGCAACGGCGACAGCCTGACCCTGCGGCCCGAGGGCACGGCGAGCTGCGTGCGCGCCGCCATGGAGCACGGCCTGCTGCACAACCAGACCCAGCGGCTCTGGTACCAGGGCCCGATGTTCCGCCACGAGCGTCCCCAGAAGGGCCGCTACCGGCAGTTCCACCAGGTCGGCGTAGAGTGCTTCGGCCTCGAGGGGCCGGACATCGACGCCGAGCTGATCCTGCTCTCGGCGCGGCTGTGGAAGCAGCTCGGCCTGTTCGAGCACGTCACCCTGGAGCTCAACTCCCTGGGCTCGCCGGAGGCCCGCGCCGCCTACCGCGACAAGCTGGTGAGCTACTTCGAGGCCCATCACGAGGTCCTCGACGAGGACTCGCGCCGGCGGCTGGCCAGCAACCCGCTGCGCATCCTCGACTCCAAGAACCCCGACATGGCGGCCATGCTGGCCGACGCCCCGCGGCTGATGGATCACCTCGACGACGCCTCGCGGGACCACTTCGAGCGGCTCACCGCCATGCTCGACGCCGCCGGCATCGCCTACGTGATCAACCCGCGCCTGGTGCGCGGCCTGGACTACTACTCGCGCACCGTCTTCGAGTGGACCACCACGGCGCTGGGCAGCCAGGGCACCGTCTGTGCCGGCGGGCGCTTCGACGGCCTGGTCGAGCAGCTCGGCGGCAAGGCGGTGCCGGCGGTGGGCTTCGCCATGGGCATCGAGCGCCTGGTGCTGCTGCTCGACACCCTGGACCTGATCCCCGAGGAGGCCCGCGGCGAGCTGGACGTCTACCTGCTGCCGATGAGCGAGGCCACCGAGCCCGCGGCCCTGCTGCTGGCCGAGCGCCTGCGCGAGGCCCTGCCCGGGCTGCGCCTGCAGCTGCACTGCGGCGGCGGCAGCTTCAAGAGCCGCATCAAGAAGGCCGACAAGAGCGGCGCCCGCCTGGCGCTGCTGCTCGGCGAGGACGAGCTGGCCGAGAACGCCGTGACGCTGAAGTTCCTGCGCGAGGAGCGCGAACAGCGGCGGCTCGACCAGGACGCGCTCGCCGCCACCCTCACATCCCTGCTGGAAGGCGACGGCGCCTGACGGCCCGCGGAAGCAAAGGAGACCGCCCGTGGCGGAGATGAGAAGCGAAGAAGAACAGCTGGAAGCCCTCAAGCGCTGGTGGAAGGAGAACGGCACCTCGCTGATCGCCGGCGCGGCCCTCGCCGCCGCCGGCGTGTTCGGCTGGAACGCCTGGCAGGACTACCAGGCGGGGCAGGCCGAGGCGGCCTCCCAACGCTACCAGCAGCTGCTCACCCTGAGCGGCCAGGACAGCCTCGACGGGGCCGCCCGGCAGCGCGCCGACGCCCTGGCGACCACCCTCGCCGAGGATCACGGCGACAGCCTCTATGCCGACCTGGGCCGCCTGCTCGAGGCGCGCCTGGCGGTGCGCGACGGCGACAGCGAGGCGGCGCGGGCCGCCCTCGAGGGCCTGGCCGCCGACGGCGACCGGCCCTACCTGCAGGGCCTGGCGCGGCTGCGGCTGGCGCGGCTGCAGCTGGCCGGCGAGGACGCCGAGGCGGCGCTGGCCACCCTGGACGTCGCTCTGCCGTCGCCGCTGGCCGCCCAGCGCGCCGAGATCCGCGGCGACGCCCACTTGGCCTTGGGCGACCGCGAGGCGGCGCGCCGCGCCTGGCAGGAGGCCCTGGCGCTCTCCGAGGACAGCGATCAGCCGCTCTATGGCGTGCAACTCAAACTGGATGACCTGGGCGTCGAGGAGACCTCATGAGAAAAGCGACTCTCGCCATCGCCGCCACCGCGGCCCTGGGCCTGCTGACCGGCTGCGCCGGCCAGGTGGAGCCCGAGTACTCGCCCAAGGAGCTCGGCGCCACCGCCGGCACCACCACCGCCGCCACCCTGTGGCACGAGCAGGTCGGCGACGGCCTGGGCCAGGGCGGCTACCCGCTGGCCCCGGCCCGGGACGGCGACACCCTGTTCGCCGCCGACCGGCACGGCCTGGTCGAGGCCCGCGACACCGACGGCGGCCAGCTGCGCTGGCGCACCGAGCTGTCCACCGGCGCCTCCAGCGCCCTGACCGCGGTGGCCGGCCGGGTCTACCTCGGCACCCGCGACGGCGAGGTGCTGGCCCTGGACCAGGCCGACGGCGAGGTGGTGTGGCGCACCCGGGTCGGCAGCGAGGTGCTGGCCGCGCCCCAGGCCAGCCGACAGCTGCTGGTGGTCCAGGCGGTGGACGGCAGCGTCACCGCCCTGGATCGCGCCAGCGGCGCCGAGCGCTGGGTCTACGCCGGCGCCCAGCCGTCGCTGACCCTGCGCGGCAGCGGCACCCCGCGCGTCATCGACCAGGTCACCTTCGCCGGCCTGGCCAACGGCCGCCTGGTGACCCTGGACAACCGCAGCGGCCAGCCGCTGTGGGAGCGGCGCATCGCCACGCCCCAGGGCCGCAGCGAGATCGAGCGGCTGGTCGACCTGGCCGGCCAGCCGCTGCTGACCCCGGACGGCCGACTGTTCGTGACCAGCTACAACGGCCGCCTGGCGGCCCTCCAGGCCACCTCCGGGGAGGTCCTGTGGACCCGCGAGCTGTCCAGCCACCGCAGCCCGGTGCTGGTCGGCGACTTCCTGTTCGTGGTCGACGAGGCCAGCCACCTGCTCGCCCTGGAGGCCGGCAGCGGCGAGACCCTGTGGCGCCTGGAGGCCCTGGAGGGCCGCGACCTCACCGATCCCGCCTTCGCCGACGGCCGCCTGGTGGTGGGCGACTTCGAAGGCTACCTGCACCTGATCGACGCCCGCGAGGGTCGCCTGGTCGGCCGTACCGAGATCGACGGCTCCGGCATCAGCGTGCCCCCGCTCACCGACGGCCGTCGCGTCTACGCCCTGGCCGACGACGGCAGCCTAGAGGCCCTGGAACTGCAACCATGAATCCCGTGATCGCCCTGGTCGGCCGACCCAATGTCGGCAAGTCGACCCTCTTCAACCGCCTGACGCGCTCCCGCGACGCCCTGGTGGCCGACTTCCCGGGGCTGACCCGGGATCGCAAGTACGGCAACGGCGTGCTCGGCGGCAAGGCCTACACGGTGATCGACACCGGCGGCATCAGCGGCGACGAGGACGGCATCGACGCGGCCATGGCCGAGCAGTCGCTGCAGGCCATCGACGAGGCCGACATCGTGCTCTTCCTGGTGGACGGCCGCGCCGGCCTCACGGTGGCCGACGAGGCTATCGCCAACCACCTGCGCATCAACCAGAAGAAGACCTGGCTGGTGGTCAACAAGACCGACGGGCTGGAAGAGCACACCGCCATGGCGGACTTCTGGCAGCTGGGCATCGGCGAGCCGCGGCCCATCGCCGCGGCCCACGGCCGCAACGTCACCGGGCTGATCGAGGAGGTGCTGACGCCCTTCCCCGCCCGCGACGAGGACCTGCCCGCCGACACCGGCACCAAGGGCATCCGCATCGGCGTCATCGGGCGGCCCAACGTCGGCAAGTCGACCCTGGTCAACCGCCTGCTCGGCGAGGAGCGGGTGGTGGTGTATGACGAGGCCGGCACCACCCGGGACGCCATCGAGATCCCCTACGAGCGCCGCGGCGAGCCCTATGTGCTGGTCGACACCGCCGGCGTGCGGCGGCGCAAGAACGTCCGCGAGGTGGCGGAGAAGTTCTCGATCATCAAGACGCTGGAGGCCATCAAGGAGTGCCATGTGGCGGTCATGGTGCTCGACGCCCGCAGCGGCCTGGTGGAGCAGGACCTGCACCTGCTCGACTATGTGCTGACCAGCGGCCGCGCCCTGGTGCTGGCGGTCAACAAGTGGGACGGCCTGGAGAGCGAGGCCAAGGACAAGATGCGCGCCGAGATCAAGCGCCGCCTGGGCTTCGCCGACTACGCCGACCTGCACTTCATCTCGGCGCTGCACGGCACCGGGGTGGGCGACCTCTATCCGTCCATCGAGCGGGCCTTCGCCTCCGCCCACAGCCACTGGTCGACCAACCGCCTGACCAACATCCTGCGCGATGCCACCGAGCAGCACCAGCCGCCGATGATCCACGGCCGGCGCATCAAGCTGCGCATGGCCCACCAGGGCGGCACCAACCCGCCGATCATCGTCGTCCACGGCAACCAGACCGGCTCGCTGCCCGAGGCCTACAAGCGCTACCTGACCAACACCTTCCGCAAGGTGCTCAAGGTGCGCGGCACGCCGATGCGCTTCGAGTTCCGTTCCGGCAAGAACCCCTACGACAACATGACCGGCGCCAGCGACCGCGAGAAGGCCAAGCAGCGCGAGCTCGGCCGCAGCCGGGACTCCCGCCGCAGCCGACGCTGAGCTCGAGCGTCTTCCCGACGATCCTCTCGCCGCCGGCCCACGAGCCGGCGGCGGGCGTTTCAGGCCTCGCCGTGGAGGCGCCGGCGGCCGATCCACTGACAGGCGAACTGCCAGGCCACCCGGCCGCTGCGCCCGCCGCGCAGGGTGGCGAAGCGCAGCGCCTCCTCCCGGGCCGATTCCCGCCAGTCCTCGACGCCGCCGAGCCGGACGACCCAGTGGCGGCAGGCCGCCAGGTAGGCGGCCTGGTCGAAGGGGTGGAAGGCCAGCCAGAGGCCGAAGCGGTCCGACAGCGAGATCCGCTCCTCCACGGCGTCGCCGTGGTGCAGCTCCTCGCCCACCAGGCGAGTGGCGTCGTTGTCGGCCATCGACTCGGGCAGCAGGTGGCGGCGGTTGGAGGTGGCGTAGAGCAGCACGTTCTCCGGGGGGCCGGTGAGCGCGCCGTCGAGCACGCTCTTGAGCGCCTTGTAGGCGTCGTCGTGGCCCTCGAAGGAGAGGTCGTCGCAGTAGACGACGAAGCGATGCGGCGCATGGCGCAGCTGGGCGACCAGGGCCGGCAACGCCGCCAGGTCGTGGCGATCCACCTGCACCAGCCGCAGCCCCTCCCCGGCCAGGCCGTTGAGCAGGGCGCGCACCAGCGACGACTTGCCGCTGCCCCGGGCGCCCCACAGCAGGGCATGGTTGGCGGGCAGGCCGCGCAGGAAGGCGCGGGTGTTGTCGACCAGGGCTCGCTTCTGGCGCTCGATGCCGAGCAGGTCGTCCAGGGCCAGGGCATCGCGAGGCGGAACCGGCACCAGCCGCCCGCCCAGGGCATGGCGCTCCCACAGGGCGGCGATGTCGCGTTCCCAGTCGACGCCCTCGGCGGCCGGGGGCAGCCAGGGCTCCACGCGTTCCAGCAGGCGGGTCAGGCGATACGCCAGGTCGTCGTCCATGCGGGCTCCTCTCGATTCGGCGGTTGATCTCGCGGGCGTTCGGGGTATCTTGTGGCGAACCCTTGTCCGCCGTCCAGCGGCCCCGCCGCGGCCGGCCCCATGGAGGAACCCGATGCGCTGGATTCACTGTCTCGCCGTGGGGGCGCTCGGCCTCGCCCTGGCGGCCTGCACCACCTCGCCCACCGGCCGCTCGCAGCTGGCCCTGATGTCCGACGACCAGCTCGACCGGATGGGCGCCCAGGCCTTCGCCGAGTACCAGCAGGAGCGTCCCACCGTGGGCGGCGCGCCCTATCGCCTGGCCCGCTGCGTCACCGACGCCATCGTCGCCACCCTGCCCCCCGGCGCCCGGGACGGCAACTGGCAGGTGCGGGTCTTCGACGACGACTCGGCCAACGCCTTCGCCCTGCCCGGGGGCTATGTCGGGGTGCACACCGGCCTGATGGAGATCGCCGAGACCCCGGACCAGCTGGCCGCGGTCATCGGCCACGAGATCGGCCATGTGCTGGCGCGCCACGCCAACGAACGCGCCTCCACCCAGACCGCCACCCAGCTGGGCCTGTCGGTGGTATCCTCCGCCGCCGGCCTGGAAGGACCCGGCGGCGAGCAGGTCATGGCGGCCCTGGGCATGGGCGCCCAGTACGGCATCCTGCTGCCCTTCTCCCGGCGCCACGAGAGCGAGGCCGACGTGCTCGGGCTGCGGCTGATGGCCGATGCCGGCTTCGACCCCCGCGCCAGCGTCGCCCTGTGGCGGAACATGAGCCGCGCCGGCGGCGGCCAGCCGCCGGAGTGGATGTCCACCCACCCCAGTCACGGCAGTCGCATCGCCGGCCTCGAGGCCGAGCTGCCCCGCGTGCTGCCCCGCTACGAACAGGCGCGCCGCGCCGGTCGCACGCCGAGCTGCGATTGATCCCGAGGACATGTCGATGCTGTTGAGAATCGGACTGCTGCTGCTGGTCCTGCCCATCCTGGCGCTGATGGGCGCCTACTTCGTGGAGCTCGGCGACGTCCGGGAATGCCTGCTCGTCCAGGACGGCCACTGGGACTATCTCGCCGGCACCTGCCGCGACACCCCGCAGCCCTTCGTGCCCTGGATCGACCGCCACCCCTGGCTGGTCAACGGCGGCATGCTGGCCTCGCTCGCCGGCCTGGCCTGCTGCATGGTCGGGCTCTACGTCAAGCGCCGCTGAGCCGGGCGCCTCACAGCGCCCGGCGCAGCGCCGCCAGCACCGGCGTGACGTCGGGGCGCACGCCCCGCCACAGGAAGAAGGATTCGGCGGCCTGGCCCACCAGCATGCCCAGGCCATCCAGGCAGCGGGCGCCGTGCGCCTCGGCCCAGCGCAGGAAGACGGTGGGCTCGGCGCCGTACATCATGTCGTAGGCGGTCGCCCCGGGGGCGAAGAGGTCGTCGGGCAACGGCGGCAACTCGCCGCCGAGGCTGGCGCTGGTGCCGTTGATCACCAGATCGAAGGGCCCGGTCACGGTCTCGAAGCCGCCGCCGCTCACTTGGCCCAGGTCGGCGAAGTCGGCGGCCAGGGTGCAGGCCTTGTCGGCGGTGCGGTTGGCGACATGCAGGCCCGCCGGCTCCGCGGCCAGCAGTGGCGCCAGCACCCCGCGCACCGCGCCGCCGGCGCCCAGCACCAGCACCCGGGCGCTGGCCAGGGGCACCGCCTGGCGCGCCAGGTCGGCCACCAGGCCGGCGCCGTCGGTGTTGTCGCCCCGGGTGCGGCCGGCCTCGTCCCGGATCAGGGTGTTCACGGCCCGAGCCCGCTTCGCCCGGTCGCTGAGGGCGTCGCACAGGCGGAAGGCCGCTTCCTTGAAGGGCACCGTGACATTGGCGCCGCGCCCGCCGGCGGCGGCGAAGGCCCGCCAGGCGCCGGCGAAGTCGTCCCGGGGCGCCTCGATGGCGGTGTACTCGATGGCCTCCCCGGTCTGCTCGGCGAAGGCGGCATGGATGGCCGGCGACTTCGAATGGCCGATGGGGTGGCCGAACACGCAGTAACGATCGGTCATGCTTGCTGCTCCCGGGCTTCCTCGTCCAGCCAGTCACGGGCATGGAGGTAATCGCGATAGAGGGCCGCCTCCGGGGTGCCCGGCTCGGGCTCCCAGGCATACTCCCAGCGCGCCAGGGGCGGCATCGACATCAGGATCGACTCGGTGCGCCCGCCGCTCTGCAGGCCGAACAGGGTACCCCGGTCCCAGACCAGGTTGAACTCCACGTAGCGGCCGCGGCGATACAGCTGGAAGTCGCGCTCGCGCTCGCCCCAGGGGGCCTCGCGGCGGCGGCGCACGATCGGCAGGTAGGCGTCGAGGAAGCTGTCGCCGACGGCCCGCTGGAAGGCGAAGCAGCGCTCGAAGCCGCCCTCGTTGAGGTCGTCGAAGAACAGCCCGCCGACGCCGCGGGTCTCGTCGCGGTGCTTGAGGTAGAAGTAGTCGTCGCACCAGGCCTTGTAGCGGGGGTAGACGTCGTCGCCGAAGGGCGCGCAGGCGTCCCGGGCCACCCGGTGCCAGTGGCGCACGTCCTCGAGCACCGGGTAGAAGGGCGTCAGGTCGTAGCCGCCGCCGAACCACCACACCGGCTCCTCGCCGGCCTTCTCGGCGATCAGGAAGCGCACGTTGCCGTGGCTGGTGGGCACGTGGGGATTGCGCGGGTGCAGCACCCAGGACACGCCCACGGCGTGGAAGCCGCGACCGGCGAGCTCGGGGCGGGCGGCGGTGGCCGAGGGCGGCAGGGTGGCGCCGTGGACGTGGGAGAAGTTGACGCCGCCCTTCTCGAACACGGCGCCGTCCTCGATCACCCGCGAGCGGCCGCCGCCGCCCTCGGCGCGCTGCCAGGCGTCCTCGCGGAAGCTCGCCCGGCCGTCCTCGGCGGCCAGGGCCTCGCACAGCCGATCCTGGAGATCGAGCAGGTAGGTCTTCACGGGGTCGAGATGGGCGTGGGCCACATGGCCTCCTTGGAAGGTCGGCGGAAAGGGTCAGTCGCGCAGCACCCGGCCGGTGAGCAGGTCGCGGATGGTGCTGGGGCGATCGTGGCCGCCCAGGGGGCCGTCGAGCACGGCATCGAGCTCGTCGCCGAAGATCCCGCGGATCTCCTCGGCGCTCATCGCCGAGGGCTCGCCGGCGCGGTTGGCCGAGGTCGACACGATGGGGCCGCCGAAGGCCCGGCACAGCGTGGCGACCAGCGGGTGGTCGCTGACCCGCAACGCCACCCGGTCGTGATCGCCGCGCACCAGCGCCGTCGCCCGGCCGTTGTCGGGCACCAGCCAGGTGGTGGGCGTCCCACGGGGCGTGGTCAGGGCCCGGCGACGCTCGGCGTCCAGGCCCTCCAGCCAGGGCGCGAACTGCTCGAGGTCGGCGGCGACCAGGATCACGCCCTTGGCCGGCTCGCGCCGCTTGAGGCGCAGCAGCCGGGTCAGGGCGGCCTCGTCGTCGGGATCGCAGCCCAGGCCCCACACGGCCTCGGTGGGATAGGCGATCACGCCGCCGGCACGCAGGGCGGCCACGGCATCGGCGAGGGAAGTGTCCGGGTGCATGGCATGGCTCACGAGCGATGTCTGGGCGAGCGATTCTAGCACGCTCGGGTCGGCGTCGGCAGGCGCACCCAGCCGCCGGCCACCGGGGCGGCCCGCCCCTCGAGCTCCAGGGCCAGCAGGCGCCGCTGGCAGTCGGCCACCGGCAGGCCGGCCAGGCCGACCAGGGCATCCACCGGAGTGGGGGCATCGCTGAGCCAGGCCAGCAGCGGATCCGGATCGTCGTCGCCGACCTCGGCGGCGGGCGGCGGCCATGGCGGCGCCTCCGGCGCCGGGAGCTCGGCGAGGATATCCTCGATGTCGCGCACCAGCGCCGCCCCGTCGCGGATCAGGCCCAGGCAGCCCCGCGCCCGGGGGTTGTGGATCGACCCCGGCAGGGCGAACACCTCGCGCCCCTGCTCGCCGGCCAGACGGGCGCTGACCAGCGAGCCGCTGCGCTCGGCGGCCTCCACCACCAGCACGCCGGCACAGAGCCCGGTGACGATGCGGTTGCGACGCGGGAAGAAGGCCGGCCGGGCCCGGGTGCCGGGTGGGTGCTCGGACACCAGCAGCCCGCCGGGGGCGCGCAGGCGCTCGTGCAGGCGGCGATGGCGTGCCGGATAGACCTGGTCGACCCCGCCGGCGAGCACCGCCACGCTGCGCCCGCCGGCCTCCAGGGCCGCCCACTGGGCGGCGCCGTCGATGCCCAGCGCCATGCCGCTGACCACGCTCCAGCCCCGCTCGACCAGGGCGCGGGCGAAGCCGTGGGCATTGCTCAGCCCCTCCCGGGTCGGGCGACGGGAGCCGACCATGGCCAGCCGGGGCGGGGTCAGGGCGGCGAGATCGCCCCAGGCCCAGAGCGCCGGCGGCGGATCGGGAATGCAGGCGAGCAGCGCCGGCCAGTCGGGGTGGCCGGGGTGCAGGAGGTGGCGGTCGGGGCCGGCGTCGCTCCAGGCCTCGTCGGCCTCGAGCGCGGCGCTCAGGGGGCTGCGGGCGGGGTGCTCGAGCCACAGCCGCAGCGCCGCGGCGGCGGCGGGCGGCAGTGCCGCCAGCCAGCCCGCCGGCCAGGCCGGCGCGCGGGCGGCGAGCTCGGCCAGGCCGGCGGGGCCGACCCCCGGCAGCCGGGCGAGCAGTCGCCAGTCCCTGGCCGACGGCCCCATGGCCTCGCCTAGCGCTGGGCCGTCCCCAGGGCGGGGCGGGGGTTGTGCAGGCGATCGCCGACGGCCAGGGTGCGGGTGGCCCGCATCACCAGGCCGTAGCTCATCTTGTCGTAGGGGCGAACGACCATCACCAGGCCGGCATCCTCGCCGGGCAGACGCAGCGCCTCGCCGGTGCGCGGATCGTCGACCAGCTCGCCGCGCTGCTCCACCGCCAGCACATGCCCCGGGGCCAGGCCGTCGCGGGTGCCGCGATCCAGGGCCACCAGCTGCAGCCGGCCGATGAAGCGCACCCCGCCGGGCACCGCCAGGATGCGGCCGTCGATCGCCTGGTCCGGCGCGCGGGGCTGGAACTCGGTGACCAGGGCGCGGTCCTCCAGCGGCAGGACGATGTCGTCGCCGCGGATCTCCTGGCGGGTGCGGGTGGCCTCCATCACCGCGATGTCGTCCTCCTGGCGCAGGCGCCGGGCCTCGCCCACGCTCTCCAGCTCCAGGCCCAGCAGCTCGCCGGAGGCGGCGTCCCGATAGCGCTCGCCGACCCGGTAGATGCCGAAGCGGCCACCGGCCGGGACGTCGCCCCGGGCATAGAAGCGGTCGCCGGCGCCGCTGATCAGGCGGCCATCGTTGCCGGCCACCACATAGGCCAGCTCGTCCAGGGCCTCGGGATCGGCGATCACCCGATGCTCGCGCAGGAAGTGGCGGATCGACTCCAGCGGGATCGGCGCGATGGCCTCGCGATGCGGCACGGTGCGCATCTCGGGGGAAAGCCGCACGATACCCTGCCCCCGCTCGAGCCCCAGGCAGGGCCGACCGTCGCAGTCGTAGAGGAAGATGACGTCCCCGGGATAGATGAGGTGGGGGTTGTCGATCTGCGGATTGACGCGCCACACCTCCGGCCACTGCCAGGGATGCTGGAGAAAGCGTCCGGAGATGTCCCAGAGGGTGTCGCCCTTGACCACCGTGTAGCGGTCCGGCGCGCCGTCCCTCAGGCCGTCCTCCCAGGTGAGCGCCTGAGCCTGTGTGCCACCGGCCAGCAGGCCCAGGACCAGGGCCCCCAGCCCGTGCCGCACCCACTTGCTGCGTGTGATCTGCCTCATCCCCGTCGTCCCCCGCCTGATGATCGCGACGGCGCCAGGAACCTCGCCGCCGTGATATAGTCTGATGCTATCGATGGGATGCGCGGCCCTTCGGTTCCCACGCGCTCCCTCGGCTTCTAGAATAGTCGCATCTCCTGAATGACAGCATAACGGTGACACCAACGCCATGGCCAAACTCCCCATCCTCGAATTCCCCGACGAGCGGCTGCGCACCAAAGCGGCGCCCGTCGAGACGGTCGACGACGAGGTGCGCCAGCTGGTCGACGACATGCTCGAGACCATGTACGACGCCCGCGGCATCGGCCTGGCGGCCACCCAGGTGGACGTCCACCGCCGGGTCATCGTCATGGACGTCAGCGACGACCAGAGCACGCCCCTGGTGCTGATCGACCCCGAATACACGCCGATCGGCGACGAGCGCGAGCCGATGCAGGAAGGCTGCCTGTCGATCCCCGAGTACTACGCCGAGGTGCCCCGCGCCCTGAAGGTGCACCTCCGGGCCCTGGATCGCGACGGCCAGCCCTACGAGCTGGAGGCCGAGGGCCTGCTCGCCCACTGCATCCAGCACGAGTGCGACCACCTGCAGGGGGTGCTGTTCGTCGACTACCTGTCGCCGCTCAAGCGCGACCGGGTGATGAAGAAGATGCAGAAGCGGCACAAGCTGACCCAGCCCGCCTGATCGCTCGTTCCCCGCCCTTCCGCGAAGGCCGGCGCCGTTGAGGGCGCCGGCCTTCGTCGTTTGCGCCCGCCTCCGTTATCATGGAAGGCACTCATTCCGGCAAGGCCCTCGATCCCATGTCCCGACCCCTGCGCGTCATCTTCGCCGGCACGCCCGACTTCGCCGCGGCGAGCCTGTCGGCCCTGCTGGCGAGCGACCACCATGTCGTCGCCGTCTACACCCAGCCCGACCGGCCCGCCGGCCGGGGGCGCAAGCTGACCCCCAGCCCCGTCAAGGTGCTGGCCGAGGCGCATGACCTGCCGGTGTACCAGCCGGCCTCGCTGAAGTCGCCGGAGGCCCAGGCCGAGCTGGCGGCGCTGGAGGCCGACCTGATGGTGGTGGTGGCCTACGGCCTGA
Source organism: Halomonas koreensis (assembly GCF_031451675.1). Taxonomy (NCBI): domain Bacteria; kingdom Pseudomonadati; phylum Pseudomonadota; class Gammaproteobacteria; order Oceanospirillales; family Halomonadaceae; genus Halomonas; species Halomonas koreensis. The sequence goes on along the minus strand of NZ_JARWAK010000001.1, from coordinate 80,107 downwards.
TCCTGCCGAAGGCGGTGCTCGACACCCCGCGGCTCGGCTGCCTCAACGTCCACGCCTCGCTGCTGCCCCGCTGGCGCGGCGCCGCGCCCATCCAGCGCGCCATCGAGGCCGGCGACGCCGAGAGCGGCGTGACCATCATGCAGATGGACGAGGGCCTGGATACCGGCGCCATGCTGCACGTCGCGCGCACCCCGATCACCGCCGCGACCACCGGCGGGGAGCTCCACGACACCCTGGCCGAGCTGGGCGGCCGGGCGCTGGTCGAGGCGCTGGAGGCCCTGGCGGGCGACGGCCTGACGGCGACCCCGCAGCCCGCCGAGGGCGTCACCTACGCCGCCAAGCTCTCCAAGGCCGAGGCCGAGCTCGACTTTCGCCAGGGCGCCGAGGGTCTGGCCGCGCGGATCCGCGCCTTCAACCCCTGGCCGGTGGCCTGGTGCGCGCTGGGCGAGGATCGCCTGCGCCTGCTGATGGCCGAGGCCGAGCCCGAGCCCGGCGAGGCCACCGCCCCCGGCACCCTGCTCCCCCCCGCCGACGACGCCCTGCGCATCGCCTGCGGCGCGGCGGGCGACGAGATATTGCGGGTCACCCGCGCCCAGCTGCCGGGCGGCAAGCCCCTGGACGTGCGCGAACTGCTCAAGGCCCGCGCCGATCGCTTCCCGCCCGGCACCCGCCTGGGCTCCGCCGACCGGGAGACCGCCTCATGACCCAGCGCAACGGCCACCGCCGCTCAAAGTCCCTGGACAACGGCCTGGCGGTTCGCGCCGCCGCCGCCCGCGCCCTGGCACCGGTGATCACCGGCAAGGGCTCGCTCAACAGCCTCGACGACCACCAGGTGGTGGCCCGGGATCGGGGCCTGTTCAAGGAACTGTGCTACGGCAGTTGCCGCGCCCTGTGCCGCCTCGAGGCGCTGGCCGGCAAGCTGCTCGACAAGCCCTTCAAGGCCCGCGACGCCGACGTCCAGGCCCTGCTGCTGGTGGGCATCTACCAGCTGCTCTACCTGCGCATCCCGGCGCATGCCGCCGTGGGCGAGACCGCCGGCGCCGCCCGCCTGCTCAACAAGGCCTGGGCCACCCGGGTGCTCAACGGCTGCCTGCGGCGCCTGCAACGCGAGGCCACGGCCCTGCAGGCCGAGGTAGACAAGGATCCGGCGGTGGCCCTGCTGCATCCCAAGTGGTGGCTGAAGGCCTTCCGCCAGGCCTGGCCGGAGGACTGGCGGGCCATCTGCGAGGCCAACAACCACCCCGGCCCCATGACCCTGAGGGTCAACCGCCGCCACGGCGACCGCGAGATGTACCTGGATCGCCTCGATGCCCCCGGCCTGCAGGCGCGTCTCTGCCCGCACGCCCCGGACGGCCTGACCCTGGACGCCCCCTGCGACGTCGACGCCCTGCCCGGCTTCCGCGAGGGGCGGGTCAGCGTCCAGGACGAGGCCGCCCAGCTCGCCGCGGTGCTGCTCGGCCCGGTGATCGCCCCCCGGCCCGGCGCCCGGGTGCTGGACGCCTGCTGCGCCCCCGGCGGCAAGACCGCGCACCTGCTGGAGCTGTTCGACATCGAGATGCAGGCCATCGACAGCGACGACGGGCGCCTGGCCCGGGTCGAGGACACCCTGTCGCGGCTCGGCCTGGTCGCCGACCTGGCCCACGGCGACGCCACCGGCCGCGACTGGTGGGACGGCACCGCCTACGACGCCATCCTGCTCGACGCGCCCTGCTCGGGCAGCGGCGTGATCCGCCGCCATCCGGACATCAAGCGCCTGCGCCGCCCCTCGGACATCGCCCGGCTGGCCGAGCTGCAGGCGCGGCTGCTGGACAACCTCTGGCCGCTGCTCGCCCCCGGCGGCACCCTGCTCTACGCCACCTGCTCGGTGCTGCCCGAGGAGAACGCCGACCAGGTCGCGGCCTTCCTCGAGCGCACCCCCGAGGCCGAGGTCACCACGCCCCAGGGCGTGGCCTGGGGCCGCCAGGCCGGGGCCGGTCGCCAGCTGCTGCCGACCGTCGACAGCCATGACGGCTTCTTCTATGCCAGACTGAGGAAGCGGGCCGCTTGAACGGCCGCTTCATCGCGCTGCCAGAGGACGACACCATGAACCACACCTACAAGCACATCGAGTTGACCGGCACCTCCGAGACGGGCATCGAGGACGCCATCCAGGGCGCGCTGGCCAAGGCCTCGGAGAGCCTGCACAGCATGCGCTGGTTCGAGGTCACCGACACCCGCGGCCACATCGAGCACGGCCGGGTGGCCCACTGGCAGGTGACCCTCAAGGTGGGCTTCACCCTGGACTGAGGCCGCACGGCCCTGTTCTTCCGTTCCCGGCTGGTTTAGGCTTGCCGCCACCCATGCGACGGCGCTCTCGAACTCGAGGCGCCGTCGATCTGCTGCGGACTGCGAGACGCGATGAAGATCATCATCCTCGGCGCCGGCCAGGTCGGCGGAACCCTGGCCGAGCATCTGGCGCGCGAAGAGAACGACATCACGGTGGTGGACACCGACGCCGACAAGCTGCGCGAGCTGCACACCCGGCTCGACATCCGTACCGTGCACGGCGCCGGCTCCTACCCCATGGTGCTGCGTCAGGCCGGCTGCGAGGACGCCGACATGCTGATCGCGGTGACCAGCCAGGACGAGGTCAACATGATCGCCTGCCAGGTCGCCTACACCCTGTTCCGCACGCCCACCAAGATCGCCCGGGTCCGCGCCACCGCCTACCTCACCCGCAAGGGCCTGTTCGCCCACGAGGCGGTGCCCATCGATGTGCTGATCAGCCCCGAGCAGGTGGTCACCGACCACATCCGCCGGCTGATCGAGCACCCCGGCGCCCTGCAGGTGCTGGAGTTCGCCGGCGGCCTGGTCCAGCTGGTGGCGGTCAAGGCCTTCTACGGCGGCCCGCTGGTGGGCCAGGAACTGGGCTTCTTGCGCCGGCACATGCCCAGCGTCGATACCCGGGTCGCCGCCATCTATCGCCGCAACCGGCCGATCATCCCCCGCGGCGACACCGTCATCGAGGCCGATGACGAGGTGTTCTTCATCGCCGCCCGCCGCGACATCCGCGCGGTGATGAGCGAGCTGCGGCGCCTGGAACGCGACTTCCGCCGGGTGATCATCGTCGGCGGCGGCAACATCGGCGAGCGCCTCGCCGAGCACCTGGAGCACAGCCACCAGGTGAAGATCGTCGAGCACAACCTCGAACGCTGCACCCAGCTCTCCGAGCGTCTGGACCGCACCGTGGTGCTCCACGGCAGCGCCACCAGCAAGCGCCTGCTGGAAGAGGAGAACATCGAGGACTGCGACATCTTCTGCGCCCTGACCAACGACGACGAGGTCAACATCATGTCGTCGATGCTGGCCAAGCGCATGGGCGCCAAGAAGGTGCTGACCCTGATCAACAACGCCGCCTACGTGGACCTGGTCCAGGGCGGCGAGATCGACATCGCCATCTCGCCCCAGCAGGCCACCATCGGCAGCCTGCTGACCCACGTGCGGCGCGGCGACATCGTCAACGTCCACTCGCTGCGTCGCGGCGCCGCCGAGGCCATCGAGGCCATCGCCCACGGCGACACCCAGTCGTCCAAGGTGGTGGGCCGCGCCATCGGCGACATCGACCTGCCCAGCGGCACCACCATCGGCGCCATCGTGCGCGGCAAGGAGGTGCTGATCGCCCACGACGACGTGGTGGTGGAGTCCGGCGACCACATCATCCTGTTCGTCATCGACAAGCGCCGCATCCGCGACGTGGAGCGGCTCTTCCAGGTCGGCCTGACCTTCTTCTGACGGACCCGCCATGCCGACACGGACGACGAGGAGAGCCCCCGCATGAGCCTGCGCATGATCCTGCGCATCCTGGGCCTGCTGCTGATGATGTTCAGCCTGACCATGGTGCCCCCGATCCTGATCTCGTGGCTGTTCGCCGACGGCATGTGGCAGGCCTTCGTGGTGGCGCTGGGCATCACCGTGGGCACCGGGGCCATGATGTACCTGCCCAACCGGCATGCCCGCAAGGAGCTGCGCACCCGCGACGGCTTCCTGATCGCCGCGCTGTTCTGGACGGTGCTGGGGCTGTTCGGGTCGCTGCCGCTGATGCTCACCGGCGCCTCGGCGCTGTCGCCCACCGACGCCGTCTTCGAGTCCTTCTCCGGGCTGACCACCACCGGCGCCACCGTGATCACCGGCATCGACCTGCTGCCCGAGGCCATCCTCTACTACCGCCAGCAGCTGCAGTGGCTGGGCGGCATGGGGATCGTGGTGCTGGCGGTGGCCATCCTGCCGACCCTGGGCGTCGGCGGCATGGCCCTGTACCGCACCGAGATCCCGGGGCCGCTCAAGGACTCCAAGCTCACCCCGCGGATCACCGAGACCGCCAAGGCGCTGTGGTACATCTACGCCACCCTGACGGTGGCCTGCATGCTGGCCTACATGGCCGCCGGCATGGACTGGTTCGACGCCCTGGGGCACAGCTTCTCCACGGTGGCCATCGGCGGCTTCTCCACCCACGACGCCAGCATCGGCCACTTCGACAGCGCCGCCATCGAGCTGATCTGCGCCTTCTTCCTGTTCGTCTCGGCGATGAGCTACAGCCTGCACTTCCTGGCCTGGCGCCAGCGCAGCGTGGTCCACTACTTCCAGGATCCCGAGGCGCGCTTTTTGATGCTGTTCCTGGGCGGGCTGATCCTGGTCACCGCCATCTCGCTGTGGCTCACCGACATCTACGAGACCGTCCGCGGCCTGCGCCACGCCCTGTTCGAGGTGGTCTCCATCGCCACCACCGCCGGCTTCTCGGTGGCCGACTTCTCCACCTGGCCCGGCGCCCTGCCCTTCCTGCTGTTCGTGACCGCCTTCGTCGGCGGCTGCTCCGGGTCCACCGGCGGCGGCATGAAGGTGATCCGCATCATCCTGATCCTCAAGCAGGGCATGCGCGAGGTGATGCGCCTGATCCACCCCAACGCGGTGATCACCGTGAAGATCGGCAAGGTCAGCGTGCCCGACGGCATCGCCCAGGCGGTATGGGGCTTCTTCTCGGCCTACGTGATGCTGTTCTTCCTGATGCTGGTGGGCGTGATGGCCACCGGCGTCGACCAGGTCACCGCCTGGTCCACGGTGGGCTCGGCGCTCAACAACCTGGGGCCGGCGCTGGGGGAGGCCAGTGCGCATTACGGCGACCTCCCGTCCCTGGCCAAGTGGATCCTGGTGCTGGCCATGCTGCTCGGCCGCCTGGAGATCTTCACCGTGCTGGTGCTGTTCACCCCCGCCTTCTGGCGCAAGTAGCAAACCCGGTGGAAGCGCCCTCGACGGGTTTGGCCCGCCGGGGGCCTTCGTGGATAATCGAGCCTCCACCCTCCAGACCCGAGCGTCCATGACCGATTCCCAGGACACCGCGGTCGCGCCCCGCGACCAGGCCACCGGCGGCCCCCGCCGCACCCTGCAGGTGGGCGAGACCCGCTACACCCTGCTGGGCACCGCCCACGTCTCGGCGGAGAGCGCCAGCGAGGTGCGCGCGCTGATCGATTCCGGGGAATTCGACGCCGTGGCCATCGAGCTGTGCGACTCCCGGCACCAGAACCTGGCCAACCCGGATGCCCTGGGCGAGCAGGACCTCTTCCAGATCTTCCGCCAGGGCAAGGCCGGCATGGTCGCCGCCAGCCTGGCGCTGGGCGCCTTCCAGCAGCGCCTCGCCGAGCAGTCCGGCATCGAGCCCGGCGCCGAGATGCGCGCCGCCCTGGAGGCGAGCCGCGCCCGGCGGCTGCCGCTGATGCTGATCGACCGCGACGTGGGGGTGACCCTCAAGCGCATCTACCACAACGTGCCCTGGTGGCAGCGCTTCTCGCTGTTCTCCGGGCTGCTCGGCGGGGTGCTGTCCCGCCAGGACGTCTCCCCGGACGACATCGAGCGCCTCAAGGAGGGCGACGTCCTGGAGTCCACCTTCAGCGAGTTCGCCGCCGAGTCCGAGACCCTCTACACGCCACTGATCGACGAGCGCGACCGCTACATGGCGCTGCGCCTGGCGGAGCAGTGTCCCCCGGGCCGCTACCGGCACGTGCTGGTGGTGATCGGCGCCGGCCACCTCAAGGGCATGGCCGGCCACCTGGAGCGCCCGCTGCCCGAGGCGCCGGCCGCCGAGCGCCAGGCCCTGGAGGCCACCCCGCCGCCGTCGCGGATATGGAAGGCGCTGCCCTGGGCGATCACCGCCCTGGTGCTCACGGGCTTCGCCATCGGCTTCTCCCGCAACACCGAGCTCGGCTGGCAGCTGGTCGGCGAGTGGTTCCTGATCAACGGCGTGCTCTCCGGGGCGGCGACCCTCGCCGCCCTGGCCCACCCGCTGACGGTGGCGGCCACCGTGGTGGCCGCCCCGCTCACCTCGCTCAACCCCACCATCGGCGCCGGCTTCGTCGCCGCCGGGGTGGAGCTGGCGATGCGCCGCCCCAAGGTGCGCGACTTCGCCACCCTGCGCCACGACGTCACCGAACTGAAGGGCTGGTGGCGCAACCGGGTCTCGCGCACCCTGCTGGTGTTCCTGGCCGCGACCCTGGGCTCCGCCGCCGGCACCTGGATCGCCGGCCTGCGCATCGCCGGCGCGCTGCTGGGCAACTAGCGGGGCGGGTATCGAGCTCGAGGCACAGGGCTCGGTCACGCATCTCCAACGCCATCCCCCGGCGGGCGCCCGCCGGGGCGACGGCGTCGAGGAACGCCGAGCGCTCGGCGCGCAGGCCGGGCGAGACGCACAGGAGATGGCCGCGCGCCCGGGCTCGACGGCCCGGGGCGCGCGGTGCTGGCTCAGCGCGCCGGCACCGCCGGCGCAGCATCGCCCGCGGCCGGGCGACGCTTCCACCAGCCGGCCAGCAGCGAGCCGGAAACGTTGTGCCACACCGAGAACAGCGCGCCGGGCAGCGCCGCCGTGGCGTTGAAGAACTGGCTGGCGAGCGCCACGGCCAGTCCCGAGTTCTGCAGCCCCACCTCGAAGGCGATGGTGCGCGCGGTGCGCTCATCGAAGCGCAGCGCCTTCGCCAGGCCATAGCCGCCGGCCAGGCCGACCGCGTTGTGCGCCACCACCGCCAGGGCGACGATCGGCCCGAGGGTCGCCAGACGCTCGGCGTTGAGCGCCACCACGATGGCGATGATCACCACGATGGCCAGCATGGCCAGGCTCGCCAGCGCCGGCTCGACCCGGGCGATGCGCTCGCCCAGCCAATGATTGACGATCACCCCGATGACGATGGGGGCCACCACCAGCTGGGCGATGCTGCTCAGCATGCCCGCCACCGGCACCTCGACGCTCTCGCCGACCAGCAGCAGGCTGAGCAGCGGCGTGGCCGCCACCGAAAGCAGCGTCGAGACCATGGTCATCGACACCGACAGCGCCACCCGGCCGCCGGCCAGCCAGGTCATGACATTGGAGGAGGTGCCGCCGGCGGTGGCACCGACCAGCACCATGCCGATGGTCAGGGCATCGGAGAGCCCCAGCAGCCGCGAGATCGCCAGCGCCGCCACCGGCATGATCAGGAACTGCAGCGCCACGCCCACGGCGATCGGCGCCGGCGACTTGACCACCCGGGCGAAGTCGGCCCGGGTCAGCGTCAGGCCCATGGCGAACATGATGATCACCAGCAGTGTCTTGATGCTGCCGGCCAGGCCGGTGAAGAACTGCGGTTGGAAAGCGGCCAGCGCGGCCAGCAGCACCGCCCAGACGGGGAAGAGCCGGTTGAAGCGCTCGAAGCATGACATGGCGTATCCTTACGTCGTTGGTTGTCGGGAGCCGTCGTCGGCGAGTGATCGGGGGGACGGGCACCGCCCGCCCCTCCGCGCCACCGCCGCGTCCATTCGGGGGCGATGACGCGGGCGTCGGCCCGCCGGGCAGGCCGACAGGCCACGGCGATCACGGTGGGTTCCAGCACGATCATTAGCAGGAGACTATAAAACCCGGCCCAAGGCCACCGCCCGACGGGGCGGTGGCTCGGCTTGCTGCCCGGCGCAACCGATACCGGCCGGCGAGCCCTGCCGGCATGCCGCTAGTCACGCCCCCGCGCCGCCAGCAGGCGCTGCATGGCCGGCGTCGGCGCCTCGAGCTTCTCGTGGCGCCGGCTGGCGGCATAGCTGTCGTTGAAGGCGTCGAAGTAGTCGTCGAGCCGGCCCGCAGCCTCGCCGTCGCCGGCCTGGCGCAGCAGCTCGGCGGCCACCTCGGCGGTACACAGGTGGGCGGCGGAGGCCGGCTTGCGCAGCCGGTAGCGAGTCAGCCGCTCGGTGGCCAGGGGCAGCACCGGCAGCTCGGCCAGGTAGGGGCTCTTGCGGAAGATCCGTCGCGCCTGGCGCCAGGTGCCGTCGAGGATGATAAAGACCGGAATCCGGCCCTCCCCCTGTCGCTCGGCCACGGCGTCCATGCCCACCACCCGGTGGGCATAGTCCTCGTGGTCGTCGGGAAAGATCACGAAGGGCGCGTAGCGATCGTCGGCGAGCAGGGCAAGCAGCCCGGCGTCCGGCGCCGTGCGATACCAGGTGAAGACCCGGGTGTCCGGCAGGATGTCGCGGATCAGCCGGCCGGTGTTGGTCGGCTTGTAGTGCTCCAGGGGATGGGTCAGCAACCAGACCCGGGCCCGGCTCTCGGCTTCGACCCGGAAGGGGCACAGGCAGTTCAGCGCCGGGAGGTTGCAGCCCTCGCAGCGCCGCACGAAGCTGCCACGCGCCTTGAACTCGCGGCGCGGCGGTCGGGGGTGCCCGGTGGCCGGGTCGCGGGTGATATCGTCGTCGGGGCTGTGGGGCGTGGAATCCGGCATGGGGGCGGCTGGTCGGCGATTCGGGGTGGCACACTCTAGCACAGCTCAGCGTTCCCGCCTCATTCGTCCCTCCCTCTTCGCTCTTCCGTCTTTCCTTCTCAGCCCTCGGCCAGCGCCTCCGGCACCCACAGCCGCCCCTCGCGCTGCCAGTGGCGGGCCAGCGCCGGGACGCCCTCGCCGGCCGGGCGGGCCAGCCGCGTCACACCGGGCGGCGCCAGGTCCCGGGCCTCGGGGTCGACCAGCACGCAGGGCGCCTCCAGGGGAGCCTGGTCGAGCAGCGCCGCGGCCGGCATCACCGCCAGCGAGGTGCCCACCACCAGCAGCAGGTCGGCCTCGGCGACGAGCTCGCAGGCCTCCGGGTAGCGCGGCACGGCCTCGCCGAACCACACCACGTCGGGGCGCAGCTGGCCTCCCTTGTCGCAGACGTCGCCCAGGGCGATGCCGCCCCGGGGCAACGGGTAGCGCAGCCGCGGGTCCACGGTGGAGCGCGCCTGGAGGATCTCGCCGTGCAGGTGCAGCACCCGGCGCGAGCCGGCCCGCTCGTGCAGGTCGTCGATGTTCTGGGTGACGATGCTGACCCGGAAGCCGCGCTTCTCCAGCCGGGCCAGGGCCTTGTGGGCGGGGTTGGGGCGCGCCCGGCGCACCTGGTCGCGGCGCGCGTCGTAGAAGCGCAGCACCCGCTCGGGGTCGCGATGCCAGGCCTCGGGCGTGGCGACCGCCTCGACGGGATGGTCGGCCCACAGGCCGTCGGCGGCGCGGAAGGTCTGGATGCCGCTCTCGGCGCTGATGCCGGCGCCGGTCAGCACCACCAGGTGGGGGCGGTCGGCCTCGGCCATGCTCACCTCGGCGGGTTGTAGGGTCAGTACACCAGGCCGTTGTCCGCGGTCGCCTCGAAGCGCTGCTTGTTGCGATAGGGGTAGACGTCGATCACCCGGCCGTCGCGGATGGCCTGTTGCAGCCCCTGCCAGTAGTCGGCGTCGAACAGCTCCGGATGCAGCTGGTAGAACAGCTTGCGCAGCCGCACGTCGGCGAACAGGAAGGGGCCGAACTCCTCGGGGAAAATATCATTGGGCCCCACCGAGTACCAGGGCTCGTCGGCCAGCTCCTGCTCGGGATACAGCGGCTCGGGGATGTGGCGGAAGTGGCACTCGGTCAGGTAGCAGATCTCGTCGTAGTCGTAGAAGATCACCCGGCCGTGGCGGGTCACCCCGAAGTTCTTGAGCAGCATGTCGCCGGGGAAGATGTTGGCGGCGGCGAGCTGCTTGATGGCGTTGCCGTAGTCCTTGAGCACCGCCCGGGTCTCGGCCTCGTCGCAGTCCTCCAGATAGAGGTTGAGGGGCGTCATCATGCGCTCGGTGTAGCAGTGCTCGATCAGCACCTTGTCGCCGCGCAGGTGCACCGAGGAGGGCGCCACCTCCAGCAGGTGCGCCAGGCACTCGGGATCGAAGTGGTCCTTGCGGGCGATGAAGTTGGAGAACTCCTGGGTGTCCGCCATGCGCCCCACCCGGTCGTGGCGCTTGACCAGCCGGTACTTGTCGCGCACGTTCTCGCGGCTCATCTGCTTGGTGGGGTCGAAGCGGTCCTTGATGATCTTGAACACCGTGCGGAAGGACGGCAGCACGAACACCGCCATGACCATGCCGCGCACCCCGGGGGCGATGATGAACCGGTCCTCGCGCTTGGCGACCTGGCGGTTGAGGGCGCGGAAGAACTCGGTCTTGCCGTGCTTGTAGAAGCCGATGGCGGCATACAGCTCGCCCTGGGGCTTGTCGGGCATCAGCTCCTGGAGGTAGGCGACGAACTCGCTGGGCACCACCACCTTGACCTGGAAGTAGGCGCGGGTGAAGGAGAAGATGATCGACACCTCGTCGGCCTCGATCAGCACCGTGTCCAGGTGCAGCCCCTGGCCTTCCTCGTGGAGGACGGGCAGCACCAGCGGCACCTGCTCGCCGCCGCCGCGGATGCATCCCACCAGGTAGGCGCCCTTGTTGCGGTAGAAGACGCTCTTGATCAGCTCGATCTCGGCGCCGGCATCGTCGAGGATCGCCGGCGGCAGCTGGCGCCGCAGGAAGTCCGCGCCGAGCTCGACGTCCCGGTCGAGGTCGACGAAGGGCGTCGCGAAGGCGGCCTCGGCCAGGGCCCAGCGCAGCGCCTGCGCCCAGTCGCCGGCCACCTCCCGGCGCCGACACAGCCGAAGCCCCGAGTGGTGGGCGGCGCAGGGGCGCGAGCTGTAGACGAACATCCAGTCGTTGCGAATGTGGCGATGGTGGAACAGCGAGCAGAACATCGAGTTGAAGAAGGTCTCGGCCAGCTCGTAGTCCAGGCGCTGGTCGATCAGCTCGGCGTAGTGGCGGCGTGCCTCCCGCCAGCACTCGCAGTGGACCAGGACATCGTCGTCGAAGGTGCGCCGCAGGCGGTCGAGGGTGGCGCCGACCTTCTCATCATACAGGTCGATGCGCTCCGCCGAGGCCTGCTGGGCCTCGCGCCAGGCGGCGTCGCGAAAGCGCCGGCTGGCATCGGCGGTGATCTCCTTGAATCGCGAGCGATACTCGTCGAAGCCATGCAGGATGGTGGCGGCGAGCCGATAGGCGGGCGAGAGCTTCATGACGACCTCCGGTCAGCGGAAGCCTCCAGCTTGGCCGACATCGGCCGCCGGCGCGAGACGACGAAGGTGGCGCGCCCGGTAGCGGGACGACAGGCGTGGTGACATCCGCTCCCCGGGCGGCGACAATGTGCGCCCTCGACGCCACGCCGGGACGCCCCATGACGGACTCGCTGCCCATCCTGTATCAGGACGACCACCTGGTCGCCGTGCACAAGCCGGCCGGCCTGCTGGTCCATCGCACGGCCCTGGCCCGCGGGGAGCGCCACTTCCTGCTGCAGACCCTGCGCGACCAGCTCGGCCGGCGCGTCTATCCGGTGCATCGCCTGGATCGCCCCACCTCGGGGCTGATGGTCCTGGCCCTGACGCCTGAGGCGGCGTCGCGCCTGGCCGAGACCTTCGAACGGCAGCGGGTGGCGAAGCGCTACCTGGCGGTGGTGCGCGGCACCGGGCCGGAGGCCGAGCGCCTGGACTACGCCCTGCGCGACGAGGACGGACGCCGCCCCAAGGCCGAGATGCCGGCCCGGGAGGCGATCACCGAGGTGCGCCGCCTGGACAGCGTGGAGCTGCCGGTGCGCGTCGATCGCTACCCCAGCAGCCGTTACTCGCTGATGGAGGCCCGCCCGCTGACCGGGCGCCGGCACCAGATCCGCCGCCACCTGTCCCGGCGCGGCTACCCGATCATCGGCGACGCCAAGCACGGCAAGGGCGTCCATAACCGCTTCTTCGCCGAGCGCCTGGCCTGCCCGCGGCTGCTGCTGGCGGCGGTGGGCCTGGCCTTCGACCACCCGGCGGACGGCCGGCGCCTGTCGCTGGAGTGCGCCCTGGACGGCCCCATGACCCAGCTCTTCCAGCAGTTCGGCTGGGCCGGCCACCTCCCCGGGCGGCGGCCCGCCGCCGCTCCCGCTTTAGCCTGACCGAGGACGCAGACGACGCCCATGACCGACGCCCCTTCCCCCGCGACGCTCGACACCGACGACCATGCGCTGCGCTTCGGCGGCATTCGCCGGCTCTACGGCGCCCGCGCCCTGGCCCGCTTCCGCGAGGCTCACGTGGTGGTGGCGGGCGTCGGGGGCGTGGGCAGCTGGGCGGTGGAGGCGCTGGCCCGCTCCGGCATCGGCCGGCTGACCCTGATCGACCTGGACGACGTCTGCGTGTCCAACGTCAATCGCCAGCTGCATGCCCTGGACGGCACCATCGGCCGCCCCAAGGTGGAGGTGCTCGCCGAGCGCTGCCGGGCCATCCAGCCGGGCATCGAGGTGGTGGCCGACACCGCCTTCGTGACGCCGACCAACCTCGCCGAGCGGCTGCCGGCGGACGCCGACCACCTGATCGACGCCATCGACAGCGTGATCGCCAAGGCCGCGCTGATCGCCTGGTGCAAGCGACGCAAGCTGCCGCTCACCGTCACCGGGGCGGCCGGCGGCCAGACCGACCCCACCCGCATCCGGGTGGCCGACCTGACGCGCACCGAGCACGACCCGCTGCTGGCCAAGGTGCGCGCCCGGCTGCGCCGGGATCATGGCTTCTCGCGCAACCCGAAGCGACGCTTCTCGGTGGAGTGCGTCTATTCCGACGAGCAGCTCGTCTATCCCGGCGCCGACGGCGAGGTCTGCCACCAGAAGCCCGGGGCCGGCGAGGCCACGCGCCTGGACTGCGCCTCGGGTTTCGGCGCGGCGACCTTCGTCACCGGCAGCTTCGGCTTCACGGCGGCCTCGCGCACCCTGGCCCGCCTGGCCCGCGACGCCGCCCCGTCCCCCTGATTCCCGGAGGCCTTCCATGGAAGACCATCGTCCCGTTCCCGGCATCTACCGCCACTACAAGGGCCCCCTCTACGAGGTGATCGGCGTGGCCCACCACAGCGAGACCGAGGAGCCGCTGGTGGCCTATCGCGCCCTCTACGGCGACTACGGCCTCTGGGTGCGGCCGCTCGGCATGTTCATGGAGACCGTCGAGGTGCAGGGCGAGCCGCTGCCCCGCTTCGCCCTGGAGAAGGCCTTTTCCTGACCCCGAACGCAGGAAAGGCGCCCCGAGGGGCGCCTTTCCGGAAGCGGCCGAAGCCCGGGCGGCGGCGATTCACTCCGCCGCGCTCATCTGCTTCTGCAGGTAGTTCTCGAGGCCCACGGTGGCGATCAGGCCGAGCTCGGTCTCGAGCTTGTCGATGTGCTCTTCCTCGTCGGCCAGGATGTCACGCAGCAGGTCGCGGGTAACGTAGTCCTGCACCGACTCGCAGTAGGCGATGGCCTCGATGTAGTCGTCGCGCCCCTGCTTCTCGAGCCGCAGGTCGCACTCGAGCATCTCCTTGGTATCCTCGCCGATCAGCAGCTTGCCGTAGTCCTGCAGGTTGGGCACGCCCTCGAGGAAGAGGATCCGCTCGATCAGCTTGTCGGCGTGCTTCATCTCGTCGATGGACTCGTCGTACTCGAGCTTGCCGAGCGCCGCCAGGCCCCAGTCCTGGAACATCTTGGCGTGCAGGTAGTACTGGTTGATCGCCACCAGCTCGTTGCCGAGCGCGGAGTTGAGGTACTCGATGACCTTCTTGTCACCTTTCATGGTATCACCCCATTGCTGTCGTCAGGTCCATACTTCAGCTTGGCACGCCAATGGGCGTGCCGCCACGGTTACCCGGCAGTCTAGGGGATATCAGGAAAAGTTCAAATAAATCAATTATTTGATAACGCCAAAAGAAACGATAGCGATTGCCATCACACGGCGTAGGCGAGATCCTGGTTGGCCATGGCCAGCTCTTCCTGGATGGCCTCGCGGGTGATGCCCTTGCCCATGCCGGCGCACTTGCCGCACTGGGTGCCGCACCCCGTCTCGCGCTGGACCTCGCGCCAGCTGCGGGCGCCGTCCTCGACGCTGCGACGGATCTCCTTGTCGTTCACACCCTTGCACAGACACACATACATGAGGTCACCTCGCGCTGTTCATGCAGATGAATGTAAATGATTCGCAAGGGCTATCGCAAGCATAGTCTGAGAAAATTTCTCATCTGGGTTAGCGATCGCTGATATCGCCGCCAGCGAAGGCCGCCGGGGCGCACGTCCCTCAGGGCCTGCGCTTCGCCGCCTTGGGCAGCACCACCACCCGGGTGCCCGAGGCGATGTCCGCCCAGCTGCGTCGCTCGGCATCGAACAGCACCCAGAGGTGTCCCAGGCCCAGCGGCAGGAAGGACAGCGCCCCCACCAGGAAGCGCATCAGGCTCTGCAGCAGGGTGATCGAATGGCCCTGGGGCGTCTGCACCCGCAGCCGCCAGGCCTGCATGCCCAGCGTCATGCCGCCGCGGGTCCAAAAATAGGCGAAGAACCCCCAGGCGGCGAGCGCCAGCAGCAGGCGCAGCGACAGCACCTGGCCGGCGCCGAGGCCCACCGCCTCCGGCGGCAGGCCGATCACCAGGCGGCTCACCGCCACATGGGCCGCGGCGATCAGGATCCAGATCGCCAGCAGCAGCAGGCCGTCGTAGAGCATGGCGCCCAGGCGCCGGCCCAGGCCGGCCGGCCAGGTGTCGTCGAGGTGGTCGAAGCGTCGAGGCATGGCGGTCTCCGGTAGGGTCAGCCGGTGCGGCGCAGCAGGTAGAGTCCCAGGCCGGCACACAGCAGGGTGGGCACCAGCACCGCCCAGGCGGGCGAGAAGCCGAACAGCGTGGAGGCCGGCCCCAGCAGGTCCTGCAGGTACTTGAACACCAGCCCCGTGACCACGCCGTAGAAGACCCGGGTGCCGGCGGCCACGCTGCGCAGCGGGCCGAACACGAAGGAGGCCGCCACCAGCACCAGCGAGGCCATGGTCAGCGGCATCAGCACCTTCTGCCAGAAATAGATCAGCGGCTGGGTGGCGTCCTGACCCCGGGCCTGCAGGTGGCGGGCATAGGCCCACAACTCGCTGGGCGCCTGGGTCTCCACCTCGCGCAGCAGGCGATCCAGGCTCTGCGGGGTCAGCGAGGTCTGCCAGGGGCGGGTGGCCTGGCGGGTGGCGACGCTGCGCCCGTCCTCGAAGCGGGTCACCGCCACGCCTTCCAGCACCCAGCCGCCGTCGCGCCAGACCGCACGCCGGGCGCTCAGCGCCTCACGCAGCCGATGGTCCTCGAAGCGGTAGCGGGTCAGGTCCAGCACCACCTGGTCGGCACGGATCGCGCCGAAGCGATAGAAGTCGTCGCCCTCGCGCTGCCAGCCACCCCGCTGGGTCAGCACGGCATCCTCCCCCTGCATCTTTTCCAGCCGCCAGGCGCTGGCGAACTGCTCGGTGCGTGGACTGACGAACTCGGCCACCAGCAGCACCACGGCGATCACCAGGATGATCGGCTTCATCACCCCCCACAGGATGCGGGTCAGCGAGCGGCCGGCGGCGCGCATCACGGTCAGCTCGTTGCTCGAGGCCATGCTGCCGAGCCCGATCAGGGCGCCGATCAGCACCCCCACCGGGGCATACTGGTAGAAGCGCCAGGGCAGCCGCAGCACCAGGTAGAACAGCACCTGCAGGGCGCCATAGTCGCCCTCCACGTCGCCCAGGTCGTTGATGTAGGTGATCACCAGGTCGAGCCCCAGCAGCACCACCTGCACCACCAGGATGGCGCCCAGGATGTGTCGGGCGATATAGCGGTCGAGGCGGTCGGCGATCATCCGCTCATCCCCTTGCGCTGCGCCCGCAGCGTCATCGCCAGGCCGATGGCCAGGAAGGCCACGTGGATCGGCCACATGCCCAGCCAGGCCGGCCAACCGCCGCGGGCGATGCCGTCCAGGGCGGCCAGCAGCAGGCTGAGGTAGGCCACGTAGAGGAAGATCGCCGGCAGCAGCTTGGCGAAGCGCCCCTGGCGCGGGTTGACCCGGGACAGCGGCATGGCCAGCAGGGTCAGGATGAAGACCATCACCGGCAGGCCCAGGCGCCACTGCCACTGGGCGCGGGCCGCGGGATCGTCGGCGTCCAGCAGGGCCGGGGTGGTGGCGAACTCCGGGTCGCCGGGGTCGAGGCGCTCCCCGGCCCGGGACAGGCGCACCGCATAGGTGCCGAACTCGAGGCGCTCGGCCTGGGCGCGCCCGGGGTCGACGCTGTAGCGCTCGCCGTCGTCGAGCACCAGGAAGCGGCTGCCGGTCTCGGGATCGACGGTCTGGTAGCCGGCCGCGGCGCGGGTCACGACCGTGGAGGGGGTGCCGTCCGTGCGGCGCTGGCGCTCGCTGATAAAGACCTCCTGCATGCGGCTCTGGTCATCCGTCAGCGCCTCGGTATAGGCGATCCGCCCGCCGCCGAAGTCCTGGAAGCGGCCCGGGGTGAGCGCCGAGAAGTCCAGCTGGCTGCGCTGCTCCTCGAGCATGACCTCGTTGTGCAGGGCCCCCGCCGGCGTCAGCCAGAGGCTGCACAGCCCGACCAGCACGGCGACCACGGTGGCGGGCACCAGGCTCACCTGCAGCAGGCGGTTGGGGCTGGTGCCGCAGGCCACCAGCACGGTGATCTCGCTGTTGAGGTACAGCTGGCCGTAGGCCAGCAGGATGCCCAGGAAGAAGGCCAGCGGCAGGATCAGCTCGAGAAAGCCGGGCAGATGAAAGAGCATCAGGGTGCCGAGGATATCGAGAGGGATCTCGCCCTCGGCGGCGTTGGAGAAGTAGCGGATGAAGCGGCTGCCCATGATCACCAGCAGCAGCACGCCGGCCACGGCGGCCATGGTCTGCAGGATCTCGCGGGTCAGGTAGCGGAATATGATCAACGTCGTCTCCCGGCCCGGGGCCCTCCGGCCCGGCCATCTTCCATGCAATGAGGCGTGGTCCCCGGCGCCCCTCGCCGTCGCGTCCCCGGTCGGCGCGGTGTGAAGTCCGGCGGGCTCCTGGGGTACACTGGAACGACTCGGCAACGTGCCGGCATTATCCAGAATCCCCCACCGCTTGTCTTGTGGAGACACCATGGAATTCCCAGTTCAGACGGCCAATCCCGCCAAGGTCGAGACGGCCTGCCTCGTGGTACCGGTGTTCAAGGATGGCGACCTGCTGCCCGCCGCCGCCAAGCTCGATGACGCCAGCGAGCGGCTGATCGGCCAGCTGATCGAGCGTGAGGACTTCGACGCCAAGCTGGGCAACGTCCAGATGATTCCCTTCGCCCCGGGGCTCAACGCCGATCGCCTGCTGCTGGTGGGCCTGGGCACCCGGGAGAAGTGCCAGGAAGGCGCCTTCCGCAAGGCCGTGGACGCCGCCTTCACCGCCCTGGCGGCCCTGCCGGCCGACGACGCCGCGGCGGCCTTCACCGACGTGCCGGTCCCCGATCGCGACTGCGACTGGAAGGCCCGCCTGGTGGCCGAGGCGGCCCACCGCGCCGTCTATCGGTTCACCGAGTTCAAGTCCGAGCCCGGCCCCCGGCCGCGGCTCGAGCGGGTGACCCTGCTGGTCAGCGAGGGCGGCAACGCCGAGGCGGCCCGCGAGGGCGCGCGGATCGGCGACGGCATCGGCCAGGGCATCAACGCCACCCGCACCCTGGGCAACCTGCCCGGCAACGTCTGCACCCCGCGCTACCTGGCCGAACGCGCCGAGCGCCTGGCCGCCGAGTCCGACGGTGCGCTGACCGCCGAGATCCTCGACGAGGCCGCCCTGGAGGCCCTGGGCGCCCATTCGCTGCTCTCCGTGGGCCGCGGCAGCGAGGAGCCCTCGCGGCTGATCGTCATGAAGTACCAGGGCGCCGAAGACCCGGACGAGGCTCCCCATGTGCTGGTCGGCAAGGGCATCACCTTCGATGCCGGCGGCATCTCGCTCAAGCCCGGCGAGGGCATGGACGAGATGAAGTTCGACATGTGCGGCGCGGCCAGCGTGTTCGGCGCCGTCACCTCGGTGCTGGCCATCCGTCCCAAGGTCAACCTGGTGGCCATCGTCGCCAGCGCCGAGAACATGCCCGACGGCCGCGCCACCAAGCCCGGCGACATCCTCAGGACCCTCAAGGGCCTGTCGGTGGAGGTGCTCAACACCGACGCCGAGGGCCGCCTGGTGCTGTGTGACGCCCTGACCTACGCCGAGCGCTTCGAACCGGCCAGCGTGGTGGACGTCGCCACCCTCACCGGCGCCGCCATCATCGCCCTGGGCCACCACGCCACCGGCCTGCTGTCCAACGACGACGACCTGGCGCTGGACCTGCTCGACGCCGGCGAGACCGCCTGGGACCGCGCCTGGCACCTGCCTCTGTGGGACGAGTACCAGGAGCAGCTGGACTCCAACTTCGCCGACCTGGCCAACATCGGCGGCCGCCCGGCGGGCACCATCACCGCCGGCTGCTTCCTCTCGCGCTTCGCCGACCGGTTCCCCTGGGCGCACCTGGACATCGCCGGCACCGCCTGGCACTCCGGCAAGCAGAAGGGCGCCACCGGCCGGCCGGTCGGGCTGCTCACCCAGTACCTGCTGGACCGCGAGGCCGACAGCCGCGTCGAGACCGGCGACGAGGGCTGACGGGGCCGTGCCGCGCCCGGGCTTGCCTTTTGGGCGCGGTGACTTTTTCATGTGAAGCAACGACTCTCATGCACCGGGCCGGTCGCGGCCCGGTGATCCTGTTCTCGTAGCGGGGCGCCGGGATGCGCCCCGGATGAAGCGGAGACCCAGCCGTGTCCACCGAACGCTTTTCCATGAAGCCCTCCACCCAAGCCACGGCGGCCCCGATCCGTGACGATATCCTGCGCGATCCCGGATTCGGCCGCTATTTCACCGACCACATGGCTCATGTGCGCTGGACCCTCGACGCCGGCTGGCACGGCCACGAGGTGCGCCCCTACGGCCCGCTGACCGTGGATCCGGCCGCCGCCGTGCTGCACTACGGCCAGGAGATCTTCGAGGGCGTAAAGGCCTATCGCCACGCCGACGGCTCGGTGTGGACCTTCCGCCCCGAGAAGAACGCCGAGCGCTTCCGCCGCAGCGCCCGCCGCCTGGCGCTGCCGGAGCTCTCCGACGAGGACTTCATCGATTCCCTGAAGGCCCTGCTGGCCCAGGACCACGCCTGGGTGCCGACCCCGGCCGACGAGGCCGACGAGTCGAGCCTCTACCTGCGCCCGTTCATGATCGCCAGCGAGACCTTCCTCGGCGTGCGCCCGTCCCACGAGGTCGACTACTACGTCATCGCCTCGCCGGCCGCGGCCTACTTCCAGGGCGGCATCAAGCCGGTGTCGATCTGGCTGTCCTCGCACTACAAGCGCGCCGCCCCCGGGGGCACCGGCTTCGCCAAGTGCGGCGGCAACTACGCCGCCTCCCTGGCCGCCCAGAAGGAGGCCGCGGCCCACGAATGCAGCCAGGTGGCTTTCCTCGACGCCGTGGAGAACAAGTGGGTCGAGGAACTGGGCGGCATGAACCTGTTCTTCGTCTATCGCGACGGCCGTATCGTCACCCCGCGCCTCACCGACACCATCCTCGAGGGCGTGACCCGCGACTCGGTGCTGACCCTGGCCCGCGATGAGGGCCTGAGTCCCGAGGAGCGGCCGATCAGCATCGACGAGTGGCGCGAGGGCGCGGCCTCCGGCGAGATCGTCGAGGTCTTCGCCTGCGGCACCGCCGCGGTGATCACCCCGGTGGGCGAGCTGGTCACCGAGGACGGCAGCATCCGCCTGGCCGCCGAGGGCGACAACGAGATCGCCAAGCGCCTGCGCACCCGCCTGCTCGACCTGCAGTACGGGCGCAGCGAAGACAAGCACGGCTGGCTGACCCGCCTGGCCTGAATGCGACACCCCCGGGCCGTCGCCCGGGGCCCTTCCCCAACGGGACACCGCAACATGACCTCAGTGATGATCATCACCGGCGCCGGGCGCGGCATCGGGGCGTCCACGGCCCGGCTCGCGGCGCGCCGGGGCTACGCCGTGGCGATCAACTATCGCCGCGACCATCGGGCCGCCGAGGCCCTGGTCGACGAGATCCGCGAGTCGGGGGGACAGGCCCTCGCCGTCCAGGCCGATGCCGCCGACGAGGCCGGCATTCGCACCCTGTTCGAGACCGTCGACGCCGAGCTGGGGCGGCCGGACGTGCTGGTCAACAACGCCGGCATGGTGGACGTCAACTGCCGGGTCGAGGACATGGACGCCGCCCGGATCGAGCGCATGCTGCGCGTCAACGTGACGGGGCCGCTGCTCTGCGCCCGGGAGGCGGTGAAACGCATGTCGACTCGCCGCGGCGGTCGGGGCGGCGCCATCGTCAACGTTTCCTCCGCCGCCGCGCGCCTGGGCGGGGCCGACGAGTACGTCGACTACGCCGCCTCCAAGGGCGCCATCGACAGCGTCACCCGCGGCCTGGCCCGCGAGGTCGCCGACGAGGGCATTCGCGTCAACGGCGTGCGCCCCGGCGTGATCCGCACGTCGCTGCATGCCGGCGCGGACAACCCCGACAAGGTCGAGGCCGCCGCCGAGCGCATCCCCCTGGGCCGCGTCGGCGAACCCGAGGAGATCGCCTCGGCCATCCTGTGGCTGGCCGAGTCCGGCTTCTCGACCGGCGCCATCCTCGACATCGACGGAGGCGTCTGACGGCGCCATGACCCGCATCGACTTCTACATCCTCCCCGAGACCACCCTGGACGCGCGGCTGGCCTTCGCCTGCCGGCTCGCCGAGACCATCGCCCGCAAGGGCTACCGGCTGCACCTGCACGCCGAGGACGAGGCCATGGCCCGGGAGCTCGACGACCGGCTATGGACCTTCCGCCCCGACGCCTACCTGCCCCATGCCCTGCTGGGCAGCGAGCAGGCCGATAGCGTGCCGGTGACCCTCGGCTGGGAGGAGCCGCCGCCCGGCGACGCCGGCGTGCAGGCGATGCTCAACCTGCACCCGGAGATCCCCGAGTGGTTCTCGCGCTTCGAGCGGGTCGCCGAGATCATCAACCAGCACCAGGCGGTGCTGACCGCCAAGCGGCGCTGCTGGCAGACCTACAAGAAACGGGGCTATCCGGTCACGCCCCACCATCTGCGCGCCGGCGGCTGACACCTGGGCAATCTCGGGGGCCCGCCGCTCGGGGCTGATCCGTCGACAGGTCCCGAAGCGCCGGACCGACGAGGGGGCGCTGTGAACCCAGCCCTGGGCCTACTTTTGCCCTGCTGCGCTCTCGCGTCCTGCTCCGCTTGCAGGGCCGGTGCTGGCCATCCCTGGCCAGCTCGTTCGGAGGAGTCCTCCTCCCCCCCCTGGCAAAAGCCCCCTCTACGACCTGTCCCCGGCGCCCCTCGCCACGATCGAGTGGCCATCTCCGCGCCCATGACGCCGACCGGCCCCTCGGGCTATAATCGACCCCATTTTTCGCGTCCCGCACCGACGAGCCGAACGGCTCGCCGTGCCACGTCGTCGCCACCTCCTTCGACCCGGAAGACTCCATGGACAAGACCTACCAACCCGAGCAGATCGAATCCCGCTGGTACGAGCGCTGGGAAGCCGACAACCGCTTCGCCCCCTCGGGCGAGGGCGAGCCCTACTCGATCATGATCCCGCCGCCCAACGTCACCGGCAGCCTGCACATGGGCCATGCCTTCCAGGACACCATCATGGACACCCTGACGCGCTGGCGGCGCATGCAGGGGCGCAACACCCTGTGGCAGGTGGGCACCGATCACGCCGGCATCGCCACCCAGATGCTGGTGGAGCGCAAGGTCGCGGCCGAGGAGGGCAAGAGCCGCCACGACCTGGGCCGCGAGGCGTTCATCGACAAGGTCTGGGAGTGGAAGCACGAATCCGGCGGCCACATCACCCGCCAGCTGCGGCGGATGGGCGCCAGCGTCGACTGGTCCCGCGAGCGCTTCACCATGGACGACGGCTTCTACCAGGCGGTGCAGGAAGTCTTCGTGCGCCTCTTCGAGGAGGACCTGATCTACCGCGGCAAGCGGCTGGTCAACTGGGACCCGACCCTGCACACCGCCATCTCCGACCTGGAGGTCGAGAACAAGGAGCAGCAGGGCCAGTTCTGGCACTTCCGCTACCCGCTGGCCGACGGCGTGACCACCGACGCCGGCGAGGACCACCTGGTCGTCGCCACCACCCGCCCGGAGACCCTGCTCGGCGACAGCGCCGTGGCGGTCAACCCGGAGGATCCGCGCTACGCCTCCCTGGTCGGCAAGTACGTTACGCTGCCGCTGGTCGGCCGTCGCATCCCGGTGGTGGCCGACGAGCACGCCGACATGGACAAGGGCTCCGGCTGCGTGAAGATCACCCCGGCCCATGACTTCAACGACTACGAGGTCGGCAAGCGCTGCGACCTGCCGCTGATCAACGTCTTCTCCAAGGACGCCGCCGTCCTCGAGGCCGCCGAGGCCTTCGACCTCCAGGGCCGGCCGCTGGCCGAGATCGACACCGCGCTGCCCGCCGCCTACGCCGGCCTGGGCCGCTTCGAGGCCCGCGAGCGCATCGTCGCCGACATGGACGCCGCCGGCCTGCTGGCCAGGACCGAGACGGTCAACAACACCCTGCCCTATGGCGATCGCTCCGGCGACGTCATCGAGCCGCTGCTCACCGACCAGTGGTTCGTGGCCGTCGAGGAGCTGGCCAAGCCGGCCATCGCCGCCGTCGAGAACGGCGACATCGAGTTCGTGCCCAAGAACTACGAGAACATGTACTTCGCCTGGATGCGCGACCTCCAGGACTGGTGCATCTCCCGCCAGCTGTGGTGGGGCCACCGCATCCCGGCCTGGTACGACGAGAGCGGCAACGTCTACGTGGCGCGCACCGAGGCCGAGGCCCGGGAGAAGCACGGCCTGGCCGCCGACGTCGCCCTGACTCAGGACGAGGACGTCCTCGACACCTGGTTCAGCTCCGGGCTGTGGACCTTCGGCACCCTGGGCTGGCCCGAGCAAACGCCGGAACTCGAGACCTTCCACCCCTCCAGCGTGCTGGTCACCGGCTTCGACATCATCTTCTTCTGGGTCGCCCGGATGATCATGCTGACCCTGAAGTTCACCGGCCAGGTGCCCTTCAAGCAGGTCTACGTGCACGGCCTGGTGCGCGACGCCCATGGCCAGAAGATGTCCAAGTCCAAGGGCAATGTGCTCGACCCCATCGACCTGATCGACGGCATCGACCTGGAGACCCTGGTCGACAAGCGCACCGGCAACATGATGCAGCCGCAGAAGGCCAAGGCCATCGCCAAGGCCACCCGCGGCGAGTTCCCGGAGGGCATCGAGCCCCACGGCACCGACGCCCTGCGCTACACCTTCCTGTCCCAGGCCACCACCGGCCGCGACATCAAGTTCGACATGGGGCGCCTCGACGGCTACCGCAACTTCTGCAACAAGCTGTGGAACGCCTCGCGCTACGTGCTGATGAACGCCGAGGGCCAGGACTGCGGCAGCGCCGGTGGCGAGGTCGAGCTGTCGCTGGCCGACCGCTGGATCGTCTCCCAGCTGCAGAAGACCGAGGCCCAGGTCACCAGGGCGATGGAGGAGTTCCGCTTCGACCACGCCTCCCAGGCGCTCTACGACTTCGTGTGGAACGAGTACTGCGACTGGTACCTGGAGCTCTCCAAGCCGGTGCTGTGGGACGAGGCGGCCTCCGAGGCCGCCAAGCGCGGCACCCGCCGCACCCTGGTGCGGGTGCTCGAGGCCGTGCTGCGCCTGGCGCACCCGATGATGCCCTACATCAGCGAGGAGATCTGGCAGCGCGTCGCCCCGCTGGCCGGCGCCGAGGGCGAGTCGGTGATGACCCAGCCCTGGCCGCTGGCCGACGAGGCGCTGATCGACGAGGGCGCCACCCGCGACATCGAGTGGCTCAAGGGCGTGATCGTGGCGGTGCGCAACATCCGCGCCGAGATGAACATCGCCCCCGGCAAGCCGCTGGAGGTGCTGCTGACCAAGGGAGGCGCGGCCGACCGCGAGCGCCTGGAGGCCAACCGGCTGTTCCTCTCCAAGCTGGCCAAGCTCGACGGCGTCACCTGGCTCGACGACCCCGAGCAGGCGCCGCTGGCGGCCACCCAGCTGGTCGGCGAGATGGAGGTGCTGGTGCCGATGGCCGGGCTGATCGACAAGGACGCCGAGCTCGCCCGCCTGGCCAAGGAGATCGACAAGCAGGACAAGCTGATCGGCGGTATCGAGAAGAAGCTCGGCAACGAGAGCTTCGTGGCCAAGGCCCCCGAGGCGGTGGTGCAGAAGGAGCGCGACAAGCTGGCGGATTATACGGCCGCCCGCAAGGTGCTGGTCGAACAGCGCGACAAGATCGCCGCGCTCTAGGCCGAGCCTCCCTTCCGGGATCGCCGGAAGCACAAGGGCCCGCCTGTCTCAGGCGGGCCCTTGTCGTAGCGGCGGAGGCGAACGCGTCAGTTGGCGCGTCGGAAGCCACCCAACACCCGCTGGTCCGGGCCGAAGAACACCAGCCGGTCGTGGTCGATCAGGTAGCGGTAGGCGTCGTCGAGCATGGCGGTCATGCGCTCGGATTGCTCCATGTGCGGACAGGCCATCATGGTCGAGGCCAGCCGGCCGAACTCGATGCGGTTGTCCGGCCCCAGTTCGACCCGGCCATGGAAGCGGTTGCAGCCGTCATGGCCGCTGACCCGGCCGTCCGGGGCGATCTCGAAGAAGGGCGTGGTCGGCAGGTCCAGGCGCTCGCTGGTGCCCACCAGCAGCAGGTTCCAGCGCGGCCCGACCACCGGGCCGGACAGGGCATCGCCGGGCTCGCTCACCGGCGCGGGGCCGGCGGCGCAGCCGGCCAGCAGCAGGATCAGCAGCAGGGAGAGGGCATGGCGTCGCATCGCGATCATGGCGGTCGTCCTTGAGGCGGTGAATGGGTCCCGCCAAGCTTGCCCCAGGCCCGCCTTTCGGACAATGCTGTAAGCACTATCATCGACAAGGAAGACGACCATGCTCAATGCCTTACACAACGACCCGCTGGGCAAGCTGATCCTGCGGCTCGCCGTGGGCGGGCTGATGCTGTTCCACGGGGTGTCCAAGCTGCTCAACCCCGGCTCCATCGACTGGATCGGCGGGCTGCTGCAGGGCTACGGCCTGCCGGCCGTGCTGGCCTACGGGGTGCTGATCGGCGAGTTGCTCGCGCCGATCATGGCCATCGTCGGCTGGCAGACCCGCCTGGCCGGCCTGCTGATGGCCGGCAACATGCTGGTGGCCTTCCTGCTGGTGCATACCGGCCAGGTCTTCATGCTCAACGACAACGGCGGCTGGGAACTGGAGCTGCAGGGCCTGTTCTTCTTCGGCGCCCTGGCGCTGATCTTCCTCGGCGGCGGCCGCATGGCGGTCCGCCCCGACTGACCCCAGGCCGCTTCAAGACGTCGCCGCCGGCGGTCGCCCCGCCGGCGGCGACGGACGCCTCACGCCTTGCCCCTCACTCTTCCCTTCATGCCTCACGGCATCCATCGGCCGGCGGGCTTCACCAGGTGCCGGTATTCTCCATCGACGCCCAGGGCTCCTTGGGCGGCAGCGGCTCGCCGGCCTGCAGCAGCTCGACGGAGATGCCGTCCGGGCTCCTGACGAAGGCCATGTGGCCATCCCGGGGCGGGCGATTGATGGTCACGTCATGGGCCTGGAGGTGCTCGCAGAGCGCATAGATGTCGTCCACCCGATAGGCGAGGTGGCCGAAGTTGCGCCCCCCAGTGTAGGTCTCGGGATCCCAGTTCCAGGTCAGCTCGAGTTCCGGCGCCTGGAGCTCCGTGGAGCGTGCCTCGTCCTCGGGAGCGGCGAGATAGACCAGGGTGAAACGCCCCTTCTCGCTCTCCTTGCGGCGCACTTCCCGTAGCCCCAGCAGGTCACAGTAGAAATGCAGCGAGGCCTCCAGGTCACTGACCCGGACCATGGTGTGCAGGTATTGCATGAAACTCTCCTTCTTCACAGGACAACCCGGCGTCGGCATCCTGGCAGGAACCCGCCGAGCTGCCAACGCGAGCACGATACATGAGCCACTACTGTGACCTGGCCCCGGAGCATCCGTTTCACGGGCCCTACCATGACCACGAGTACGGTTTCCCGGTCGAGGGGGACGACGCGCTCTTCGAGCGCCTGGTGCTTGAGATCAACCAGGCCGGCCTGTCGTGGCTGACGGTGCTCAAGAAGCGCGCGGCCTTCCGCGCGGCCTTCGACGACTTCGTCATCGACCGCGTGGCCGCCTACGGCGATGCCGACCGGGCCCGGCTGCTGGCGGACGCGGGCATCATCCGCAACCGCCGCAAGGTGGACGCCGCCATCCACAACGCCGGCGTGGTCCAGGGGCTCCAGGCCGAACACGGCAGCTTCCGGGCTTGGCTCGAGGCCCATCATCCGCGCCCCCACGAGGACTGGGTCACGCTGTTCCGGCGAACCTTCCGCTTCACCGGGCCCGAGATCGTCGGCGAGTTCCTGATGAGCACCGGCTACCTGCCCGGCGCCCACCGCGAGGACTGCCCGGTGCAGGCCCGCATCCTGGCCGCCGGCCCCCCCTGGGCGCGGGCGGCGGCCCCGACTGCCTGACGGACGGTCTCCCGGAGGATTCCCGCAGATGGACTCCCTGACACAGGCCGCCCTGGGGGCGGCGATCGGCGGCACCCTGCTGGGGCGTCGCCTGGGGCGCAAGGCGGTGCTGCTCGGCGCCGCCCTCGGCACCCTGCCCGACCTGGACGTGCTGATCGACTACGGCGATGCCGTGGCCAACGTCACCCGCCACCGCGGCTTCAGCCACTCGCTGTTCGTGCTGGCCGGGCTCGCCGCGGCGCTGACGCTGCTGGCGACACGGCTGGCCCGAGCCCGGGACATCGGCTGGCCCCGCTGGGCGGCCTTCTTCTTCCTCTGCCTGCTCACGCATCCGCTGCTGGACGCGTTGACCACCTACGGCACCCAGCTGTGGTGGCCGCTGGACGTGCGCCCCGCCGCCTGGCCCCTGGTGTTCATCATCGACCCGCTCTACTCGCTGCCGCTGCTGGTCGGCATCGCCACCGCCCTGGCCACCGGCAACGGGCGCCGCGGCCCCGCCTGGGGGCTGGTGATCTCGTGCCTCTACCTGACCCTGGCGCTGGGCGCCAAGACCCTGGTCGGCGAGCGGCTCGCACCGGTGCTGGCCGAGCATGGCCTGGCCGAGGCACCGCGGCTGCTCCAGCCCACGCCCTTCAACATCCTGCTGTGGCGCGCCACCGTGGTGGAAGGCGACCGGGTGCACGAGGCCGTGATCGGCGTGTTCGACGGCGAGCATCGCCCGGCGCTGGAGACCTATCGGCGCGGCGCCGACCTGGCCCCGGCGGCCCGGGCCCTGCCCGCCGGACGGCGGCTGGCCTGGTTCGCGGGCCCCTTCCTGCGCTACGAGCGCCGCCTCCACGACGGCCGGGAAAGCCTGGTGGTCACCGACCTGCGCCTGGGCTTTCCCGGCTTTCATCCCTTCCGCTACCGCCTGGCGACCCGGCGCGGCGGCGACTGGCAGCCGCTGCCGGCCACCGAGCGGCTGGGCAGCGCCCGGGACGACAATCGCCAGGCCCTGGCGCGCCTGGGCCGGCGCATCCTGTCGCCGGCGCCGACGCTCTGCACCAGCCGGTTCGTGTCCCGGGAGTGGCGCCTGCGGGCCCCCGCCGCCTGCCGGTGAGCGACCCCAGACGCGACGGGGGGCGGCCTTCCGGCCGCCCCCGTCATCCGACCCCGGGCCGGATCAGGCCAGGCGCTCGACCAGGCCGCCGATGGCCTGACGCGCCTCGCCCATGGCGGCGTCGCGGGACGCCTCGCCCATGTTGAGCCCCTCGGCATACACCAGGTCCACGTCCCGGATGCCCATCAGCCCGAGCATGCCCTTGAGGTGCGGCGTCTGGCTGTCGAGCTCGCTGCCGGCGTACTGGCCGCCGCGGGCGGCGAGGATCACCGCGCGCTTGCCCTCCACCAGGCCCTGGGGACCGTTCTCGGTATAGCGGAAGGTCACGCCGGCG
The DNA here is from genome assembly GCF_031451675.1 of Halomonas koreensis. Classification (NCBI taxonomy): domain Bacteria; kingdom Pseudomonadati; phylum Pseudomonadota; class Gammaproteobacteria; order Oceanospirillales; family Halomonadaceae; genus Halomonas; species Halomonas koreensis. The sequence continues at coordinate 51,952 of NZ_JARWAK010000001.1, read as the reverse complement.
CGCAGCACCCGGTCGAACCAGGCCTTGAGCTGCGAGGGGATGCCGAGGTTGTAGAGGGGCACCGCCAGCACCAGGACGTCGTGGGCCAGCAGCTCCTCGATCAGGGCATCGGAGCGGGCCGCCAGCTCGCGCTGCTCGGCGCTGCGCTCCTCGGCGGGCACCTGCCAGCTGGACAGCTCCGGCAGGGCCAGGTGGGGCAGCGCCTCGGCCACCAGGTCGCGGCGCGTGATCGACAGGTCGTCGCGCTCCGCGGCCAGGGCGTCGAAGTGATCGGCCAGCTGCTTGGAGTTGCCGCCGAGGATGGAAGAGGTCAGGACGAGGATACGGGTCATGGCGATCTCCTTGCGCATCGTTTGCTGAGGAATGACCGCCATTGTACGTTCATTTTTTCACACGATAAGCGGGAAAAAACGCAGCTATCGTTCGACTACATCGAACAACCGGCGCTCAGGGTGCGATACCCTGGCCACAGCCCCGATAGGTCTCCCCATTGAGCTTCAGCGTCACCCGGGCCGGCCAGGGCTGGCCGCTCATGTCGTCGAAGCAGGCCTTGGCCTCGATGCGCAGGGTGAAGGGCCGCGCCGCCTGGCCGCTGGCCAGGATCACCCGCCCGGCCTGGTTGTCGAGGGTGGTCACCCGGTAGGGCAGGGTCGCTTCCCGGCGGCCGTAGTCCAGGGTCATGGTCAGCTCCGGGACGTCGTTGGCCAGCTCCACATGCCAGCCGGGCTCGTTGCCGCGGCCATGGAACATCACCCCGGGGTGCTCCTGGCGGGTCAGGGCGTCCAGGGTGACGTCCTGCCGGCAGTCCAGCCGCCCCCGCTGGCTCTCGACCAGGGCCTCGTCGCCCTTCAGCCAGACGCCGAGCTCGCCGTTCTGGTAGCGGTTGCCGCTGGCCACCACCGCCGGCTCGAGACGGTTGGCGCCGTGAGCCGACCACAGCCGCAGCTCGTCCTCGGTGGTCGCGGTGACCAGGTCCTGGGCGGGGGTACAGCGCCAGCCGACCAGCTCGGCGGCCTCGCCGGGGAACAGCGCGGAGGGCAGCAGGGGCGCCTCGGGGGAGGCCGCGTCCTGGCCGTCGCCGGATGCCGCCGGGGGCTCGGGCGCCGGCTCGGGGGCCGGGGCGCTCACGTAGGTGACGCAGCCGGGCAGCCCCAGCGCCAGCAGCAGCGGCAGGGCGAGACGAAGGGGGACATGGCGGGACATGGCATGGGCTCCTTTGCGTACGATCCGTCGCCGCCAGGATACCAGCCGCCGGGCGACTTGGCGCCGCCCGGCGACGATCTGCGTGGCCCGGCGGGCCTCAGCCGTGGCGCCGGCGCAGCACCCGCGCCGCCTCGACCATGTTGGCCAGCGCCGGCTCCACCTCGGCCCAGCCGCGGGTCTTGAGGCCGCAGTCCGGGTTGACCCAGAGCCGCTCCACCGGGATGCGCTCGGCGGCCTTGTCCATCAGCGTCACCATCCAGTCCACCGCCGGGATATTGGGCGAGTGGATATCGTAGACGCCGGGGCCGATCTCGTTGGGATAGGCGAAGTCGCGGAAGGCGTCGAGCAGCTCCATGTCGGAGCGCGAGGTCTCGATGGTGATGACGTCGGCATCCAGGGCGGCGATGGCGCCGATGATGTCGTTGAACTCCGAATAGCACATGTGGGTGTGGATCTGGGTGGCATCGTCGACCACCGCGGCGCTGAGCCGGAAGCAGTCCACCGCCCAGTCGAGATAGCCCTGCCACTCGGCCCGGCGCAGCGGCAGCCCCTCGCGCAACGCCGGCTCGTCGATCTGGATGGCCTGGATGCCGGCGGCCTCCAGGTCGGCCACCTCGTCGCGCAGCGCCAGGGCGATCTGCCGGCAGGTGGCGGCACGGGGCTGGTCGTCGCGCACGAAGGACCACTGCAGGATGGTCACCGGCCCGGTGAGCATGCCCTTCATCGGCTTGTCGGTGAGCGACTGGGCATGCTCGCTCCAGCGCACCGTCATCGCCGCCGGGCGGGCCACGTCACCGAACAGGATCGGCGGCTTGACGCAGCGCGACCCGTAGCTCTGCACCCAGCCGAAGCGGGTGAAGGCGAAGCCGTCGAGCCGCTCGCCGAAGTACTCGACCATGTCGTTGCGCTCGGCCTCGCCGTGGACCAGCATGTCCAGCCCCAGGGCCTCCTGGCGGCGCACCGCCTCGGCGATCTCGGCCTCCATGCGCGCCTGGTAGTCGGCATCGGCCAGCTCGCCGTGGCGGTGCGCCCGGCGGGCGGCGCGGATCTCGGCGGTCTGCGGGAAGGAGCCGATGGTGGTGGTGGGGAACAGCGGCAGCGCGAGACGGCAGCGCTGGACCCGGGCCCGCTCGCCGTAGGGGCTGGCCCGCTCGCTGTCGGCGGCGGTCACCGCGGCCAGCCGCTCGGCCACCGCCGGGCGATGGATGCGCGGCGAGGCGCGCCGAGCGGCCAGGGCCGCGGCGGCCTCGGCCAGGCGCGCCTCGTCCTCGGCGGACAGCCGGGCGTCCAGGGCACGGCCCAGCAGCACCGTCTCGTCGAGCTTCTGGCGGGCGAAGGCCAGCCAGCTCCTGAGTTCGGCGTCGAGTTCGGTCTCGGCGGCCAGGTCCACCGGCACGTGCAGCAGCGAGCAGCTCGGCGCCAGCCACAGCCGCTCGCCGAGGCGCGCCGCCAGCGGGGCCAGGCGGTCATGCAGCGCGGCCAGGTCGGCGCGCCAGACGTTGCGCCCGTCGATCACGCCCAGCGACAGCGCCTTGTGGGGCAGCAGCCGGTCGACCACCCGCTCGACCTGGTCGGGGTCGCGCACCGCGTCCAGGTGCAGGGCATCCACCGGCAGGTCGACGGCCAGTGAGAGGTTGTCGCCCAGGCCGCCGAAGTAGGTCGCCAGCAGCAGCTTCACCGGCGCCGCCTGCAGGCGGTGATAGGCCCGCTCGTAGGCCTGCCGCCAGGCCGCCGGCAGGTCCTGGGCCAGGGCCGGCTCGTCGAGCTGCACCCACTCCACGCCCTGTTCGGCGAGCCGCGCCAGCACCTGGCCGTAGACCTCGAGCACCCCGTCGAGCAGCGCCAGGCGGTCGAAGGCCTCGGCATGCTCGCCGCGCCCCTTGCCCAGCCACAGCCAGGTCAGCGGCCCGGTCAACGCCACCTTGACCGCGTGCCCCTCGGCCCTGGCCTCGGCGACCTCGTCGAACAGCCGCGAGCTGGCCAGCCGGAAGCGCTGCTCCGGGTGAAGTTCGGGGACCAGGTAGTGATAGTTGGTATCGAAGTACTTGGTCATCTCGCAGGCCGCGGCGGGCTCGCCGCTGGGCGCGCGGCCGCGGGCCATGCGGAAGGCGGTGTCCAGGTCCACCTCGCCGCGGGCGAGCTCGTCCTCGGCGCCGAAGCGCGCCGGCACCGCGCCGAGCAGCAGGGAGACGTTGAGCACCTGATCGTAGAAGGCGAAGTCGCCCACGGTGACCACATCCAGCCCGGCATCGCGCTGATCCGCCCAGTGGCGGCGGCGCAGCGCGCGCCCCTCGGCCTCCAGGGCCTCGCGGTCGATATCGCCCTTCCAGTAGGCCTCGGTGGCCTTCTTGAGCTCGCGGTCCGCGCCGATGCGCGGATAGCCCAGAACATGAGTGAATGTCATGGTATAACCCCGTTTACTTGAATGATGCTACGGAGTCTGGCTGGCCACCATGACTGAATCAAACTAAGCTTTCTAATCCTCAACATGAACAGCGCTCAGGATCATGCTCGAACTCCGCCATCTCCGCACCCTGGTCGCCCTGCGCGACGCCGGCTCCCTGGTGGAAGCCGCCGAACGGGTACACCTGACCCAGTCCGCCCTCTCCCACCAGATCAAGGACCTGGAGGAGCGGCTGGGCAGCCCGCTGTTCCTGCGCAAGACCCGCCCGGTGGAGTTCACCCGGGCCGGCCGCCGGCTGCTGACCCTGGCCGAGCAGGTGCTGCCCCAGGTGCGCATGGCCGAGCGCGACCTGGCCCGGCTGGCCGGCAGCGAGCAGGGCCGGCTGCATATGGCCATCGAGTGCCACAGCTGCTTCCAGTGGCTGATGCCCACCGTCGACCACTTCCGTGACCACTGGCCGGAGGTGGAGATCGACATCCCCGGCGGCCTGCACTTCGACGCCCTGCCGGCCCTGGCCCGGGAACAGCTCGACCTGGTGATCACCGCCGACCCCCAGCCACTCACCGGCGTGCACTACGAACCGCTGTTCCGCTACGAGGGCCTGCTCGCGGTGGCCCGCCAGCACCCCCTCGCCGGTCGCGCCCACGTCACGCCGACCGACCTGGCCCGGGAGACCCTGATCACCTACCCGGTGGAGCGCGCCCGGCTGGACGTCTTCACCCAGTTCCTCGACCCGGCGGGGGTGGCGCCCCGGGAGGTGCGCACCGCCGAGCTGACCGTGATGATGATGCAGCTGGTGGCCAGCGGCCGCGGCGTCTGCGCCCTGCCCAACTGGGCGCTGACCGAGTACCTGGAGCGGGATTACGTCAAGGCGGTACCGCTGGGCGAGGACGGGGTATGGAGCACGCTGTTCGCGGCGATCCGCGAGGAGACCCGGGAGGCGCCCTGGATGCAGGACTTCCTGCGCACCGCCCGGGAGACCTCCTTCGCCGTGCTGGAGGGCATCAAGCCGGCCTGAGTCAGGCCGCGTCCGGCTCGCCGGAGCGCTGCGGCAGCAGCAGGGTGAAGCGGGCCCCGCCCAGCGCCGGGCTGGCGTCGACCATGACGCTGCCGCCGTGCCAGGCCATGACCTTCTGCACGATCGACAGCCCCAGGCCATAGCCGCCGGAGCGCCGCGCCCGGCTGTCGTCCAGGCGGGCGAAGGGCTTGAAGATCTCGCCGCGCTGGGCGGCCGGCACGCCGGGCCCGTCGTCCTCGACATCGATGCGCAGCAGCCGTGGCTCGTCGTGGACGCGGACCCGCACCCGGGACTCGGCGTGCCGGCAGGCATTGGCCACCAGGTTCTGCACCGCCCGCTGCAGGTAGCGCGGCTCGGCGGTGGCCTCCACCTCCGCCCCGGGCGCCAGGGCGATGTCCAGGTGCGCATGCAGCGGCTGCAGCCCCTCGATGACCCGCTCGGCCATGGCCCGGCATTCCACCAGGGCGGTCTCCAGGCCGGCGCCCTGGGACTGGTCGCTGCCCAGCCGCGCGTAGGTGAGGATCTCGTCGACCAGGTCGTCGAGCTCGGTGATGTCGGCGTCGACGCCCTCGAGCTGGCGACGCACCCGGGGATCGTCGGTCATGTCCTCGACCATCTGCACCGCGAAGCGGATCCGCGCCACCGGGGTGCGCAGCTCGTGGGACACAGCGCGCATCATGTCCTGCTGGCCGCGCAGCAGCGACTGCACCTGGGCGGCCATGCCGTTGAGCGCCATGCCCAGCCGGCTCAGGAAGTCATTGCCCTCGACCTTGACCCGGGTGTCCAGCCGCCCGGCGGCGATTCGCGTGGCGGCCAGTTCGAGGCGCACCATGCGCGCCTCCACCCCGCGCACGATCAGGTAGATGATCACCGCCAGCATGACCAGCAGCAGCACCAGCACCAGCAGCAGCAAGGAGACCGGCAGCGGCTCGAAGGCGCGCAGCGGGCCGACCTCCAGCCACTGGCGCTCGCCGGCCGCCCCCGGCAGGCGCAGGTAGAGCGACATGGCCCAGCGCTGGGGCAGCAGCCGCACCACCACCTCGGTGTCGTTCATCGAGGCGAATCGCTGGGGATCCAGCCCCTCCGGCGGCGTGTCGCCGAGCCGCAGCTGGATCACCGGGCTGCGCAGCCGCTCGAGCCGCGCCGCGCGGCGCTCGGGGGGCACCGCCCGCAGCCACTCGCCCAGCAGGCTCGCCAGCGCCACCAGCTGGTGCTCGCCCAGGCCCGTCAATTCGGCACGCAGCAGCCGCGGCTCGCCCGGCAGGCGGCGGTAGAGCCGCCAGTGCAGCCCCTCGGTCCGGCGGACCAGGGTCTGCCCGGCCTCGAGCCGCGCCCGCTCGAAGTAGCCCAACGGATAGTCGGCCATGGCATGCAGCGACAGCTCCATGCCCAGGGCCGCGCCCTGGCGCTGCATCCAGGGGATGCGCTCCAGCGGCGCCATCGCCTCGAGCTGGGCGGTGAGCAGCGTCATCGGCGCCTCGGCCAGCTGCTCCTGGTAGTGCTGCCGGCGCACCTTGTCGACCAGGGTGATGGCCAGCAGGGCCAGGGCGAAGATCATCACCAGCGCCAGGGCCAACAGCACGTAGACCCGCAGGAAGGTGCTGTCGGCCAGGGCGCGGGGCAGCAGGCGGGAGCGCGCCATCAGCCGTCCTTGACGAACAGGTACCCCTTGCTGCGCACCGTCTTGATCCGCTGCGGCTGATTGGGGTCGTCGCCGATCTTGGGACGAATGCGCGAGACGCGCACGTCGATGGAGCGATCCTGACCGTCGTAGCGGATGCCGCGCAGCTGGGAGAAGATCTCCTCGCGGGTCAGCACCCGGCCGGCATGGCTGGCCAGCAGCCACAGCAGATCGAACTCGGCGCTGGTCAGGTCGATGCGCTCGCCGGCCAGGAAGGCCTCGCGGGTGGCGTTGTCGATCTCCAGGTCGCCGAAGGTCAGCCGGGGCTCCTCGCCGGCGCCGCCGGACTCGCGCCGCCGCAGCAGGGCGCGCATGCGGGCCAGCAGCACCCGCGGCTGCACGGGCTTGGCCACGTAGTCGTCGGCGCCCATCTCCAGCCCCAGCACCTGGTCCATGTCGTCGGTGCGGGCGGTGAGCATCAGGATCGGGCCGGGATACTCCGAGCGCACCCGCCGGCAGATCGACAGGCCGTCCTCCCCGGGCAGCATCAGGTCCAGGATCACCAGGTCGGGCTGCAGGTCGAGGATGCGCGCGGCGCCCCGCCCGCCGTCGGCCTCCAGCGTCACCCGGAAGCCGTTGGCCTCGAGGTAGTCGCGGGTCAGCTCGGCCAGGCGCTCATCGTCCTCGATGATCAGGACATGATCCGGCTCGTGGGTCTCCAGGCTGTCATCCATGCGGCGTTATCGTCCTCGGCAAGGTTCAGGTAGCATGGCGGCGGCAACGACCGCCATCGGCTTAAGAATACCCGACAACGGCCCCCTTCGCTCAAACGCGTGCATCGCGATGGCCCCCCGGAGGCCCAACCGTGCGGGTTGGCGACGAGGCCGCGAAACGCCCCCCGGAAGGCCACAGCCCATCCACAAGTTATCCACTTGATGACCGGCCAAAAGCACACTATCTTGTGCTCGACTCAGGCGGGGGCACCACATCATGTGGCACTAGCAACCCTGCCGATTCCTGTCAACCGTCGCCCTCGGCGGCCTTCTTCAACCGACAAGGTAGGGAACCCCGGCGCCATGGATACCACCGCTGCCCCGGACCGTCCGTCCGTCTCCGTCACCGCACCGCAGACCCTGCGTGTCATCAAGCGCACCGGCGATGTCGTGCCCTTCGATGCCGACAAGATCGCCGTGGCCCTGAGCAAGGCCTTCATCGCCGTCGAGGGCGACAACGCCGCCGCCTCCTCCCGGGTCCGCGACTTCGTCCAGCGCGCCTCGCAGAGCATCGAGGAGGCCTTCCTGCGCCGCATGCCCGATGGCGGCACCCTGCACATCGAGGACATCCAGGACCAGGTCGAGCTGGCCCTGATGCGCGCCGGCGAGCAGAAGGTGGCGCGCGCCTACGTGCTCTACCGCGAGGAGCATGCCCGCGCCCGGGCCGAGGCCAGCGCCGAGGCCGACATCGCCAAGCCGCACCCGACGCTCAACGTCACCGCGCCGGACGGCAGCACCCGCCCGCTGGACCTGGGCCGCGTCGAGACCCTGGTGCGCGACGCCTGCGAGAACCTGGCCAACGTCGAGGCCGACAAGATCGTCGAGGACTCGCTGAAGAACCTCTACGACGGGGTGAGCGTCGACGGCGTCTCCCAGGCGCTGATGATGACCGCCCGCACCCTGGTCGAGAAGGACCCCAACTACACCTACGTCACCGCGCGGCTGCTGCAGGACAACCTGCGCCGCGAGGCGCTGTCCTTCCTGGGCATCGCCGACGAGGCCACCTACCAGGAGATGGCCGACTACTACAAGCCGGCCTTCCAGGCCTACATCGAGAAGGGCATCGAGTTCGAGCAGCTCGACCCGCGGCTGGCCGAGTTCGACCTGGCGCGCCTGGGCGACGCCCTGGATCACACCCGCGACGCCCAGTTCACCTACCTGGGCCTGCAGACCCTCTACGACCGCTACTTCATCCACCGCGACGAGGTGCGCTACGAGCTGCCCCAGGTGATGTTCATGCGCGTCGCCATGGGCCTGGCCCTGGACGAGGACGACCGCGAGGCGCGGGCCATCGAGTTCTACGAGCTGCTCTCCAGCTTCGACTACATGGCCTCGACCCCGACCCTGTTCAACGCGGGCACGGTGCGCAGCCAGCTCTCCAGCTGCTACCTGACCACCGTGCCGGACGACCTGGACAGCATCTACAGCGCCATCCGCGACAACGCCCTGCTCTCCAAGTGGGCCGGCGGCCTGGGCAACGACTGGACCCCGGTGCGCGCGCTGGGCTCCTACATCAAGGGCACCAACGGCAAGTCCCAGGGCGTGGTGCCCTTCCTCAAGGTGGTCAACGACACCGCGGTGGCCGTCAACCAGGGCGGCAAGCGCAAGGGCGCCGTCTGCGCCTACCTGGAGAGCTGGCACCTCGACATCGAGGAGTTCCTCGAGCTGCGCAAGAACACCGGCGACGACCGCCGCCGCACCCACGACATGAACACCGCCAACTGGGTGCCGGACCTGTTCATGAAGCGGGTCTTCGACGACCAGGAGTGGACCCTGTTCTCGCCGGCCACCTGCCCGGACCTCCATGACCTGTACGGCGCCGCCTTCGAGAAGCGCTACCAGGAGTACGAGGAGATGACGCGCAACGGCCAGCTCAAGCTGTTCAAGCGGGTCAAGGCCAAGGACCTGTGGCGCAAGATGCTGTCGATGCTGTTCGAGACCGGCCATCCGTGGATCACCTTCAAGGATCCGTGCAACCTGCGCAGCCCGCAGCAGCACGCCGGCGTGGTCCACAGCTCCAACCTGTGCACCGAGATCACCCTGAACACCAGCCCCGACGAGATCGCGGTGTGCAACCTGGGCTCCATCAACCTGGCCCAGCACGTGGTGGACGGCGCCTTCGACGGCGACAAGCTGAAGAAGACGGTGCGCACCGCGGTGCGCATGCTCGACAACGTCATCGACATCAACTACTACGCGGTGCCCCAGGCGGAGCGCTCCAACTTCAAGCACCGCCCGGTGGGCCTGGGCATCATGGGCTTCCAGGACGCCCTCTACGCCCAGGACATCGCCTACGCCAGCGACGAGGCCGTGAGCTTCGCCGACACCTCCATGGAGCTGGTCAGCTACCACGCCATCGAGGCCTCCGCCGACCTGGCCGCCGAGCGCGGCCGCTACGAGAGCTTCGAGGGCTCGCTGTGGAGCCAGGGCGTGCTGCCCATCGACTCCATCGACAAGCTGAAGGCCGAGCGCGGCGAGCAGTACATCGAGGTCGACACCTCCGCGACCCAGGACTGGGACCGCATCCGCGAGAAGATCGCCAGCCAGGGCATGCGCAACTCCAACGTCATGGCCATCGCCCCGACCGCGACCATCTCCAACATCTGCGGCGTCTCGCAGTCGATCGAGCCGACCTACCAGAACCTGTTCGTCAAGTCGAACCTGTCGGGCGAGTTCACCGTGGTCAACTCCTACATGGTCAACGACCTCAAGGCGCGCGGCCTGTGGGACGAGGTGATGATCAACGACCTCAAGTACTACGACGGCTCCGTGCAGCCCATCGACCGCATCCCGGACGACCTCAAGGCCAAGTACGCCACCGCCTTCGAGGTGGAGCCGAAGTGGCTGGTCGAGGCCGCCGCCCGCCGCCAGAAGTGGATCGACCAGGCCCAGTCACTGAACCTCTACATCCAGGGCGTCTCCGGCAAGAAGCTGGACGTGACCTATCGCATGGCGTGGTTCCGCGGCCTCAAGACCACCTACTACCTGCGCGCCCTGGGCGCCACCTCGGTGGAGAAGTCCACCGTGGACCGCGGCAACCTCAACGCGGTGAGCAACGCCTCGCCGGGCGCGGCCCCGGCGCCGAGCCCGGCTCCCGCCCCGGAAGCCAAGCCGGAGCCCAAGGGCATCGACGACTTCCTGCAGGGCAAGAGCGGCAGCGGCTCGCAGGCGCCCTCGGCGGGCGAGATCGACGAGCTGGGCTGCGAGGCCTGCCAGTAACAACCAAGAAGGAAGAGGGAAGACGGCGCTACGCGCCGATGAAGGGGGAAGGCCCACGGCCCCCTCTTCCGCCCGCAGGGCGCTTCCTTCTTATCCCTTCCACCTCCGAGGAACGAGGAAGAACATGATCGATTGGAACGAGTTCCACGAAGACGATACCGCGGTCGCCGAGGCGCCCCAGCCGGCGCCCGCCCCGCAGCCCGCCGCCGCGCCCCAGCCCGAGGCCCCCGCCGAGGCGGTCCGCGAGAGCGCCGGCCAGTACGCCGCCGCCGACCAGGACCGCGTGGCCCGCGCCAAGCAGTCGCTGGAAGAGCTGGACGTGGCCGCCGGCCTGGAAGAGCTGGAGATGGGCGCGGCGCGCATCGAGGTCGACCAGAAGCGCATGATCAACGCCCGCGCCGACCTCAACCAGCTGGTGCCCTTCAAGTACGAGTGGGCCTGGCAGAAGTACCTGGACGGCAGCGCCAACCACTGGATGCCCCAGGAAATCAACATGAACGCGGACATCGCGCTGTGGAAGAGCGACGATGGCCTCACCGAGGACGAGCGCCGCATCGTCGAGCGCAGCCTGGGCTACTTCTCCACCGCCGACTCGCTGGTCGCCAACAACCTGGTGCTGGCCGTGTATCGCCTGATCACCAACCCCGAGTGCCGCCAGTACCTGCTGCGCCAGGCCTTCGAGGAGGCGATCCACACCCACGCCTACCAGTACTGCGTGGAGTCGCTGGGCATGGACGAGGGCGAGGTCTTCAACATGTACCGCGAGGTGCCCTCGGTGGCCGCCAAGTCCGCCTGGAGCCTCAAGCACACCCAGTCGCTGGCCCGCCCGGACTTCCACACCGGCACCCCGGAGACCGACCAGGAGCTGCTGCGCAACCTGATCGCCTTCTACTGCGTGACCGAGGGCATCTTCTTCTACTGCGGCTTCAGCCAGATCCTGTCCATGGGCCGGCGCAACAAGATGACCGGCGTCGCCGAGCAGTTCCAGTACATCCTGCGCGACGAGTCCATGCACCTGAACTTCGGCGTCGACATGATCAACCAGATCAAGATCGAGAACCCGCACCTGTGGACGCCGGAGTTCCAGGACGAGGTCACCCAGATGATCCTCGAGGGCACCGAGCTGGAGATCGCCTACGCCCGGGACACCATGCCCCGCGGCGTGCTGGGCATGAACGCGGCGATCATGGAGGAGTACCTGCACTTCATCTGCAACCGCCGCCTGGCACAGATCGGCCTCAAGGAGCAGTTCCCGGGCGCCGAGAACCCCTTCCCGTGGATGAGCGAGATCATCGACCTGCGCAAGGAGAAGAACTTCTTCGAGACCCGCGTCACCGAGTACCAGGTGGGCGGCGCGCTGAGCTGGGACTGATCGCCCCGGCGAGAACCATCGACCAGCGCACCACGCGATGGCCAGTGCCCCCGGGCACTGGCCATTCTCGTTGCCGGGGCGGCGGGATGGACATCTTCCCCGGCTTGCGGCAGCGTAACCCGGCCAGCATCAGTCACAGGAGGTGAGCCACCGCATGTCCCCGCCCGCATGGACCGAGGAGGTCCTGGCGTTCGCCCGCGCCGTCTATCTGCACGTGTCGGCCGACGGCCGGATCCTGGATGCCATCGGCAACACCCGCGCGCGCCTCGGCCTTTCCCGGGAGGCCCTGATCGGGCGGCGCCTGGCGACCCTCGACGACCCCGGCATCCGCCTGGGCGCCTCGCTGGCCGAGCGGCTGGCCCTCGGGGAGCCCCGGCCACAACAGCCCCGCACCTTCGAGACCGACGCCTGCCGGGTCTACCCGCTGTCCGACGGTCGCTTCGCGATCCGGCTGCGCGCCGATCGCCCCGCGGACGGCGACGTCACCCGCCGCCTGCTGGACCGGCTGCCGATGATGGTCGCCTACGTCGATCCCGAGGGCCGCTTCCGGCTCAACAACCAGGCCTACCTGGACTTCGTCGGCCTCGAGCGCGACGCCCTCTACGGCCGGCCGGTGGCCTCGGTGCTCGACGAGGCCTCCTACGCCAAGGTGGCGCCGCGCTTCCGCCGCGCCCTGGCGGGCGAGGAAGTGACCTACGAGGACCGGCTGACGCTGGCGGACGGCCGGACGCGCTTCTTCAAGGTCCACTACATCCCCGACTACCTGGACGGCGAGGTCGCGGGCTTCTACGCCATCATCCAGGACATCTCCGAATACGGGGCCATGATCCAGCTGCTGCGCGACGTGCATACCGGCGTCAACCGCACCGACGTGGGTCCCCGGGAGATCATCGGCCGGCTGCTGGAGGATGCCCTGACCTACCTCTCGCTGGACATCGGCCTGGTCAGCCGCATCGAGGGCGAGCGCTACACCGTCTGGTGGGCCGCCTCCCGGGACGCCGAGATCGCGCCGGGCACCACCTTCGCGCTGGGCGACACCTACTGTCGGCTGATGCTCGACGAGGCGGATGTCTTCCATACCGTCCGGGCGGGCGAGGATCCGCGCGTCAACGGCCATCCCTGCTACCGGCAGTTCGGCCTGGAGAGCTATATCGGCATTCCCCTGCGCCTGGAGGGGCGGGTCTGGGGCACCCTCAACTTCTCCAGCCCCCGGCCGCGGCCAAGGGCGTTCAGCGAGATCGAGGAGGAGCTGCTGCGCCTGATCGCCAGCGCGGTGGAGCGGGTCATCGCCCACGAGGTCGAGATCGAGCGCATGCGCGACGAGCGCGACCGCATGGCCGACCGGGCGATGACCGACCCGCTCACCGGCCTGCCCAACCGCGCCGGACTGGATCGCCACTTCCAGCGGCTGCTGGGGGCGCGCGCCGAGGGCGCGCCGCCCTTCTCGCTGGCGGTGCTGGATGTCGACCACTTCAAGGCCATCAACGACACCCACGGCCACGACGTCGGTGACCGCGTGCTGGTCTGGCTGGGCGAGCGCCTGGCGCAGTGCCTGCGCGACGGCGATCTCGTCGCTCGCACCGGCGGCGAGGAATTCGTGATCGTGATGCCGGAGGCCCGGGCGCAGCAGGCCCGGGAAGTGGTCGAGCGCGTTCGCGCCCATGTCCGGCAGGGCCGCGTGCCGGTGGCCGACGATCAGGCCATCGCCGTGACCGTCAGCGCCGGCCTCGGCGAGCATCGGCCGGGCGAGGCCTTCGGCGAGCTCTTTCGTCGCGCGGATACCGCGCTCTATGCCGCCAAGCGCGCCGGCCGGGACCGGACGCACCTCGCCGGGCCCGCCGCCTGACGCGCACCGCCACCCCACGAGACAGGAGCGCCCTCATGTCCTACCGCCCCGCGGAAGATCGCTACGCGGTGGAGGGCGGCGTGAACCTCTGGGCGGCCTCGTCGGCGCACTGAGGCCGGCGCCGCGCTCTTCGGCTTAGTGCTGGACCGGCGGGATATCGTAGTCCGCCGGGTCGACGACGCCCTCGAGCTTGCCGATCTGGCCGAAGTCGCCGGTGGTCAGTTCGCTGTCGATATGGGTGTGGGGAAACGCCAGGTTCTTGATCACGTCGACCTTGCAGGGCATGCCCTTGGCGTCCACGTCCATGATCCAGGCCAGGAAGCCGCCGGAGAACTTGGCCAGGCTGCCGATCGGGTAGAGGCCATAGTGCTGGATGTACTCCACCAGCACGGTCTTGTCGTAGGTCTCGGGACGGTCGTTCACCCACCGATAGGCATCCAGGGGGGGCCGCGGCGGAATGCCGTTACGCTCATGGGTGAGCTTGTTGATCACCTTGACCACCGACACCAGCCGCACCAGCTCGGAAAGCTCGGCCTCGCGCTTGCCGGCCGGATAGCCGCCGCCATCGAGGCGCTCGTTGGCGTTCTCCAGCACATCCCGACAGCTGGGGCTCGGCTCCCAGCCCAGGGCCTCGAGCCGTGCCAGCAGGGTGTCGACATGCGTCTTGAGGAGCGCTTTCTGCTGGGGCTTCATGTGCGACTTGAGAGTCGGCAGCGCCTCGCCGATCAGCAGGGGCTTCCCCATGGTATGCAGCAGGGCCCCCACGACCGCCTCGCGCACCTGGGGGGCATGGGGATCGCGCAACAGCATCAGGTCGGCCAGTTGCCCCGCCACCTGGATGGCATGCCGCACCCAGCCCGGCTCGTCACGCAGGAAGACCAGCGCATAAAGGAACGCCTTGCGGTCCTGGCCCAGCATGAAGAGCAGGGCGTCGGCGCTGTCGTAGAGCATCTCCTCGGGAAAGCGATGCTGGTTCTTCATGTACATCAGGACCAGCTGTACCTGATGGGCGATCTCCAGCACCCCGCGCAGCAAGGGGGACTGCCGGGTCCGCTTCCTGCGTTCCTGCTCCTCGTGCTGCACTAGTCGCTTCTCCTTGGCCCCGGGGATGAACAGGGGCGAATGCGTGGCCACCTTGTCGTTGAGGCCGCAGCGATACACGGCCTCCCGCTCCGTCTCGGCCACGAAATGGAACAACAGTTCGGCGCGCGGGCGCTCCAGGTTCAAGAACTGGATCCCCACGGCGGCATGCCCATGCTTGCCGAAGGGGCGCAGGTGGGCGATGCGTCCCTCGGCATGGAAGCTTTCCCCGTTGGGGAACGACAGGGTGACGCCCGGCACCACCTGGCCCACCGACAGGGCGATGCTGTCCGCGATATCGATGTCCACCATGCACCCGCCGACCGACAGGTTGCGCAGCAGGCCGGGCACGCTGAGCTCGTGTCGGTAGACCTCCACCTCGACCCTGACGCGCATGCCGAGCACGAAGGGGATACGCACGGCCCCGCGGCTCTCCTTCATGAACACGGACTCGGGGAGCTGACAGTCCAGCCGGTAGGTCTGGGAATCGACCTTGAGGACGCGGGCCCTCAGCTGGTCGATGCTGTGGACGTCATGGCCGGCGGCATCTCCCGGTCGCCGGGCTTCGATATCGAGGGTCAGGGGCCTGTCGACCAGGTAGGGCTCGATATCCCGACCTCCGGCATCGACCTCCAGGGTCAGGCGCGCCGCGTTCAGGTCGATCTCGAGACACTCGACGGACAGCGGGCCGGGCAGGGCCGCGGAGAACAGCGACAGCTCGTGCTCGTGCTTGAGCAGGGACTGCAAGACCTGCATCAAGGGGTTGCTCGTACGGGAAACGATGGCCATGGCTTTAGCACCCTCTTAGCGGATCGGCCAACGGTCGCCTCGGGCGGCTCCGAGGAGGCGAGCGACAGGACACATAATGAGTGCAGGATATGCAATATTAGAAAATTGTGCCCAACCAAGCGCCCGATACGATCGCGTCAACGGCCATGGCGCAGGCGGCTCGGCTAGCGTCTCGCGGGCGGCGGCCCCCGTCGCCGCCCCAGCAGCAGGCCAAGCCCCGCCAGCATGCCCGCCAGGTGGGCGAAGTGCGCCACGCCCTGGCGGGTGCCGGCGATGCCGGACCATAGCTCCACCAGGCCGATGACGATCACGAAATACTTGGCCTTCATGGGAATCGGCGGGATCAGCAGCAGGATGTACTGGTTCGGATAGCGCATGCCGAAGGCCAGCAGCAGCGCATAGACCCCGCCGGAGGCCCCCACGGTGGGCGCGTAGGTGCCGAGCGAGACCACCGCCAGCTGGGCGGCGCCCGCCCCCAGCACGCACAGCAGGTAGTAGACGGCGAAGCGCTGGCTGCCCCAGTCCCGCTCCAGGGGGCTGCCGAACATCCACAGCACGAACATGTTGATGAACAGGTGGAAGAGGCTGCCGTGGAGGAAGGCATAGCTCAGCAGCTGCCAGGAGCGGAACTCGCCCACCGGCATGCCCGGGGGCAACGCCAGGGCGGCCGGCGCCTCGACCAGCGGCCACAGCGCCAGGTGGCGGAACATCGGTCCCGGCGCGACCAGCTCGGCCAGGAAGCCCAGGCCGTTGACCAGCAGCAGCAGCGAGACCACCGACATCCCCCTCGGCGGCCCGAGTTCGCGTCGCTCGCCATGCATGCCTCGCCTCCATCCGCCGCTGCGCCCTCACAATGTGGACGCCGTCCCCGGCCCGGGCAAGCCCGCCACGCCTTGACGAGGCGTCGAGCTCTGGCCCGGCTGGCGGAGGGATCTTCCTGTGGCTGGGCCTGGCCAGGGCCCTGCTGACGGCCTGGTGGCTCTGGCCGGAAACACGAGCCGCATCCCCCCCCGGGGTTGCGCTGTAGAGCTGACGGCCGCTCAGGGTGTGGCGTCGACCAGCCCCATCGGATCGGTCGCGACCTCCACTCGGCGGGTCTCGACGGCGGCGGGAGCTCCCGGCTCCACCGCCCGGGGACGCCAGGACAGGGTGATGCCGCGCCCATCAGGATCGGACTCCAGGGCCTCGAGGCTCCCGCGGTCGCCGAGGAACAGGCTATCCAGATGGGTCACGGCCTGGCGGTCGGTGTCGTGCGCCAGCAGCGCCAGGTAATGGAAGACCCCGCTGCCCTGGTTACTGACGCTGAACGGCACCACCAGGTACAGCCGGCCGTCACGCTGCAGGTCGAGGGCGCGCAGCCGGGTCACGTCCATCGCGACCCGGCCCCGTTCCGGGCCATGGGCATAGTCGCCCACCGCCCGGGTGAACTCGCCCTCAGGCTCGAAGCGGGTCAGGGGCACGGCCTGATCTCGCTCCGGCAGCCTCAGGGCCAGGGGCCCCCCGCCCTCGATCGAGAACAGCCGCCGCAGGACATCCTCCCCGGCCGCCTGGCGGGCTTGCCACTCGCCCAGCGGCACCACCTCCCCGTCCGCGGTGCGGTAATAGAGATCGTCGTCGGTGAAGTTGAAGCGATAGATCCCGGCGGCCGTCACCAGCACGCCGGAGACGGCGAGAATGGCGAGGGCGAGGGTGAACAGGCGGCGTGGCGACATGGCGGACTCCCGGCAGGAAGGAAGGGCGCGGCCATCCTCTCATGCCCGAGCCCTGCCCTCGTGACGAAGGGCAGGGCTTCCATGGTGGTTGCACGGACCGTCGTCCCGCGGCGACCGCCCCGGGGTCAGCGGCTCGCCCGGGCGCAGCCGGCGACCACCAGCGCCGCCGCCACGGGCAGGCGCCAGTCGAGGGCCGCCGCGCCGCCGACCACCAGGAAAATGGCCGCGAGCACCGGCACGGCGTAGGCCAGGCTGCCCACCAGGCCGCTGTGGCCGACGCGCAGCGCCCGGTCCCAGGCCACCATGGCCAGCCCGTAGGGGCCGGCCCCCAGGGCCAGGCCGGCGAGCAACGGGGACCAGTCCGGCATCGTCGCCCGCCCCTCGACGACCAGGCTGACCGCCGCCGCCGCCACGCTGGCCACCAGGAACAGCCGCGGCATCAACGGCGCCAGGGCGATCGGCGCCCGCTGGCAGAGCCAGGAGTAGAGCGCCCAGCAGCTGCCCGACAGCAGCGCCAGCAGGTAGCCCGGCAGGTGCGCGGCCAGCCCGCCGGCGCCCGCCTGCGGCGCCAGCAGCAGCGCGGCGCCCGAGAAGGCCACCACCGCGCCGCCCAGCACCGAGCCGGGCACCCGGCCGCGCAGCGTCCACTGGCTGAGCACCACGAACATCACCGGCCAGGTGTAGGTCACCAGCGCCGCCTCGGCGGTGGGCGCCAGGCCGAGGCCGCCCAGGTAGGCGCCCACCGCCCCCAGCACCAGCAACGGCATGACGCCGAACAGCCCGAGGCGCCAGCGCCAGGACAGCGGCACGCGGCGGACGGCGCGCCGGGCACTGGTCGGCAGGGCACCCAGGGCGCCGGCCAGCAGCGCCAGGGCGGTGAGGCGCAGCGGCGGGATGCTTCTCGCCATGTCCACCAGCAGCGGCGCCAGGCTCCACAGCACCACCGCCAGCAGGGCCGGCGCCACGCCGGCGACCATCACCTGTCCCGATCCCATGCTGGGTAACCGCATCTCGCCTTCCTCCCTGTCCGATGAATGACAGGGGCAGGCTATCCGGTCCAGAATCATCACAAAAACGATCTCTCATGATAGAAAACATCAACTTTGGTGATGCATGAGACCCAGAACCTTCGACCTCAACCTGCTGCGCACCCTGGTGACCATCGCCGACACCGGCACCGTCACCGACGCCGCCCAGCGCCTCGCCTACACCCAGTCCACGGTCAGCATGCAGCTCCACCGGCTGGAGGCCTCGCTGGGGGTGACGCTGCACGAGCGGCAAGGGCGGCGCCTGCGCTTCACCCCCGAGGGGGAGCGGCTGCTGGGCCACGCCCGGCGCCTGCTGACCCTCAACGACGAAGCCTGGGGCGACATGCAGGAGCGCCAGGTCACCGGCGACCTGAGCCTGGGCATCCCCGAGGACTATGCCTCGCTGCTGCCCTCGGTGTTCTCCTACTTCCACCAGCTCTACCCGGCGGTGCGCCTGCAGGTGCACTGCGGCACCAGCGACGACCTGGTCCGCCGGGTGCGGGAAGACGAGCTGGACCTGGCCCTGGCGACCCGCCAGCGGCACTCCCCCGGCGGCGAGGTGGTGCGCCGGGAACCCCTGGTCTGGGCGGTGGGCCTCCATCAGCAGCCCTCGCTGCAGGACCCGCTGCCCCTGGCGCTCTACTCCCCCGGCGCCGACGTCTTTCGCGAGGTCGCCGAGCGTGCCCTGCAGGCCGCGGGGCGCGACTGGCGGCCGGCCTACTCCAGCCAGTCGATGGCCGGGCTGGCGCCGCTGGTCACCGCCGGACTGGCGGTGGTGGTGGTCACCCGCAACATGCTGACCGACGAGCTGCGCGCCCTCGACGAGAGCAGCGGCCTGCCGCCGCTGCCCAGCATCGAGCTGGCCCTGCACCGGGCGCCGCGTCGTCCCACGGCGCCGGCCGCCCGACTCTACGAGCTGATCCGCGAGCAGCTCGCTCCCGACGCGGCCCTCGATTGAGGACGGCGGCGGCGTTGCGATTTAATCAGTTGATTAATACACTGCCGGCATCCCCCGGGCTCCCAGGACGGGAGCCCCTCACCGGCCGCCGAGGACGCCCCGATGCTGCCCACCCGCCGCCCCTCGATCGCCGCGCTGCTGGCGATCGGCCTGATGGTCCTGCCGCTTAGCGGTTGCTCCCCGGAGGCCGAGCCGCCGGAGGCGCCGCCCACCGTGGTCGACAGCCACGTCATCCGGGGCGACAACGGCATGGCGCCGACCCGGCTCTCGGGCCGCGTCAAGGCCGCCGAGCGCACCGCCCTGAGCTTCGAGATCCCCGGCGAGATCCGGCGCCTGCCGCTGGACGTGGGCGACGGCTTCAGCGCCGGCCAGCCCCTGGCGACCCTGGTCGAGGACCGCTATCGCCTGGTGGCGGACCAGCGGCGCGCCGAGCGGCGCGAGGCCGAGGCGGTGCTGCGCGAGAAGCGCCAGGACTACCGCCGCCAGGCCAGCCTGGCCGAAAAGGGCTACGTCAGCGACACCCGGCTGGACGCCGCCCGGGCGGCCCTGGACACCGCCGAGTCGCGCCTGGCCCGGACCCGCGCCGCCCAGGCGCTGGCCGAGCGCGACCTGCGCCTGACCACCCTGGCGGCCCCCTTCGACGGCTCGGTCAGCCGACGCCGGGTCGAGCCGTCCGAGCGGGTCGGCGCCGGCCAGCCGGTGCTCGAGGTGATCTCCGACCGGGAAGGCTTCGAGGTGGAGACCAGCGTGCCCGAGACACTGGTCGGCGCCCTGGAGGAGGGCGCCCGCCACCGGGTGATCCTGCCCGCCCTGGGCGGCGCCGGCACCCCCGCCACCCTGCGTCACCTGGGCACCCAGCCGCGCTCCTCCAACAACTACCCGGTGATCCTGGCCCTGGACGCCCCGCCCGAAGGCATCCGCTCGGGGATGACCGCCCGGGTCGCCCTGTCGCTGGCCGCCCCGGACGGCGACGCCGCCCTGCCGGTGCCGCTCACCGCCCTGGTCCACGACGGCGAGGGCGCGGCCCATGTGCTGCGCATCGGCGACGACCGACGCCTGGAGCGGGTCGCGGTCGAGGTGGTCAGCCTCGACGACGGCCTGGCCCGGGTGCACGGCGCGCTGGCCCCGGGGGAGCGCATCGTCGCCCGGGGCGCCGAGTTCGTCAGCGCCGGGCAGCGGGTCGCCCTGCTCGGCGAAGGCCCGGAACGCTACAACTGAGGCCGCCATGAACCTGACCCAGCTCGCCCATCGCCGCCGGCCCGTCGTCTACCTGGCCACCCTGCTGGCCATGCTGTTCGGCCTCTACAGCTATTTCACCCTGCCCGCCCGGGAGGATCCGTCGATCACCATCCGCGAGGCGGTGGTCACCACCGCCTATCCGGGATTGCCGGCCACCCAGGTCGAGGAGAACATCAGCAAGCCGCTGGAGGAGAGCATCCGCACCCTCGGCGAGGTGGAGCGCATCCGCTCCACCTCCCTGCGCGGCCGCTCGATCCTCCACGTCGAGATCCAGGATCGCTACTTCGACCTCGACCAGATCTGGGACGAGATGCGCCAACGGGTCGAGGCCGCCCGCCCGCGGCTGCCGGAGGGGACCCAGGCGCCGGTGGTCAACGACGACTTCGGCGACGTGGCGGTGGTCACCGCCGCGCTCACCGCCGAGGACTTTCCCCAGGCCGAGCAGCAGGAGATCGCCGAGCACGTGCGCGCCGCCCTCTACGGCGTGCCCGGCACCAAGAAGGTCGAGCTGCTGGGCCTCCAGGAGCAGCGGGTGTTCGTCGACATCGCCGAGGCGCGCCTCGCCGAGCTGGGGCTGACCCCGGGCGACCTGGCCGGCCAGATCCAGAGCCGCAACATCTTCCCGCCGGGGGGCGTGCTGGAGGCCGGCGATCAGCGCCTGGCGCTGGAGGTCAGCGGCGAGTTCGCGAGCCTAGAGGCGCTGGGCGACACCGAACTGCGGCTGCCCGACGGCGGCACCCTGCGGCTGCGCGATCTGGGCGAGATCCGTCGCGACTACCAGGACCCGGCGGACAAGACCGCCTACTACAACGGCGAGCCGGCGATCGTCTTCGCCGTCTCCATGCTCGAGGGCAACAGCGTCCTGGACTTCGGCCATGCCGTGAAGGACCGCCTCGAGGCCCTGCGCACCACCCTGCCGGCGGGCTACCGGCTGAACATCATGACCTTCCAGCCCGAGCAGGTGGCCAACGCCGTCTACGGGGTCACCGCCAGCGTCGTCCAGACCCTGGCCATCGTGCTGGGCGTGGTGATCCTCTTCCTGGGCGTGCGCACCGGGCTGATCGTGGGCTCGATCATTCCCACGGTGATGCTGGCCACGCTCGCGATCATGGGCTTGGCGGAGGTGACCCTGCAGCGGGCCAGCCTAGCCACCCTGGTGATCGCCCTGGGCCTGCTGGTGGACAACGCCATCGTCGTCGCCGAGGACTTCAAGACCCGCCTGGAGGCCGGCCTCGACCGCGACCGGGCGCTCCGCGAGACCGGCGGCGAGCTGGCCCTGCCGCTGCTGTCCTCGACCCTGACCACCATCCTGGTGTTCCTGCCGTTGATGCTCGCCGAGCACGCCGCCGGGGAATACACCCGCTCGATCTCGATCGTCATCGCCATCACCCTGCTGACCTCCTGGGTCCTGTCGCTGACCGTGACGCCGGCGCTGTGCTACCGCTTCCTCAAGGCTCCCCGGGGGGGCGATGCCGACGGGGGGCCGACGGACGGCGGCCCCAACCTCTCCGATCGCGCCTTCGGCTGGGTGTCGCGGCGCTACGCCCGGCTGCTGGTCCGCCTCCTCCACCACCGCGTGCTCTTCCTCGCCCTGATGGCGCTGGCCCTGGTGGCAGGCGTGGCGATGATGCAGGCGGTGCCCCAGAAGTTCTTCCCGGACTCGGACCGCAGCCAGGTGCTGGTGACCCTCGACTTCCCCTCGGACATCGCCGCCAACACCACCGATCGCCGCGTCCAGGCGCTCAGCGAGGCGCTGCTCGAGGCGCCGTCCCTGGCCGAGGACGTCTCCGGGGTCGCGGCCTACGCCGGCTTCGGGGGGCCGCGCTTCGTGCTCTCGCTGACGCCCCTCGACCCGTCCCCCAACAAGGGCTTCCTGGTGCTCAAGGTGACCGACCGGGAGCGAGTGGACGCGGTGATCCGCGCCACCCGCGAGTTCCTGGCCCGTCACCAGCCCGACCTCTCGCCCCAGGTCACGCGGATGTTCCTCGGCCCCTCGGACAGCACCCTGCTGCAGGTCCAGGTGAAGGGGCCGGACCGGGAGGTGCTGTTCGCCGCCGCCGAGCGGGTGGAGGGCCTGCTGCGCGACCTCGACGGGACCCGCGACATCCGCCAGAGCTGGGAGGCGCGCATCCCCTCGCTGACCGTCGAGGTGGACCAGGCGCGCGCCCGCGGCGCCGGCATCACCTCCGAGGACATCGCCCGCTCGCTCGCCGGCGCCATCGACGGCTACCGGCTGAGCCACTACCGGGAGGGCGACGACATCATCCCGGTGGTCATGCGCTACGCCGAGGAACAGCGCGAGAGCCTCGGCCGGCTCGAGTCGCTCACCGTCTATCCGCTGGGCACGCCGGGGGCGGGCGTGCCGCTCAACCAGGTCGCGGACATCCGCCTCGACAGCGGCTACTACCGCATCGACCGCGAGAACCTGGTGCGCACCATCACCGTGGAGGGGCGCCACCGGCGGCTCACCGCCGAGGACATGGTGCCGCGGGTCACGCCGGCGCTGCGCGAGCTGGAGGCCGAGCTGCCGCCCGGCCACTGGATCGAGTTCGACGGCGTGATCAAGGAGTCCCGGGAGGGCCAGGCGGCGCTGCAGGCCAACCTGCCGCTGTGCCTGGGGCTGATCTTCGTGCTGCTGGTGGCCCAGTTCAATTCCTTCAAGCGTCCGCTGGTGATCGTCGCCACCATCCCGCTGGTGATCGTCGGGGTGGCCCTGGGGCTACTGGCCACCCGCGCCAACTTCGGCTTCATGGTGCTGCTGGGGATCTACAGCCTGGCCGGGATCATCATCAACAACGCCATCGTGCTGATCGACCGCATCGATATCGAGCGTCGCGATCCGCGGCTCTCCGGCCGCGATGCGGTGGTCAGGGCCTCGGCACGCCGGCTGCGGCCGATCCTGATGTCGGCCATCACCACCATCCTCGGCTTCCTGCCGCTGATCGTCGGCCGCGACCCGCTGTTCTACGGCATGGCCGGCGCCATGGCCTTCGGCCTCGGCGTCGGCACCCTGATGAGCCTGGGCGTGGTACCGGTGCTCTACAGCTACTTCTTCGGCATCGACACCCGCGAACCGACCGGAGGACAGGCGTCATGACCGCCCCCCGCCAAGCGTCGGCCGCCGAGACCCGCGAGCGCCTGATCCAGGCCGGCATCCGCCTGTTCGGCGAGTACGGCTACCAGGCCACCACCACGCGCATGCTGGCCGAGACGGCCGGGGCCAACATCGGCTCCATCGCCTACCACTTCGCCAACAAGCACGGCCTCTACCTGGCGTCGGCGACCTACATCGCCGACCAGCTGCGCGAACGCCTGGCGCTCGAGGAGGCGGCGGCTCCCCCCGAGGACCGCGACGCCGCCCAGGCCGAGCTGCAGGCCATGGTGCGGCGCATGGTGCACACCTTCACCGAGGACGACGACTGCCGACAGTGGCTGCTGCTGGTGATGCGCGAGCAGGTCAGCCCCAGCGAGGCCTTCGAGATCCTCCAGTCGCGGGCCTTCGGCGTCGTCCAGGTAACGCTGAGCGGCCTGATTGCCCGGGTGACCGGCCGCGATCCCGACGATCGCCGGGTGATCCTCGAGACCCACACCCTGATCGGCCAGATCGTCTTCTTCCTGATCGCCCGTGAGCCCCTGCTGCGCCGGCTGGGGGTCGCCGCCCTCGACGCCGACACCCTGGCCGACATCGAGGCGGTGGTCGACGCCCATTTGCGGCTCTATGCCGCCCCGGAGGATTGAGGAGCTCGCCATGCGCCAGCCCATCGTCGGCTATCACCGTGACGAGGAAGGGCACTGGGTGGCCGAGCTGGCCTGCGGCCACAACCAGCACGTCCGCCATCAGCCCCCCTGGGTGGAGCGCCCCTGGGTGACCACCGAGGCGGGGCGGCGCTCACGCCTCGGCCTGGTACTGGACTGCGTGAAGTGCGAGCGCGGCGAGCCGCGGGACAACCCCTGAGCCTAGACTGAGGGGACAGGTCCAGCAGGAGCCGGTCCGCCATGGCCTCGTCCGATGACAAGCTCACCCGCTATCGCCGGAAGCGCGATGCACGGCGCACCCGCGAGCCCATGGGCGACGAGCCCCGGCGCAGCGGGGATGACGACCGACCGATCTTCGTCATCCAGCAGCACGACGCCTCCACCCACCACTACGATTTCCGCCTCGAGGTCGACGGCGTCCTCAAGTCCTGGGCAGTCCCCAAGGGCCCCTCCACCGATCCCCGCGTCAAGCGCCTGGCCATTCCCACCGAGGACCATCCCCTGGCCTATGCCGACTTCGAAGGCGTCATCCCCGAGGGCCAGTACGGTGCGGGCACGGTGCTGATCTGGGATCGGGGCCACCATCGCCATCTCGGGGAAGACGACGCCCCGCTCGCCGAGCAGCTCGCCGACGGCCACGCTACCTTCTGGCTGGAAGGCGAGAAGCTGCACGGCGGCTATGCGCTGATCCACACCCGCCTGGAGAAGGGCAGGGACTGGCTGCTGATCAAGATGAAGGACGAAGCGGCCGATCCCGGGGTCGATCCCGTCGCGACCCGCCCCGAGTCCGTCGCCACGGGCCGCCGCCTGGAGGAAATCGCCGCCGAGGAGGACGCCTGAGCCGGCCTCAGGCCGGCGGCAGGTGCCCGGTCTTGACGTAGACTCGGGCACCCGCCTCGCCGGTGCCGGGGGCGTGGCGGCCGCCCGGGGGCAGGCGCAGCCAGGTGCCGGCCGGATAGGCGCCCTCCGCATCCTCCAGGACACCCTCGAGCACCAGGTACTCTCCCCCGCCGGGAAGGTCGCGCTCGCCGCCCCGGGTGTTCGGCGCCCAGCGCTCGAGCCGCACCCGCTCGTCGCCGAAGGCATGCAGGGGCAGCGTCTCGATCCCCGCCACCGGGCCATCCGCCCAGGGGCCGTCCCGGGTGTCGATGACCGTCCGGGTGGTGTCGGCCGCCTCGAACTGGTGCAGCTTGACGAAGATCAGCGCCCCGGATGCGCCCACGCGCGGGGCATGGGCGGTGCCGATGGGGTTGCGCAGGTAGCAGCCCGCCGGATAGGCGCCATGCTCATCGGCGAACTCGCCCTCCAGCACCAGGATCTCCTCACCCCCGCCATGCTCATGCGGGGGGAAGACGCTGTTCGGCGCATAGCGCACCAGGGAGGTGGCCCGGGCCACCTCCTCGCCGATGCGGTCGAGCATCATGCGCTCGACCCCGGGGGTGGGCGAGGCCACCCAGCGATACTGGTCCGGCGTGATCGCCACGCGGGCCTGGAAGTCGGCATTGAGTCGCATCGGGCCTCCTGGGGCAGCGAGCCATGATCGATGATCGCCATTGTCGCTCGGGGGCCGGACGGGGTCACCCCCGGTCGACGGCTTCCGCCAGGGCCGCCGGGGGGGCGCTACCAGGGCGTCTGCCCGGCCCTGCTCGAGGCGAACTTCCTCGAGCGCTACCGGCAGGGGCTGGCCCTGCACGAGGCCGAAGCCGTCCTGGCGGAGACGGCACGCGAGATCGAGCGGGCGGAGCGCCGGCTGTACGACGAGGACACCGACGCCGAGCAGCGCCAGCGCCTGCACCAGGAGTTGCGCCGGCTATACCAGGACTACCGGCTGCGCCAGCGCGAACTGCTGCGCCTGGAGCGCCGCCTCGGCGATGCGGCCTGGGCCTCCCCCTGACGCCGGGCTCAGAGGACGCCGCCCCGCGCCTGGCGCACGTTGCGGGCGATTTCCTCCAGGTGTGTCTCCCAGGAGCCGCAACACCCGCCCCAGATATCGACATGCGGGTAGCGACGGGCCAGGTCGCCCATCAGGCGGCCCAGCTCGGGCGGATCGCCCTCCTCCAGGTGGCCGAGCTTGCACAGGGCGATCTTGTCCATCCGGGCGGCATTGGGGCGCAGGCTGCGCAGCCGCCGGATCCAGTCGCCGGGCTCGAGGGCCGGCTCGAACTCCAGGGGATGAGAGCAGTTGATGCCGTAGCCATCCGGGGCCGCCGCGCCGGCCTCGGCGTCCACCGTCTCGATCGCCTCGCGCAGGCTCGGCCCGGAGGCCAGCCGGCCCCGGCCGTCCAGGGTGAAGGACAGGTTCAGCGGCAGGCCGGCACCGGCCGCGGCGCGGGCGACGCCGACCGCCTCGGGCACGTTGTTGAAGGTCGCCGCCCAGACGCCGTCGACGCGGGCCGCCGCCAGGGTCTCGAGCTGGACGCCATGATAGTCCTCGGCCTCGGTGGCGGTGATGGCCTCGCCGCGGCCATAGGCATCGCCCCGCGGCCCCACCACGCCCAGCACCAGCACGGCGGGCAGTCGCGCCCGGAAGGGCGCCGCGGCCTCGCGCAGGAAGTCGATCGCCCTGTGCTGCATCTCGGCCAGCCCCGCCCGGGAGTAGCCCAGCCGTTCGGCCCAGTCGGGGCTGGCCCGATAGTCGAGGCCGCCCATCATCACGGCCAGGCCATGACGCTCGGCGACCTCCAGGTAGCGCCGGTACATGCCGTGCAGGTCGGCGACGGCCGCCGGATCGTCGAGCAGCGGGTAGATCGCGAAATGCGGCAGTTCATGGCCGAACTTGTACATGAGCTCGGTTTCCGTCCCGCCCTCGGTGAGATACGCCGTGCCCTCCGGGCGACGGGGAAACGTCAACATGACCGTGTCCTCCCGGCCGGCCGCCGGCGCGGCCGGCCCGTCTCGAAGTTCCCCTTCAGCATGGCAGCCTGCGCCGGGCCCTGCCGTTGCTCTATCATGGACGGATCGCGACCGCACGGAGCCCGCCTTGGCCATCGACCTGCTCTACAACGTCTTGATCTTCCTCGGCGCCGCGGTGCTGATCGTGCCCCTGATCAAGCGCCTGGGGCTCGGCGAGGTGCTCGGCTACCTGGTCGCCGGGGTGGTCATCGGCCCCTCGGCGCTGGGCCTGGTGCCCGACGCCGAGGCGGTGCTGCAGTTCTCCCAGGTGGGGATCGTCTTCCTGCTGTTCGTCATCGGCCTGGAGCTCAAGCCCGCCCGCCTGAAGCTGATGCGCAAGGCGGTGTTCGGCTTCGGCAGCCTGCAGGTGGCCCTCACCACCGTCCTGCTCGGCGGCCTGGCCCTGGCCGCGGGGCTATCCCCCGCCGCGGCCCTGGTGGTGGGCTTCAGCCTGGGGCTGTGCTCCACGCCCCTGGTCCTGCAACTGCTCGGCGAGCGCGGCGAGCTGGGCGCTCGCCACGGCCGCTATGCCTTCGCCCTGCTGCTGTTCCAGGACCTGGCGGCGATCCCGGTGCTCGCCGCCATGCCCCTGCTGGCCGGCCAGGGGTGGCTCGCCGAGGGCTGGGGCCCCCTGCTGCGCGAGGCGCTGGTGGCCGTCGGCGCCTTCGTCGGGCTGATCGTCGGCGGCCGCTACCTGCTGCGCCCGCTGTTCCGCTATGCCGCGGCGACCCGCAGCCGCGAGGTCTTCGCCGGCACCGCCCTGCTGGTGGTGATCGGCGCGGCCCTGGTGATGGCGCTGGCCGGGCTGTCCATGGCGCTGGGCGCCTTCATCGCCGGGGTGCTGCTGGCCGACTCGGAGTACCGCCACAGCATCGAGGCCGATATCGAGCCCTTCCGCGGCCTGCTGCTCGGGCTGTTCTTCATGGCGGTGGGCATGACCGCGCAGATCGGCCTGCTGGCCGAGACACCGGGGACGATCCTCGGGCTCACCGCCGCCCTGCTGGCGGCCAAGTGGCTCGCCATGATGGCGGCGGCGCGAGCCTACGGCACCGGCTGGCGGGTGGCGCTGAACCTCGGCGCGCTGCTCTCCCAGGGCGGCGAGTTCGGCTTCGTGCTGCTCACCGCGGCCGGCGCCGCCGCCCTGCTCGACGCCAAGCTGGTCGGGCTGCTGGTGCTGGTGGTGTCGCTGTCCATGGCCGCCACCCCGGTGCTCTTCCTGCTGCATGCCCGGCTGGTGCGGCCGCTGTTCAAGGCCGGCAAGCGCCGGCGGGACTTCGACCGCCTTCCGGAGACCGCGCCGCAGATCATCATCGCCGGCTTCGGACGCTTCGGGCAGATCATGGGCCGCGCCCTCCAGGGGCTGAAGATTCCCTACACGGTGCTCGACATCAATGCCGACCACGTCGAGTTCGTGCGCCGCTACGGCAACGAGGTCTACTTCGGCGACGCCTCGCGGCTCGACCTGCTCCAGGCCGCCGGCGCCGACCGGGCGCGGGTGCTGGTGGTGGCGGTGGGCGACATCGACGCCTCGATGCGCATCGTCCACCGGGTGCGGCGTCGCTTTCCCCACCTGCGCCTCTACGCCCGGGCCCGCAACCGCTACCACGCCCAGCTGCTGATGCGCGCCGGGGTCACCCACCTGATCCGCGAGCTGCTGCCGGCGAGCCTGGAGCTGACCCGGGAGGTGCTGGTGGGGCTCGGCATCCCCCGGGAGCAGGCCCAGCACACCGTGGACACCTTCCGCCCCCACGACGAGCAGGCGCTGCGCCGCCAGCTCGAGGCCTTCGGCAACGAGAAGCAGCAGCTGCAGACCCTCCAGGACGCGGCCCGGGAGCTCGAGGCGCTCTACGAGGAGGACGAGGAGATCGTCACCCGGATCCAGCCGCCCCGCTGAGCGCTCAGCGGTGGCGGGTGTCGAAGGCCACGCTACGCACCAGGGCCACCACCGCCATGCCCGGCCGCAGCCCCAGCTCGTCCCGGGACTTGCGAGTCAGCCGGGCGCGCAGCACCTGGCGGCCGAGGCGCAGGCGCACCTCCACCGCGGCGCGCCCCGGCGCGGGCGGCCCGATCTCCTCGATCACCGCCCGCAGCCGATTGCGGTAGCTGGTGGCGCCGGGGTCGTCCAGCGCCAGCGCCACCTCGCGCACCGGGATGCGCAGCCGCAGGCGGGTGCCGGGGGCGGCCTCCACCCCCGGCAGGGTCAGGGCCTGGCCGTCGTCGAGGCGCAGCCGGGTCAGGGCGTAGTCCGGCTCGTGGGCGTCGACCTCCGCCGTCACCAGGGAGGCGGCATCGAAGCCGCCCAGCCGGTCGGTGAGGTCGAAGCGCTGCAGCAGCGCCTCCAGGGGACCGTCGGCCAGCACCCGGCCCCGCTCCAGCAGCACCAGGTGATCGGCGATGGCGGCCAGCTCGTCGGGGTCATGGCTGACGTAGACGATGGGGATGTCGATGTCGCCGGCCAGCCGCGCGATGTAGTCCAGCAGCTCCTGCTTGCGGGCGCCGTCCAGGCCGGTGAGCGGCTCGTCCATCAGCAGCAGCCGCGGGTCGCTGAGCAGCGCGCGGCCGATCGCCACCCGCCGGGCCTCGCCCCCGGACAGGGTCGCCGGGAAGCGGTCCAGCAGCGCCTCGATGCCCAGCAGCGCGACGATGGCGTCGAAGCGGTCGCGCCCGGACCCGCGCATGCCGTAGGTCAGGTTGCCGCGCACGCGATAGTGGGGAAACAGCCGCGCCTCCTGGAAGACCACCCCCAGGCGCCGGCGGTGCGGCGGCACCCAGAGGCCGCGGCCGGTATCCACCAGCGTCTCCTCGCCGAGCCCCAGGCGGCCCCGGTCCGGGCGGTCCAGGCCGGCGATCAGCCGCAGCAGGCTGGTCTTGCCGCTGCCGGAGGCGCCGAACAGGGCGGTGACCCCGCTGGCGGGCAGCGTCAGCGAGGCGCTCAGCGAGAAGTCCCCCAGGCGCTTGTCCAGCGCCAGGGACAGGGCGGGGCGCCGGGTCGGCGGCGCGGCATGGGCGGCGGTGACGTGCTGCATGGCGTGGCGTCTCCCTCAGCCGTCGCGGTGGCGCAGCCGGCGCCGCGCCTGGCGGGCCAGCCACTCCGAGACCACCAGCGAGATCATGGCGATGGCCACCGACAGGGTGCACAGCCGCGCGGCGGCGCCCTCCTGGCCGGGGGTCTGGATCAGGGTGTAGAGCGCCAGCGGCAGGGTCCGCGTCTCGCCGGGAATGTTGGCGGCGAAGGTGATGGTGGCGCCGAACTCCGAGAGGGCCCGGGCGAAGGCCAGCAGGGTGCCGGTCAGCAGGCCGGGCAGCGCCAGCGGCAGGGTGATGGTGAACAGCACCCGCCAGCGCCCCGCGCCCAGGGTGCTGGCCGCCGCCTCCAGGTCGGCGTCCACCGTCTCCAGCGACAGGCGCACGGCGCGCACCAGCAACGGAAAGGCCATGACCCCGCCGGCCACCGCCGCGCCCTGCCAGGTGAAGGGCAGGGTGACGCCGAACCACTGGTCGAGCCACTGCCCCAGCCAGCCGCGCCGGCCCAGCGCGACCAGCAGCAGGTAGCCGACCACCACCGGCGGCAGCACCAGCGGCAGGTGCAGCACGCCGTCGAGCAGCGCCTTGCCCCGGAAATCGCGGCGCGCCATCAGCCAGGCCACGGCGATGCCGGGTACCAGGATCCAGGCCACGGCGGTCCCCGCCACGCGCAGGCTGATCAGGATGGCGTCGAGCTCGGCCTCGCTCAGCATCATTCGCGGCTCGCCGGCAGGGTGACGGTGAAGCCGTGCTCGACGAAGATCGCCCGCGCCGCCTCGCCGTCCAGCCAGTCGCGGAAGGCCCGGGCGGCCTCGCCGGCGGGCGGGTCGATCAGCGCCACCGGATAGCGGATCGGCGGGTGGCTGTCCGCCGGGAAGGTCCCCAGGCGATGCACGGCGTCGCTGGCCAGGGCGTCGGTGCGGTAGACGATGCCCAGCGGGGCCTCGCCCCGGGCGACCAGCGCCAGGGCCGCGCGCACGTTGTCGGCCCGAGCCAGCCGCGGCGCCAGGGCCTGCCACTCGCCGAGGGCGCGCAGCGCCTGGCGGGCATAGAGGCCGGCCGGCACATGGTCGGGGTCGCCCACCGCCAGGCGCTCGCCGTCGGCCAACAGCGCGCTCAGCGGGGTGCCCTCGCCGGGCGTGACGGGCGCCGACACCGCCGACGGGGCGGCGATCAACTCCAGGCGGTTGTAGAGCAGGTCGTCGCGGGCCGCCAGGGCCACCCCCTGCTCCGCCAGCCAGTCCATCCAGCGCGCGTTGGCGGAGAGGTAGAGATCGGCCGGCGCGCCCCGGGCGATCTGGCGCGCCGCCGTCGACGAGGCGGCATAGACCGGCACGACGTCGACGTCGTGGGCGCGCTCGTAGCGGGCGATGGCGGCGTTCAGGGCATCGGTGAGCGAGGCCGCGGCGAAGACCCGCACGGTGGGCTCGGCCTGGGCGGGGGCCGCGGCCCCGAATAGCAGCAGGATCAGGGCGGCGGCCAGCCGGGCCCGGCCCCGGCGCGGCGGCGTGACATGGTGCATGCGAGGATCGTCGTCTCCTTGAGTACAGCGCTGACACTACAGCGGCGCCCCGACCCGCGGCAAGCGAGGGCGCGGGCAATAGCTGACCGAATGGTCAGGATATGCCCGCCGGCGTCCGCCGGCAACTCAGCGCGCCGGCGGCCACCAGTCGGGCAGCAGCGCCCGGTTCTCGGGGCGGGCGAAGCGGTCGTCCATCAGCACCACCACGCCGCGGTCCTCGGGGCCGCGGATCACCCGGCCGGCGGCCTGCACCACCTTGATCATCCCCGGCACCCGGTAGGCGTAGTCGTGGCCGCGGCCGAAGCGGGCCTCGAGCCGCGCCTTGAGCGCCTCGTGGAAGGGATCGAAGGGCGGCAGCCCCAGGGTGGCGACCACGGCGCCGACCAGCCGCTCGCCGGGCAGGTCGATGCCCTCGGCGAAGGCCCCGCCGAGCACCGCGAAGGCTATGCCGCTCTCGCCGGGCACGAAGCCGGCCAGGAAGGCCTCGCGCTCGGCCTCGTCCATGCCGCGCCGCTGGGCGCGCACCGGGATCTCCGGCCAGGCCTCGCGGAACCGCGCCAGCGCCGCCTCCAGGTAGGCGAAGCTGCTGAAGAAGGCCAGATAGTGGCCCGGGCGGCGCCGGTACTGGCCGGCCAGCTCGGCGACGATGGGCGAAAGCGAGGCCTCCCGGTCGCGCAGCCGGGTGGAGACGTCGGCGCGGCAGCGCACCTCGAGCTGCTCGGCGGCGAAGGGCGCGGCCACCCGGCGGCTCACGGCGTCGTCGGGCAGGCCCAGCAGGTCGCGATGATAGCCCGCCGGGCTGAGGGTCGCCGAGAACAGCACCGCGCAGCGGGCGGCGGCGAAGCGCGGCGCCAGGAAGTCCGCCGGCACCAGGTTGCGGATCGCAAGGCTCGCCCGACCGCGGCCGGGGCGACGCAGCTCGCACAGCGAGTGCTCGCCGAAGCGTTCCGCCAGCCGGGCGAAGGCCAGGGCCTCGAAGAGGAACTCCTGGAGCGCGGGATCGACGCCGGCGGGATGCTCGCCCAAGTAGTCGGTGATCGCCGCCACCGCCTGCTGCGCCGCGCCGAGCAGCCCTTCGGGCGGGGCCTCGAGGGCCTGCCAGTCCCGCTCGTCGGCCTCCCGGAGCAGCGCCTGCCAGCGCCGCGCCAGGCGCCCCAGGGGCCGCGACAGGGCCGGCGGCGCACCCCGCCGCAGCCGGTTCAGCCGCCGCTGGTCGAGTTCGGCGCTGTACATGCCCCGGGCGCGATCGACCAGGTTGTGGGCCTCGTCCACCAACACGCCCAGCCGGATGCCGTCGGCCCGGGCCAGGCCGTGGATCAGGGCGCCGTCGTCGAAGTAGTGGTTGACGTCGCCCACCAGGACGTCGGCCCAGCGCGCCAGCTCCTGGCCCAGGTAGTAGGGGCAGACCGCGTGGTCCAGGGCCACCTCGCGCAGGGCGGCGCGATCCAGCCAGCCGCGGGCCACGGCGGCGCGGCGGGCCCCCGGCAGCCGGTCGTAGAAGCCCGCGGCCAGCGGGCAGGCCTCGCCGTGGCAGGCCCGGTCCGGGTGCTCGCAGGCCTTGTCCCGGGCCACCAGCTCCAGCACCCGCAAAGGCAGGCGCTCGGCGCCCCCGGTCGCGCCCAGGTCCGACAGGGCGTCCAGGGCCAGGCGCCGGCCCGGCGTCTTCATGGTCAGGAAGGCCAGGCGGTCGAGGCCCTGGCGGGGCATGGCGACGAGCAGCGGATAGAGCACACCCAGCGTCTTGCCGATGCCGGTGGGCGCCTCGGCCAGCAGGCAGCGGCCGGTGGCGGCGGCCCGGTAGGCGTCCTCGGCCAGGGCCCGCTGGCCGGGGCGGAAGTCGTCGTGGGGGAAGGCCAGCGCGCCGAGCGCCGCGTCACGGGCGCCGCGATGCGCGGCCTCCTGCTCGGCCCAGGCCGCGTAGGCGCGGCAGTGGGCCGCCAGGCGCGACCAGAGTGCATCGGCGCAGGCCTCGCGGGTCAGCACGGTCTCGCGGCCGGTGGCCACGTCCAGGTAGACCAGCGCCAGGGTCAGGGTCTCGAGCCCGCGGTCGGCGCACAACAGGGCGCCGTAGGCCTCCGCCTGAGCCCAGTGCAGGGCGCGCTGGTTGGCGGCCATGCGCTCCAGGCTGCCGCGATGGGTCTTGATCTCCTCCAGGCGGTTGGCCTCCGGGTCGTAGCCGTCGGCGCGGCCGCTCACCGTCAGGCCCTCGAGGCGGGCCGACAACGCCACCTCGGCCTCATAGCCCTGGCCCCGCCGCGCCCGGACCCGGGCATGGCCCTCGATGCCCTCCCGGGCGCTGGGCGCCGGGGTGAAGCGGTGATCCAGGTCGCCTTCCCGGGCGGTGAACTCGCACAGCGCCCGCACCGCGACCCGCGAGCCCGCCGCCGCGCTCACGATGCCGCCCAGCGCACGTGGCAGACCGCCGCCGGGATGTCGTGCGCTCGGAAGCAGGCCAGCCAGCGGCGCTGGTTGTCCTGCAGCCGGTCCCCGGGGGCCTTGACCTCGATCAGCCGGTAGCCCCCGCCGGGGAGGAACTGGATCAGGTCCGGCAGGCCGGCGCGGTTGACGCGGGGCGCCTCGAGCAGCCGCGCGAAGCAGGCCCGCAGGTGGGCCGGCGGGATGGCGGCCAGGGCGCGCTCCAGCAGCGTCTCGTCCAGCGCCTCCCAGTGCACGAAGGGCGAGGCCAGGCCCCGCTTGGTCCGCCAGCGCTCGCGGATGGTGGTCCGGTAGCGGCCGTCGTCGAGTTCGGCCAGACGGGCATCGAAGCGCGCCCGGCGCCGGGCCACGAAGTCCTCGCGGCCGAGGTCCGCCGGGCCGGCGTGGAAGGGATGGAAGAAGGCGCCGGGCAGCGGCGCGAAGATGACGTCCCAGCACAAAAGCCCGAACAGCCCGGCGATCAGCGCGTTCTCCACGTAGTGCACCGGCGCCGCCGGGGTGCTCAGGTGCTCGGCCACGGCCCGCTCCACGCCGTTCGCGGCGGGCGTCAGGACCAGCTCGAGCCGCTCGGGGGCCGGCTCCGGCGCCCGCGGCGGGGCCTCCAGGCCCAGCTTGCGGCACAGCCGCGGCCGCAGCCGGTCCAGGGCCTGGCGCTCGGCGTCGTCCACCGGCGGGGCCGCCTCGAGCTCGCGCAGGGCGCGGCGATAGGCGCCGAGGCGCTCGAGCAGGCGCAGCCGCCGGACCCGGGCCTCGCCGAGCCCGGCCTCCGCGTAACAGGCCAGGGCGGCATCGGCCTCGTCGCGGCGTTCGGCCTCGCGGCCCAGGCCAACCAGCAGCCGGGCCCGGCGGGCGGCCAGCCAGGCGTTGTCGGGCGCCGGCGGCACCTCGGCGGCCAGCGCGACGGGGCAGGCGCCGTCGTCGAGGCGCTCGCGCAGCCGGTGCAGGGCCAGGTAGGCATCGACCTCGTCCCGCCGCCGGAAGGCCCGGGAGTCGTCGCTGAAGGGTACCGTCTCGAAGCGCTGCCGGCCCAGCTCGGCGAGCACGAACTCGGCCCAGTCCTGGCGCAGGTTGCCGAAGAACATCAGCCGCAGCCGATCACAGAGGTCCATGCAGGTCAGGCGCACCAGGCGGTCCGGGGCCTCGGGCCACCACTCGCAGAGCCGCCGGGGGACGAGCGCCCGGGCGGCCAGGGCCTCGTGCAAGGCGTCCTTGGACGCCCGCGCGGGCAGGCCCGTCGCGGCGATCTCGCCGGCCAGGGCCCGGCGCAGCTCGGGCAGGCGCAGCTGGCGACACAGCTCGTCGAGGGACACCGCGGGCGCGTCCTCGACCCAGCCGGCCTCGATCAGCGGGCCGAGCGCGGCCTCGACGTCGCCGATCTCGTCATAGGCCAGGCGGGAGGTGCGGAAGTGCTCGCCCTTGCGCATCACCATGCGCGCCAGCAGCGCCCGGGACGGCTCGGGCAGGGTCGGGAAGTCGGCGAGGAAGGCCCGCTCCCGGCCATCGAGCAGGTCGGCGTGGCGCGCGGCGACCCAGTCCAGCAGCGACCGGAAGTTGGCCAGGTAGTAGCGAGGGTCGTCCAGGGGGGCGGTGAGCGCGGCGGCGGACGTGGCACTGTTCATGCATCCATGGTATCAGCCCGCCGCCGCGGGCGTCAGAGGCCTGGCTCGCCGGCCAGCCAGCGCAATTGCCGGGCCGCCGGCACCGCCCGGCAGCCGCTGGTGTCCTGCCCCGCCCACAGCGGCGAGAAGTCGCTGCTGCCGGCGGCCTCGGCGGCAGCCCGCAGCGGGGCGAGCGCCGCCGTGGCCAGCGGGAAGGCCGGCACCCCCTCGCCCATGGGCCCGAGCTCGCGCATCAGCCGGGTGACCAGGCCCCGCGCCGGGCGCCCGCTGTAGAGGTCGGTGAGCGCGGTGTGACGGGCCTCGCCCGACAGCAGGGCGCGGCGATGCCCCTCGCCGATGGTGCTCTCGGGACAGCCCAGGAAGGCCGTGCCCACCTGCACCGCCGCGGCGCCCAGGGCCCGGGCCGCGGCCACGCTGCGAGGGCCGGCGATGCCTCCGGCGGCGATCACCGGCACCGCCACCGCCTCGCGCACCTGGGGCACCAGCGCCAGGGTGCCGACCTGGGTGGTCATGTCGTCGTGGAGGAAGCTGCCGCGGTGGCCGCCGGCCTCCAGGCCCTGGGCGATGATCGCATCCGCGCCATGGGCCTCCAGCCAGCGCGCCTCCTCGACGGTGGTCGCGCTCGACAGCACCCGGGCGCCCCAGGCCTTGACCCGATCCAGCAGCGCCGGGGCCGGCAGGCCGAAGTGGAAGCTCACCACCGTCGGCCGATGGACCTCCAGCACCTCGCAGGCGGCGGCGTCGAAGGGGCGTCGCCCGGCGCCGGAGGCCGGCTCGGGAGGCGTCACCCCGTACTCCGCGTAATAGGGCGCCAACCGCGCCTGCCAGCGCGCCAGGGCCTCGGGATCCGGGGGCGGCGCCTCATGGCAGAAGGCGTTGACGTTGAGGGGTCGCGCGCTGCGCGCGCGATACTCGCCCAGGGCGGCGTCCAAGGCCTGCGGGTCGAGCATCGCCGCCGGCAGGGCGCCGAGCCCGCCGGCCTCGGAGACGGCGGCGGCCAGCTCGACGCCCTGGGCGCCGGCCATGGGGGCCTGGAGGATCGGCCAGGCGAGGCCGAGGTCGTCGATCCATGACATCCGATGACTCCTGTGCGGTGGGAAAGGCCGCCGGCGTTCAGCCGCCCAGCGGCCCGTGGGTGATCGCCGACAGCGCGGGGTTGACCTCGAGGACCTGCGCCTCGATACCCTCGACGCCCAGGTCGGCGAGGCGGGCGGCGTGCTTGTCGAGGTAGGCCCTTGCGCTGGCCGCGTCGTCGAACAGGTAGACGCCGCCGGCCTGATGGCGCTCCGGGGCCTCGGTCCACAGCTTCCAGCGCAGCCCGGGCTCGTCGTTGATGTCGTGGGCCAGCGGCGCCAGCGACTCGGCTATGGCCTCGCCGAAGGGGCCGGGAAAGGGGAAGACGATCTGCAGCAGGGCCGGCATGGGGGCCTCCGATGACAAGGGCGAAGGCCCCAGCATAGCGCCTGCGACGACGGGGGACACTCAGCCGCGGTCGGCGGGCGGCCGCAGGGTCATGGTCTCGCCGCGGATCTGGATGTCGAAGCGCCCGAGGAAGCTCATGCCCAGCAGCACCATGTCGTCGGCGAGCCCGGGGCCGATGGAGCCCCGCACGTCCCGGGCCGTGAAGCCGCCCAGGCTGACCGTCTCGAGGGTGGTGAGCGCCCCGCGCACCCGGCCGTTGGCGGTGGAGAACCAGGCCTCCCCCTGGCGCGCGAGGCCGAGGCGCCGGGCCAGGGCCTCGGGCACGGCCACATAGGTGGCGCCGGTGTCGAGCAGCATCGGCACCGGCCGGCCGTTGAGCCGGCCCGTGGCCACGAAGTGGCCGGCGGCGTTGCGCTGCAGGGTGATCGCCTCGCCGTCCACGGCGTCGACCAGGTGCGCATTGGGGTTGGCCCGCTCCTCGAGCAGGCCCTGGAGCCACCAGGTGCCGAGGCCGATGAACAGCACCCAGAAGGCCAGCATCATGCCCAGCCCGGCGCGCCTGGCGCCACCGCGTTGCGTGGTCATGCCCCGTCCTCGTCGCCGTCGCCTGTGGCCATCATGGCAGCGAACGCCCGCGGGCGCCTCAGTCGGCGACCTGGCCCGCGGTGGCGACCGCGCCCGGCGCCTCGGCCCTGGCCAGGTCCATGCCCACCAGGATGGCCAGCGAGATCAGCACATAGGCGGCGAAGCGTTTCCAGGCCCGGATCATGTGTGCCACCCCATGGCGTCAGGGCCGATGGAATGAGCGGACTCCCGGCGGCCGCGATCGCCCGCCGGGGCGACGAAGAGGGAATTCAGCGTTTGCATGGCGTGTTCTTGTGACCTTGGGTGAGCCCCTAGCATACCAGAGCCCGATGGCCCGCCCGAGGCGGCTCGGGATCACTGGCCATTGCGGGTCTCCCACTCTCTCGCTGCCTGCATGCCGCGCGCCTGGTCGACGCCCAGGCAGATCAGGATGGCGACGACGAACAGGCCCGCGCACAGCAGGATCGAGGCCTGGAGCCCCACCACCGACTGCAGCAGCCCCAGGCCGACGATGCCCACCACGCCGGCGAGCTTGTTGGCCAGCCCCCAGAAGCCGAAGAACTCGGCGGCCTTGCGGGTCGGCGAGAAGAGCCCCACCAGGGCGCGGCTGGCGGACTGGCTCGAGCCCAGGCTGAGCCCCGCCAGGCAGCCCACCACCAGGAAGAGGTGCTGGGCCTGCCAGTCGAGTCCGAGCGCGGCGTTGAGCCCTTCGGTGAGGGCGGGGGTGGCCCAGATGGCCAGGATCGCCGCCACCCACAGGGCCAGGGTGATCAGGTAGGTGCGCCTGGTGCCGATGCGATCCTGGATGGCTCCGAAGCCCAGCGCCCCGGCGGCGGCGGTGATCTGCACGATGATGAACATCAGGTTGCGCACCGAGGCGTCCCAGCCGATCACCTGGGCGCCGTAGATGAAGGCGAAGGCGATGATGATGTAGACGCCGGCCATGGAGAACAGCAGGGAGACCAGGAAGGTGGCCAGGTCGCGGAAGCGCCGGAGCTCGTGGAGGGTGGTCGAGACCCGCCGCCAGGCGATCTCCCGGTAGGGGCGGCCCGGCGGCTGGGGGGTGCCGCGCTCCCGGACCCACAGGAAGGTGGGGATGGCGGTGACCAGGAAGAAGCCGGCGGCGAAGGGCCCCACCCAGCGGATGCGCTCGAAGTTCTCGGCGCTGGCCTCGCCCAGCACCACCAGGGTGAAGCCGGCGGCACACAGGCCGCCGACATAGCCCAGCGCCCAGCCGAAGCCGGAGATGCGGCCCAGCGCCTCCGGCGGGCCCAGGTCCGGCAGGAAGGCGGCGATGAAGGACTCGCCCATGGAGTAGGCGTAGTTGGACACCACGATCAGGACGAGGCCCAGCCAGACGTAGCCGGGGGCCACGAAGTAGAGCAGCGCCGTGGTGGCCACGGTGGCCAGGTAGCTGACGAAGAGGAAGGCCTTCTTGGCGGCCCGGTAGTCCATCACCGCCCCGCACAGGGGACCGGTGATCACCACCAGCAGGTAGCTCACCGCCAGCGCCAGGCTCCACAGGAAGTTGGCGAGCCGGTAGTCGTCGCCGCGGTCGCCGACGATCACCGTGGTGAACAGCTCGCCGAACACCACGGTGATGATCAGCAGGGTATAGGCCTGGTTGGCGAAGTCGAACATCGCCCAGCCCAGGATCTCCTTGCGCGAGGCCCAGGGCCTGGCGGGCGCGTCGGCGGTGGTCACGCTCATGGCGGGGCATCCCTGTCGAGAAAGGGGCCAAGATAGCAGTCGCGGTGCTCACCGGCCATTGAGGGACGAGGGACGAGGGACGAGGGACAGCCATCAGGCCGGGGAAACGCCCCGGCCGCAAGGCGAGGCGCTGCCGCCTGGTATGGTACTTCCTCTACGCCCCGTCACCGAGGCCTCTCGGTGACAGGTGCTACACCAGATCCCGGGGAATCGTCTCGTCCCAGGTGCGGGCGAAGATGCGGGTTTCGCCCTCCCAGGCGTCCAGGGTGGCGCGCAGCCGGAAGTTCTCGGCGTCGCCGGTCATCAGGGTGCGGGTCAGGGTGCGCACCTCCCAGTCGCCGCGGCGGAAGCTGCGCTCCCATTCGGTCCAGCCGCTGAGGCTGTCGTAGCTGCCGTAGGAATAGCTGTAGCGCTCGGTGACCCGGGCCGCGATCTCCATGTCGATCTCGTCGAGGCGGTAGCGGCCCTCGTCGTTGATCACCTCCAGGGTCGTCTTGTCGTTGGCCAGGTCGCGGATCACCCGCCAGCTCTCCTGGGTCGGCTGGATCAGGGTCTTGGCGATCGGCGGCGCGCCCTCCGGCTCGGCGAAGGCCGGCAGGGCCGCCTCCTCGTCGGGGCGCGGCGCCCGCGTGGGCAATATCAGCCGACAGCGGGCGGGACACAGCGTCAGCGTGACCGGCCGCGGGGCGGGCCAGGCCAGCGGCCAGTAGCTGGTGGAGATCGCCAGGCGGATGGCATGGCCGGCGGGAAACTGCTGGGCGATATGCTTGAGCGCCACCCGGACCCGATAGCGTCGGCCGGGCTCCAGGGGCTCGGGACGCTCGTCGCTGTCCCGGTGGGTGAGGTTCAGCAGGCCGTAGGAGACCCGGGTGGCCTTGTCGTCGGCGGCGACGTCGATCAGCCGCAGGGCCACCATGGCCACCGGCTGGTCGGCCTCGAGCTCCAGTTCGGCCATCGGCTGACCGCAGATCTCCAGCGCCTGCTCGAGCCGCGGCGTCTGGAAGACCAGCGCGCCGCCGTCCTCGTCGCGCTGGTCGTGGGGCAGGTCGGGCGGGGCGTTGTAGGAGCACCACTTGCCGGCGTAGAGCCCCACCGAGAGCGGCGAGCGCAGGGTCAGCACCGCCGGGTCGTCATCGCCCTCGGCCTCCGGCAGCAGGTCGTGGCCCACCGTCAGCCGGAAGGAGGCCGGCACGATATTGGCCGAGGGCCACGCCGGCTCGGCCACCCAGCGCCCCGGGCGCACCTCGTAACGGGCCGAGGGTGGCACCGATTCCTGCATCCACACCCGCAGCATGGGCTCGTCCATGATTCCGGTGTCCTGGCCCTTGAGCCAGTGATCCCACCAGCGCAGCGAGTCCTGCAGGAAGCCGATGGCCGGCCCGGGTACGCCCAGGTGCGGGTACTTGTGGGCCCAGGGCCCGACCAGCCCCTTGCGCGGCACCGTCAGGCCGGCCAGCAGGCGGAAGACGGCGTTGCAGTAGCCGTCGGCCCAGCCGCTGATGGCGTAGACCGGGCAGCGGATGGCGGCGAAGTCCTCGCAGACCGAGCCGTGCTTCCAGTAGTCGTCGCGGCGCTGGTGCTCGAGCCATTGGGCCAGCCACAGGCCGCTGCCGTCGAGGCGCTCGAGCCACATCTCGCGCCAGCGTTCCCCGACCAGCTCGGGATCCGGCGGGCAGGCGTTGCCGTCGAACATGGTCGAGGCCCAGGACAGGTTGTCCCCCAGCAGGCAGCCGCCCATGTGGTGGATGTCGTCGGCGTAGCGGTCGTCGGTGGAGCACAGGGTGATCACCGCCTTGAGCGCCGGCGGCGCCAGGGCGGCGATCTGCAGGCCGTTGAAGCCGCCCCAGGAGATGCCCACCATGCCCACCTCGCCGCTGCACCAGGGCTGCTCGGTCAGCCACTCGATGATCGCCACGCCGTCGGCGAGTTCCTCGGGCAGGTACTCGTCGGTGAGCACGCCGTCGGACTCGCCGGTGCCGCGGATGTCGACGCGTACCCCGGCATAGCCGTGCCCGGCCCAGTAGGGATGGCTCTGCACGTCCCGGGCGGCGGTCAGGTCGCGCTTGCGATACGGCAGGTACTCGAGGATCGCCGGCACTGGGTGCGCCTCGGCGTCCTCCGGCCGCCAGATCCGCGCCGCCAGGCGGGTACCGTCGGCCATGGGGATCCAGGTCTCCTCCTCCATGACCCGGCGGGGCAACGTCTCGACGATACGCATCCGCGTCCTCCTCGTTCAGCCCTCGATCTCGTCGAACTCGAAGGTGAGCCTGGCGATCAGGCGGTCATAGTCCTCGAGCAGGCGTTCCGGCGAGGCGGCGCCCATCCAGATATAGGCCAGGGCATAGCTGTAGCTGTCCTGCTCGGGCAGGGTCGACAACCGCTGCCCGGGTTCCACCTGCAGGGCGATCACGGTCCCGGGGAAGTCCGACTCCAGGGCGGCCACCTCCTCGTCGCTCGGCACCCGGGTGACCACGGCGTCGGTGAAGAAGACGCGGTGGAAGAACTTGGCCGCCACCGCGTAGTCGCCCTGGCGGTGGGGCATGGCGGGCCGCTGGCCGAGCGCCAGGTCGATGGTGACCTGCTGATTGCTGACGCCGTCGACCTTCTCGAAGAGATCGCAATGGGACTGGGAGATGCGGGTGTTGATCTCCAGCAGCCAGATGCGGTCCTGGGCCTCGTCCCAGAAGTACTCGATGTTGAAGGCCGAGTCGTCGAAGCCGATGTGGCGCATCACCCGGCCGGTGAGCTCGCGCATGGTGGCCTGGACGGGGTCGGGCAGGCCGGAGGGATAGCGGTAATGGAAGAAGCTCAGCACCTGGGGATAGCGCAGCGAGTCGACGATGCCGTAGCTGACCACCTCGCCGTCGTGAACATAGCCTTCCACGGTGCACTGCCAGCCGCCGATGATCTCCTCGGCCATGCAGAAGTGGCCGTCCACGGCGGCGATCTCGTCGGGCAGCCGGGCGTGCTCGAGCACGGTGTTGAAGGGGTCGGCGATCAGGCCGATGTCGTCGCGCAGCCGCTCGATGGCGTGATAGAAGTCCTCGGGGGTGTCGATGCGAAAGCCCAGCCGGGAACCGGAGGACTTGATCGGCTTGACGAAGAAGGGGAAGTAGAGCCCGGCCTCGCCGATGCGGATCAGGGCGTCGTCGTCGAAGGGATCGAAGGCGGTGAAGGTGGGGATATGAGCGGGGATGACCTCCTTCTGCACCTGCCGACTCCAGTACTTGTGCTCGCACTTGAGCAGGCTCTCCAGCGACGGGGAGCGGGTGTCGAAGCGGTCGCAGAGGATCGGCAGCATGGTGGAGACCGGGAAGTCCATGTAGCCGACGATGGCATCCACGCGGCCGTCGAAGGCTTCCAGGGCCTCGGTGGCCTCCTCCAGCATGGCCGAAATGTCGAAGACCTCGGTGTCGTAGACCGCCGCCGGGGCGATGAGGCCGTGGAAGCGATACGCCTCGGCACCCTTCAGGGTCTCGAGTCGCTGCCGGTTGAAGTCGTTGAGCCCAACCACGAAGACATTGCGTGCGTTGCCGTTCACGATCGCCCCCTGCGGATTCCCGCCTCCGGGAGCGTCGCGGGCCCGTCCCGAACGTCTCCCCGGCGACACCGTCGCCTTCTTGGCAGCATAGTCCAGGCGGAGGCCGGCGGCGCCCCGGCGGACCGGGACGCCGCGCGCCGGGCTCACTGGCCGCGGGCGCTGTCCTCGATGGCCTTCAGGGCGTCCTGCAGGTCCTGGAACAGCGCCTGGGTGTGCGCCACCACCTCGCCGATGTCCTTCGCCGAACTCGAGGCGCGCTCCGCCAGCTCGCGCACCTCGCCGGCCACCACCGAGAAGCTGCGCCCCGCCTCGCCGGCCCGCGCCGCCTCGATGGAGGCGTTCAGGGACAGCAGGTTGGTACGCATGGCGATGGCCTCGATGTCCTCGGCGAAGCGGGTGACCCGCTGGTTGGCCTCGGCGAACTGCTCGGTGCGCTTGACCATGTTCTCGCGGTGGGCCACCTCGTCGGCGGCATCGCGCAGGAAGGCGGTGTAGACGATGGCGTCGTCGAGCCGGATGCGGGCCAGGGACAGGCTGGCCCAGCCGGAGCTGCCGTCCTTGCGCACCACCTCCACCTCGCGGGTCTTGCCGACCAGGCGGTCCTCGCCGGTGTCGCGGTTGCGCTGCACGTAGGCGTCGTGGTGATCGCGGATGGCGTGGGGCACCAGCATCTTGACGTTCTCGCCCAGCACCTCGTCGCGGCCGTAGCCCCACAGCCGCTCGGCGGCGCCGTTGAAGAAGGTCACCCGGTTGTGTTCGTCGATGGTCACCACGGCGTTGATGGCCTGCTCCAGGGTGCTCTCCATCAGCGCCCGTACCTTGCGCTGCTCGGTGATGTCGCGCACGAAGGCGGTGTAGCCCTGGCGCCCCTCGACCACGAAGCGCGAAAGCGCCAGGTTGACCCAGCGCATCTCGCCGTCGAAGCGCACCAGCTGGACGTCGCGGCTGGTGCCGACGATGCGATCGTCGCCGTGGCGACGGTGGCGGTCGACGTAACCGTCGTGATGGGCGCGGATGGCCTCGGGCACCAGGCGGTTGACGTTCTCCCCCAGCACGTCTTCCCGCCGACAGCCCCAGAGGCGCTCGGCGGCGCCGTTGAAGAAGGTCACCCGGTTGTGCTCGTCGATGCTGACCACCGCGTCCAGGCACTGCTCCAGGGCCTGGCGCGGCCCCAGCGCCGCCTCGCGGCTGGCGGTGATGTCGCGGACCACGGCGGCATAGCCCTCGCCGCCATCCAGCGCCACCCGCGACAGGGCGATGCTCACCCAGCGCCTGCCGCCGTCGGGACGCTCGAGCTGGACCTCGCGATGGCGGCCCACCTGGACGTCATGGCCGGTGCTGCGATGGGTCTGGACATGGTCGTGGTGCGCCTCTCGCAGCAGCTCCGGCACCAACCGATCCACCGGCTGGCCGATCACCGCTTCCCGGGACAGCCCCCAGAGCGCCTCCGCCGCCGCGTTGAAGCGCACCACCCGGTCGTCGGCGTCGACCA
The DNA here is from genome assembly GCF_031451675.1 of Halomonas koreensis. NCBI lineage: Bacteria > Pseudomonadati > Pseudomonadota > Gammaproteobacteria > Oceanospirillales > Halomonadaceae > Halomonas > Halomonas koreensis. Next base: position 7,691 of record NZ_JARWAK010000001.1, on the reverse strand, counting down.
CCACCATGCCGTCCACGGCCGTCTCCATGGCCGCCTCGGCGAGCCCGTCCGTCGCCCCGTCCTCCAGCACCGAGGCCCCCTCCACTTCCCTGCGCGTCCCTGGCTGCAGCCATTTCCGATAGTTCAGTTGCATGCGCATCCCCCGCATCGTCGCTTGTTGTTCGTCGTAGGCACCGGGCGAGCCTCACGGGGCTCGCCTCGTGGTATGTCCTACCCTAGTCATTGATCGTCAGGAGTAACGTTTAATTAAGATTAACGGCTGTCACGGGGGGCAACGGGGAACTCGACAGCCGCGGCGCGACCTCAGGCAGAACAGGCGGGCGGGAGACGAGGATGCGAGAGCGCGACGATGTCATCGAGCGGTTCAAGGCCAGCCTCGACGACTGGAATGCCGAGATCGAACGGCTCGGCGAGGCGATGCGACGGGCCGGAGCGCGGACGCAGGCGCGGCATGCGGAGGACCTGGCACGGTTGAAACGCCGCCGCGACGAGGCACGCCGGCGGCTCGAGGCGCGGCTGGCGGCCGGCGAAGAGGCGCGGGACGACCTGCGCCAGGGGGGCGAGGCGGCCTGGGCCCGGCTGCGACGGGCCCTCCGGGACGCCGCCTCGCGCTTCGAATGAGCGTCGCCCGGCTCAGCCGTCGGGACCGTCGCCCCGAGCCTCGCCGCCGCGATCGAGGCGCTCGATGGCCGCCTGACCCCGATGGGACAGGGTCTCCAGGCGCTCGATCTGCTCGCCCAGCCGCGGCAGGGCCTCGCGACGGTAGCTCGCCAGGTCGTCCACCGCCGCCATGACGTCGGCGAAGGCGCCTTCCAGCGCCTTCATGTCGAGGTTGGCCGAGGCGGCCCGGGTCTGGATGTCCACGCCCTGCTGGCGCAGCGCCCGAGCGGTGCCGGCGATGGTCTCGCTGGTGGCGGCGTTGAGCGATTCGATGCGGTCGAGCACCAGCCGCTGGTTGGCCAGCGCCAGCGCCACCGTGGCCGCCACGCTCAAGGCCGAGACGGTGACGTTGATGGCGCGATCCACCCCGCGCATCAGCTCGCGGTTGTTGCGAATGATCACCTCGAGGGCCAGCACGCCCTGCTGGCAGACCGCCTGCTGCTGCTGGAGGTCGAGGATGCGCTGGCGCAGTGGGAACAGCAGCTCCTCCTCGACGAAGCGGCGCCGCGATTCGTCGGCGATGTCCGCCAGGGCCGCGCTCAGGCGGTCATCGATCAGCCGCCCCAGCGCCACCTGGCGCGCCAGCTGCTCCAGGGTGGCGCGCATGGCCTCCTGGTCGTCGGAGAGGGTGAGGTTGTCCCGATCCAGCATGTCGCGGCCGCCCTGGAGATCGGCGATGATCGCCTCCAGCGCCTGCTGGGCGGTCTCGAAGCGGTGGAAGTAGCGCTGCAGCCGACTGCTGGTGCCCGGCAGCAGGCGCAGCACCCGATCCATCGGCCCCGGGGTCAGCCGATGGTGCCGGGGATCCAGGGCCTCCATGCGGCCGCGCAGCTCGACCAGCGCCTTGGCCACCGGCCCGCCCTCCTCGCCGTGCCGGGCCAGCTTGCGCAGCGGCGTCTTGAGCATCTCGCTCTGTCGCGCCGCCTGCTGCTGGAGCTCGAGGCCCATCTCGTCCACCGCCCGGCGCTGCCGGTCGGCCGCGCCCTCCCCCTCGGCCTCCAGGGTCTCGGCGACGAAGCGCTCGGCCATGGCGGCGAGCTCGGCATCCGCCTCGGCATGCTCGGGGGCATCGGCCGCCGGCCGCTCCAGCTCTTCGGCGATGCGTTCCACCGGCGGCAGCGACAGCGGGTCGCCGCGGCCGGTGTCGGGGGCGTCACTCATGGGGCTCTCCCTCCTCATGCTTGCAGTCTATCGCGTCTCGCGGCCATAGCGCCCGGCGCCATCGATGAAGCGGCGCAGCTCCTCGCAGGCCTGGTCGGCCCCGACCCGGGCCCGGGGTCGGTCGGTGACGATCCGCGACAGGGCCACGCTGGTGTCGTCCAGCGCCGTCAACGCCGCCTCGTTGCGTGCGGCCAGCCGGCGCAGCGAGCGCTCGGTGTCCTCGATCAGCGCCAGCCGGCGGCGCAGGGCGCTGGTCTCGTTGGCGCTGAGCCGGTCGGCCTCCTGGCCCAGCCGGCGGCGGATGAATTCCACGTCCAGCCCCTGCACGCCGCGCGCCTGGGAGGCCATGGCGGTGAAGGTGTCCACCGCGCCGTAACAGACCTCCTCAACCAGGGAGCGGGCCCGCTCGTGGGCCAGCTCGGTGGCGTCGAAGCGCGAGCCGAGCACCTCCAGCACGTGCCGGTAGCGGCTGTAGAGGCGATCGACCTGGGCGGCATGGTCGTCGCGCCCGACCTCGACCAACGCCTGCTTGGCGCGGCACAGGGCCTGCACCACCTCGTCGGCATCGGCCGGCGGCGCCGCCGGGTCGAGCTCGCTGACGCCGGCCTCCCGGGACGCCTCGGCGCGCCGGCGATCGGCCTCCGCCTGCAGCATGGCCTCGAGGCGGCGCTTGTGGCGCCGCGCCCGGAAGCGTCGCCAGCGCCGCTCCAGGGGGATCTCCACGGCGATCCCGGCGAGCCCGGCCAGCCAGCCGGCGAGGCTGGGGTCGAAGCCGCCCCACAGCGAGGTCAGCCACATCAGCAGGCTGAGAAAGGGCGCCAGGAAGGCATAGCGCACCACCGCCTGCCAGCGGGTGGGATGCTCGGAGGGCACCGCCAGGCGGGGGCTGGCCAGGCCGACCAGGCACCAGGGCAGGCAGGTCAGGAACAGGCCGTAGGCCGCTCCCTGCAGGAATCCCAGCATGGCGTCGTCCTTCTCCTCCCATGGCCACGGCGATCGCTAATGCCCCCATGATGAGGCCAGCGGGCACTTCCCGCCACCCCGGCACGGCCGCCGGCCATGGTATGCTGGCGGCATCCCGCTACCGGATTCGTCCGCCGAGGCCGCCCGACGTGATCGCACCCGACTCCCTCGCCACCGCCGACAGCCAGGCCTGGCACCAGCACCTGGCCCGACTGATCCGCAGCGCCGGCGGCACCGGTTTTCCGGGCCTGCTGGAACAGACCCTGCAGGCCCTGTGCGGGTTCGATACCATCCTGATCAATACCTACAAGGGCCAGCATCGGCCGCTGCTGATCCACGACAACTACCCGCCATCGCGGCGGGAGCAGGGGATCGAGCGCTACCTGAGCGAGGCCTACCTGCTGGATCCCTTCTTCAAGGCCGTCCACGACGGCCTCGACGGCGGCGCCTACCGCCTGCGCGAGCTGGCCCCGGATCGCTTCGAGAGCAGCGACTACTACCACCACTACTATCGCGCCCTGGGGCTCGCCGATGAGGTCGGGCTCTTCGCCCGGGTCGACGCCGACGTGGTGATGGTGGTATCGCTGGGCTTCACGGACCAGGGCCCGCGTCTGACCCGCCGGACCCTGCAGGCCCTGCGCCATGCGAGCCCGGTGCTCGAGGCGCTGCTGGGCGAATACTGGAAATGGCAGGGGCACAGGTTCCAGGCCAGCCTCGAGGAGCACGAGCCGGTGGAGGCCGCCTTCGACAGCTTCGGCCAGGAGACCCTGACCCAGCGCGAACGGGAGATCGTCCGGCTGCTGCTGGCCGGGCACTCCACCAAGTCGGCGGCCCGGGAGCTGGACATCAGCGACGGCACCGTCAAGGTGCACCGCAAGCACATCTACCAGCGCCTCGAGATCTCCAGCCAGTCCCAGCTGTTCCGCTTGTTTCTCGACCACGTGGCGCTGGTCTCCCGCCAGCAGACAGAACAGTAGGCGAGCCCCCCAGGGGGCTCGCTCGTTGTCGCGCTCATCTGCCAGCGACTACTCGGCGTCGGCCATCTGGGGCGCCAGCCGTCGCAGTCGGGCGTAGACGACGGCATAGAGGCACAACGCCGCCAGCGACCCGGCCGCCCCCAGCAGCATCACCGCGCCGTAGCCCAGCTCGCGAGCCAGCAGGAAGCCGGCGATCGCCGGGGCGGCGGTCTGGGCGACCCCCTGGGCGGCCGGCACCAGCGCCGCATAGCGGCCCGAGGCATCGATATGGCTCAGGGTGCCGAGCTGGAAGATGTCGGTGAACAGCCAGGCGATGCAGAAGCCGAAGGTGCCGATGACGAAGGTGGTCGCCGATATCTCCATGGCCAACAGCGCCAGCACCCCGGCCATGCCCACCAGTGCGGCCATCAGCACCCGCGACTGGCCGGCACGACGACTCAGCCAGACCGCCGCGACGCAGCCGGAGAGGGTGAAGACGTTGCCCAGGGTCAGCACGTTGGCGATGAAGGCATCCGTCAGCCCGGCGTCGACCCCGGCGCGCTCGATGAATGCCCAGAACGAGCCGATGGTGATATAGAAGCACGCTACCGCCAACAGGCAGCACCACGGTAGTAGACGCGGCAGGCGCGGCGCGGTATCCGCCCAGCGCTCGCCGGCCAGTTTCTCGGCGCCGGCCGGGGTGTGCGGATAGAGGGCGGGCAACACCGCCAGGCACAGCGCGAAGGCCACGCAGAAGGCCAGGAAGATGCCGTCGATGCCCCAGGCCCCGGTCAGGTGGGGAATGGTGTAGAGCTCGATGGCGTTGATCGCCACCAGGCCGAACATCATGATGCTGAAGTTGCGCCCGGTCCGGGTGGTGATGGCCAGGCAGGCGATGCCGGTGGAGTAGCAGATGCCGCCACCGAAACCCGCCAGCACGCGCATCGCCAGCAGCGACGAGTAGTCCTGATACTGGGTCGACAAGTAGTTGCCGGCGATCGCCACCAGGATGCCGAGCAGCGCCAGGTGGCGCCGATTGAGGCGCGACACCAGGACGGCGGTGGCCAGCGAGGCCAGGAACATGCCGCCCAGGTCCGCCGAGGCCAGCCAGCCCACCTGCTGCTCGTCGAAGTGCAGGAAGTCGGCCCATGCCCCGACCATCAACGGCATGCCCATGACCACGGCGTTGCCGACGAAGCTGATCGCCACGGCGGCGGCGATCGCCAGCGGATGGTCGACGCCAATGCGGGGGAGTCTCCGGGCCTCGCCCGGGACGGTGGTGGATTGCGTCATCGTGGATACCTCACTCGGTTGTTGGTTGTTGTCGAGTCGGTTTCCGGCCACGGGGCCCCACGGCTCCGCACGCGCGGGCGCCGGCGGCCCCATGGGCCGATTTTCGCTCTGGGGATGAGAGGTCCCGGCCCCTGGCTGCAGGCAGAGGGCCGGGCCTCCGGGCTTAGCCGCCGGTCGGCGTCGGGGCGGCGTACTGGGGCATGGTGATGCAGGCGACGTTGCCGCCGCCGAGCAGGATCTCGCGGGAACCCTCGATGCCGACGATGCGGTGACGGGGGAACAGCTCGGCCAGGGTGGCCTGGGCGACGCGATCGTTGGGGTCGCCGAACAGCGGCACCACGATCACCGAGTTGCCGGCGTAGTAGTTGATGTAGGAGGCGCAGATGCGGGTGCCGGCCTGGCGCAGGTGAGTGCCGTCGACCCGATCCAGGCCCTCGGCTTCCTCGGCCGTCCACTCCAGTGCCCGTGGCTGGGGCAGCTTGTGCACGGTGAGCTCGCGGCCGCGGGCGTCGCGGGTGCCGCGCAGCACCTCATAGGCTTCCTGGTAGATCTCCCACTGCGGGTCGTCGCGGTCGTCGGTCCACTGCAGCAGCACCTCGCCGGGGCGCACGAAGCAGGCCAGGTCGTCGATGTGGCCATCGGTCTCGTCGAACTTGCAGCCCCGGGGGAGCCAGATGACCCGCTCGGCGCCGAGGTAGTCCTCGAGGTGCCGGGTGACCGCGTCCTTGCCCAGGTGGCCATTGCGGTTACGGTTGAGCAGGCACTGCTCGGTGGTCAGCAGGGTGCCCTGGCCGTCGGACTGGATGCCGCCCATCTCGGCGATGAGCGGCGCCCGGTAGCGGTCCAGCCCCTCGATCTCGAGCACCTTCCGGGCGATCTGGTCGTCCTGGTCCCAGGGGAAGTAGAGGCCGCCGTCGAGGCCGCCGTAGGCGTTGAACTCGAGGTCCACGCCACGCACCTCGCCGGTGGCGTCGTTGACCACGAAGGCCGGCCCGCTGTCGCGGAACCAGCTGTCGTTGCAGGTCATCTCCACCACCCGCACCGAGGACGGCAGCAGGCGCCGGGCGTTGGCGAACTGGGCGGCCGAGGCGCAGACGGTGACCGGCTCGCTCTCGGCGATGGCGGCGGCGATCCCGACCCACACCCGCTGCGCCGGCTTGCCGCCGTTGCGCCACACGTCCGGGCGCTCCGGCCAGCCCAGCCAGCAGCCGGCCTTGGGTTCGAACTCGCCGGGCAGCCGGAAACCGTCGGTCTTGGGCAGGGAGGTCAGCAAGCGCGCCATGGAACACCTCGTTCTCGTGGTTGGGGTATTCCGATGCTAGGTGCGGCCTCTCGCGACGCACCAACGACGATTATTGCGCCACCCTTGAATGGAATTCAGGGGTCGCGAGACGCGCGACGCACCAGTCGATGAAGTGCGCGACCGCCGGCCGCTCGAGGCGCTGGCGGTCGCAGACCAGCGCGTACTGGCCGAGCGAGCCCACGCTGGCGGCGAAGGGGCGCACCAGCCGCCCTCGTGTCAGGTCCTCCGAGGCCGTCAGCGCATCGCCGAGCGCCACGCCCAGGCCATTGGCGGCGGCTTCCAGGGCCAGGCCGGCATGCTCGAAGTAGAGATTGCGCCCGGCCCGGGCGTCGCCGGCGTGGGTGGCCAGCCAGGCGGCCCAGGTGCCGCCGTCCTGGTCGTCGTGCAGCAGCCGGCAGCGGGCGAGGTCCTCGGGGCGGGTCAGGCCGCCCGCATTGAACAGCCCCGGGCTGCACACCGGGAAGAAGTGCAGCGGCGGCAGGGGGCGCACGAAGAGCTCGTGGGCATCCGCCGGCCCGGCGCCGTAGATGATCGCCAGATCGAGGTCGGGGCCGAGGCTCTGGACGTCGTAGGCCCGGGCATGCAGGTGCAGGTCGATATGCGGGTGCCGGCGGCAGAAGTCGTCCAGCCGGCCCACCAGCCACTTCTGGGCCAGCTCAGCGGGCACGGCCACCTGCAGCGTGGCCTGGGTGCCCGGGGCGGCGATCGCCTCGCAGGCCTCGCCGACCCGTTCGAAGGCCTGCTGCAGGCTGTGCAGCAGGCGCCGAGCCTGGGGCGTGGGCTGCATGTGACGCCCGCGGCGCACGAACAGCGTCGCCCCGAGCTGCTCCTCCAACTGGCGGACCTGGTGACTGACGGCGCTGTCGGTGACGCACAGCTCCGCCGCCGCGCGGCCGAAGTGGGCATGCCGAGCGGCGCACTCGAAGGTGCGCAGCGCGGTCAACGAGGGCAGACGACGCATGGCGGGAGCCTCCTCGGGCGCTCTATCGACGGGCCCGACAGGATACGCGATTCCCGCCCGCCGGGCGCGCCATCAAAAAGGCCGGCCCGAGGGCCGGCAAGCGACGTGGAAAGCGTTTCCCAATGGCACGTCGATGAAACCTGGGGGCGCCGCTGGCGGCGCCCTGACGGACGTGGGAGCCGCCCAGGACCGGAAGTCCTCGGCGCGATGGACGATAGCGCCGCCGACCACGCCGATCAGCGCCCGGGGATGGGCGGCCCCCACGGGACACGCGCACCACCCTCAGGGCGCCAGCGTCATCCACACGCTCTTCAGCTCGGAGTACTCCTCCAGGCTGTGGTGGGACTTGTCGCGGCCGTTGCCCGACTGCTTGACCCCGCCGAAGGGCACCGTC